>NZ_JAELTP010000028.1 GCF_016428915.1 Pandoraea sp. ASV26
GCGCATGTTCACGGCCACGTAAGGCGTGTCGGACAATTCCACACCGATGTGAGCGATCGGCGAGCCGAGCGGTCCCATCGAGAACGGCACGACATACATCGTGCGACCGCGCATGCAACCCTGGAACAGGCCATCGAGCGTGGTGCGCATTTCACGCGGATCGATCCAGTGGTTGGTCGGGCCGGCGTCTTCGCGTTTTTCGCTACAGATGAACGTGCGGTCTTCCACACGCGCCACGTCCGACGGATCGGACAGCGCGAGAAACGAGTTCGGACGCTTGGCAGGGTTGAGCCGCTTCATCGTACCGGCGGCCACCATCTGTTCGCACAGACGGTCGTATTCCTCCTGCGAACCGTCGCACCAGACGACACGCTCGGGCTGCGTGATCGTCGCGATGTGCGACACCCAATCGATCAGCTTGCGGTGACGCACCCAGCCGGGCAGATCACGTGTGGCGACATTGGACGAGGAGGAGGCGTTGGGCGCGCTGGCGCCCACACTGGCTTGCGTCATGGGGATTGTCTCCATGCAGAGTCGAGAAATCGATGCGGACGACGGGCGTCCGCCGAGCGGGCACCTTGAATCGCCGGGCCGCCCCTCCGGTCGGGGATACCGGAAGGGCAAACGTGCCCCGGCGATTGCCCCGGGCGCCGGGAATCCGGACGCTCGCAGGCTCAGGCCGCGTGAAGTAGGGAGCGTGTTGTGCGTCTCGCGACGCACGCAACAGCACACGCAGGAAGGCAGGAGGCAACACGCGCACCGATACGTGCGCTTCAGGCGTCTCGTTCACCAGGTCCGACTTGCGTTTGCGGGGTGGATTCGATTTTTTGCCATCGTGTTGAGGCGGTTTCGCCATGGTTGCCAGGACACCTGCCATACTATGCAAAACGAGGCGTCAGCATACCACCGCGCAAATCGCGCCGGTGCTGCGTCGCAACAAGGCCGGCGGGGGATTTGCCCCGATAGACGCCGCCCGTGTCAACGACCAGAACGCCCGCCAGTGCGGCGGCCTCAGACAATTGTTCCGTCCGCGCAGGACGCCTGTCCCGCGCCGATCCGATTACGTTTCGCCATGAAAATTGCCATTCTCGACGACTATCAGGACGCCGTTCGCAAGCTCGACTGCTTCTCCCTGCTGGCCGGTCATGACGTCAAGGTCTTCAACAACACGGTCAAAGGCGTCGGGCAACTCACGGCTCGCGTCGGCGAAGCCGAAGTGCTCGTACTGATTCGCGAACGCACCGCCATCACCGCGCAGCTCATCGACAAACTGCCACGTCTGCGAATCATCAGTCAGACCGGCCGCGCCGGCAATCACATCGATATCGACGCCTGCACCGCCCGTGGCGTGGCCGTGCTCGAAGGCGTGGGCTCGCCCATCGCGCCGGCCGAACTCACCTGGGCGCTGATCATGGCGGCCCAGCGTCGCATTCCGCAATACGTCTCCAGCCTCAAGCACGGCGCCTGGCAGCAGTCCGGCCTGAAATCGTCGAGCATGCCGCCGAACTTCGGCCTGGGTCAGGTGCTGCGCGGGCAGACGCTCGGCCTCTGGGGCTACGGCAAGATCGGCCGTCTCGTGGCAGGCTACGGCCGCGCCTTCGGCATGGAAGTGATGGTGTGGGGCCGCGAGGGTTCGCGCGAAGCGGCGGCAGCCGATGGCCTGCGCGTGGCGAACAGCAAGGAAGAACTCTTCACGCAAAGCGACGTGCTGTCGCTGCACCTGCGCCTGAACGACCAGACGCGTCACCTCGTCAAACTCGAAGATCTGCTACAGATGAAGCAGACCGCGCTGTTCGTGAACACGAGCCGGGCGGAACTGGTGGAAGAAAACGCGTTGATCACGGCGCTCAATCGCGGCCGTCCCGGCATGGCGGCCATCGACGTGTTCGAGAGCGAACCGATTCTGCAAGGCAACCCGCTGCTGCGCCTGGAGAACTGTGTGTGCACGCCGCACATTGGTTACGTCGAACGGGAAAGCTACGAACTGTATTTCCGCGTGGCCTTCCAGAACATCGTCGACTTCCTGAACGGCGACCGCACACACGTCGCCAACCCGGCCGCACTGCTCGGCTTCGGACGCTGACACCACTGCGCGTATCACCTGCGTTGCAACCGTTGCAGCCTTCGCATCCGTCGCACCCCTCACGCCAGCGAGGCGTCGCCTACTTCATCGTGTCCAGATGTCGCAGGAACGTCTCGCCATCCTTGACGCCCAGCGCGAATGCCGGGCCCATCATGTCGGGGCGCGTGTAATCCCAACTGGAAATCGGCACAGGCACGGACGGCTGCACATACAGCCGGTCCTGCCCGCCGTGATGCTGCGTGAAGATCTGCGGCCGCGGATAGCGCCGCGTTACCAGCACGAGCACGTGGCCGGGCGTGGCATCGAGCGCATCGACGGGCACGTTATCGACCATGCCGCCATCGAGCACCGCGCGCCCGCCGCGTCGCAGAATCGGCGTGAACGGCGGCGTGCAGGACGATTGCAGCATCAGATCGGCCAACTCCTCGGTTGAGCGGCAATCCTGCGCGCGCACGAATTCGGGGGTGAAGCCCAGACGCCGGGCGAGCGTCGGATGCAGCGTACGGCGCACATGCTTGTCGATGTTGTACGCCATCAGTCCCGCCGCCGTCGCCGTGCGCGGTCCGAGCCAGCGCGGGATGTGCGACACCCCCACACGGATCTCCGGCCCGGCGGCAAGCTTGTCGAGTTGGCCGTCATAGATGTCGAGCAGTGCCTGCCGGTAGATGCGGTAATGCGGAAACACCCGCTCACCGCGCAGCAGATTGCCCCAGTACGCGTTCTTGCGGTTGCTCGCGAGTGCGCGCCGGTAATACTCCATCACCCAGTCCGACGCGCGCATGTGCAGCATGCATGCCGTGGCCGCACCGGCCGATATCCCGGTGATGACGCGCGGCCGCAGCGGTACGTCGCGCCCAACGCGTTCCCAGAATCCCGCCTGCCACCAGCAACGGTTGCCGCCACCGGCGAATACGATCTGATCGAACACTTGGCCTCCTCGGTAATATCGCGTTTCATCGGGCTTCATCGCGCTTCGACGTTGCACGCCTCGCTATGTGTCACTACGCGTCGCTGTGCCTCGCTACAACGCTACGACGCCAACGACGCGCTCAAAGCAGCGCGTAGGTCGTGGTGGCGTGCACGGCCATCTTGCCCGACGCATCGAAAATCTCGATCTCGCCGAACACCAGATTCTTGCCGCGACGCAGAATTCGCGCGATCACGCGCAGATCGCCATCGGTGACCGGGCGCATGAACTGCGTGTTGAGCGTGACGGTCGTCATCGGCTGGAAGCCGCCGAGCGCGGCCGAGAGCGCCACTACCATCGCGGTGTCGGCCACCGCCATGAACACCTGTCCGCAAATGACACCGCCGCCATGTTTGAACGCAGCGTCGAACGGCAGTCGCAATTCGCTTTGTTCGGGCCCGGTCGCCTCGATCTGAAGATTGAGTTGCCGCACCCACGGCGAGACGAGTTCGTCGAGCATCTTCTGCGCTTGCACCAGCTCCATCCTGAGCATCCTCCGGTTTCGTTGTGACGCCGATGATAGCCCCAAAACCACAGCGCCACCCGGTAAAGGGTGGCGCTTGCGTCATGCACGGCAACCGAAGTCAGCGGCAACTCATCCGTTCGTCTTGTCCTGATGAATGCGATGGCTCTGATGATTCTCGCGGTGCTGGATACCGGCCTGCTCACCCGCGCTCACGTGACCGTTACTACCTGCGCGAGCTTCGGCGCTGTCGACGTGCGCCTGCCCGCGCTCGAGGCTGCCGACCTGGCGATTGTTCAGCGTACCGGCGGCCTGTCCCTGCGCGATGCGCTTTTCCTGATCGACGTTACGTTGCACGTCAGCCTGCATGCGCTCCGAAGACTTCGACGTGGGATTCGCCACCCGGCCGTTGTGCTTGAGCTGAGCGATCTTCGCGCTTTCCTGGTTCTGCGCCTTGGCAATGCGAGCCTTCTCGGCCGCCGTATCCCCCGTGCGATCGGCGTGCGCTTGCATGCGATCGATCTTCGCCTCGCCCTTCTCGAGGCTCGACGCTTCCTTCGTCGTGAGTTGACCGCTCTTCAACCCGTTTTCGATGCGCTGTTGCTGATTGATGTCGCGCGCCGTCTCGGTCGCGCTGCTCTGAGCAAATGCCTGCGAGGCAAACACACCGCCGAGGGCAACGGTCACGGCGCTCAGAATCAGAGTTTTACGGACATTCATGATGGAATCCTTATTGGCTTTGGCAGTGCTTTGAAAATGCCCGAACACGATTTGATGAATGCGTATCCGGGGAACCGGCGGGACCGCGACCGTTGGCAGGATTGCCAGCAAATGTCCGCGTCCTTATGCGGATTAACGAAGCGAGCGGGCGCCACGCCGACAGCCGTCGTGTAACCGGGGAGTCCGAAAAGTAACGGGTTGTAATCCCCCGTTCGGACCCGGCGAACGCTATGTGCCTGAATTCACTGAGACAGCCGCAGACAGCGCCGTAACGATTTGATACAGTGGTGCCCATTTGGCCGGCACGGCTCACGCCAGAGCGTGCCACCTCCGTTACCCGTCAGCCCCCACACGCGAACAAGCGAGTCAAGAAGGAGCCTTCACCATGCAGAGCACCAGAGACGACCTCGGCAAACTGATCCTGCGCCTCACCCTCGGTATCCTGCTGTTGTTTCACGGCGTCAATAAAGTTATCAACGGCGTTGGCTTCATCCAGGGCATGATCACGTCGCACGGACTGCCGGGTTTTCTCGCCTATGGCGCCTATCTGGGTGAAGTGCTCGCGCCTGTGCTGCTGATTCTCGGCGTGCTCACGCGTCTGGGCGGCCTGCTCGTCGTGTGCAACATGCTCGTCGCCTTCTCGCTGGTTCACCTGACCCAACTGGGCGACCTCGCGAAGACCGGCGGCTGGGCGCTGGAGCTGCAAGGCTTCTATCTGCTCATGGGCCTGTGCGTGATTCTCTTCGGGGCGGGCCGCTACAGCGTGTCCGGCGGACGCGGCGCCTGGGACTGATCGACGCATCGATTCATCGGGAAAGGATCGTCGCGCCCGGTGCGGCGTGAACGATCGTGACGGCCCGCCCTTGTCGACTATCGGCAAAGGCGGGCCGAGTCGTTTCGGAATATTGCGAACGCGCGCATTGGTAACGTGGGGTAATACTGCGGTTGCACTTTGCAACCTGTTCGGCGCAACGATGACTTACTCTGAAACTGCCAATTCCGGCAGTATCAACAGGAGTCAACACCATGCGCCAACTGAAGATCGCCGCCGCGTCGGCAATCCTTGTCGCCACCTCGATGTTCGGCGTCGCTCATGCAGCAGACGCCACTGCGCCGGCCACGGGCCCGCACGCTGCAATGCACCATATGCGCGGCGGCCACGGTCCCTGGGGGCTCGGCGACATTCGCAAGCTGCATGACCAGCTCAAGCTCAACGCACAGCAGGAACAAGCCTGGCAACAGGCCGTGAGCACGTCGAAGCAGAACCACGACGCCATGCGCAAGAATGGCGAACAGTTCCGTCAGATGATCGCGCAGGCCAAGGATCAGCCAGTGCTCGATCTGGCCGGCATGCGTGCTGCACGCGAGAAGGTCTACGATCAGAACCGTCAGCTTCGCAGCCAGACGGAAGATGCCTGGCTGAACGTGTACAACGGGCTGAACAACGACCAGAAAACCCTCGTGAGCAACGCCATCAAGGCGCGCTGGGCCAAGATGAAGGCCTGGCACGACAAGGCGATGCAGCGTCGCAGCCAGATGCACAAAGGAGCACCGGGCACGCAACCGCCGGCAGGTCAGGAACAATAAGCGCGAGGCCAGCGCCGCCGGGCGCGACTGCCCGGCATGTCGTGAGACGCCCGATCCCTGCGGTCATGCAGGGATCGGGCGTTTTTTATCGAGGCGAACGTGTCGAACGACTGACACCCCTGCGCGCTCAGGTCTCGCTCCACAGGCGCAGCAGGTTGTGATAACTGCCGACGAGCGTGCGGCGCGCCGTCTCGTCCGCGTCCGTTGCGTTGAGCCGCTGAATCGCGTTATCCATGTCGAACAGCAGCGTGCGCTGCGTGTCGTCTCGCACGAGACTCTGCACCCAGAAGAAACACCCTACGCGCGAGCCGCGCGTAATCGGGTTCACGCGGTGCAGACTGGTCGCCGGATACAGCACCATCTCGCCGGCCGGCAGCTTCACCTGATGCGCGCCGTACTGGTCCTCGATCACGAGTTCACCGCCGTCGTATTCGTCCGGTGCCGTGAGAAAGAGCGTTGCGGAGATGTCGGTGCGAATGCGCATGCCGCTGCCCGGTTGCAGACGAATCGCGCCGTCCACGTGATTGCCGAAGTGCATGCCTTCGCCGTAGCGGTTGAACATTGGCGCGTAGACCTTGTTCGGCAATGCGGCGCTGATGAATAACGGATGGCGCTCGAGCGCGCCGAGGATCACGTCACCGAGTTCGCGCGCGACGGCGGAGCGTTCGTCGATCTGCTGGTTCTGTTTGACCGGCGCGCCCTGATAGCCCGCCGTGGCGAGCCCGTCGACCCAGGCGTCGCCCGCGTTATCGAGCCTGGCGCGAACCCAGCGCACCTGATCGGCGCTGAGCACATTCGGAATACGGAGCAACATGGGCTGACATCCCTCGAGAATGCACAAGGCGCGAACACGGCGATACCGCCGGCTCGCGCCTCGTATTGTGCGTCATTTTTCGTCAAGCGCGATGGCGCAGCGCTCAGGCGTTGGCGATCCGGCCACGCCTTGCTGCGCCACCGGATCTCGTCAGAAGCGGTACGTGCCCGTGAGCAACGCCGTGCGTCCGATACCCGGTGTGGCACGTCCGCCATCGGACTGAATCAGCCCGTCGAAATAGTTCTTGTTGAACACGTTGAGCAGGTTGAAGCGAATGTCGTACTTCGGCTGATGGTAGGCAATGGTGGCATCCCAGCGCGTGTAACCGCCCACGCGAATCAGGTTCGTGTTTGCCGCATAGCGCATCGACATGTAGTTCATGCCGCCCCCCACTTCCCAGTGACCCAGCGTGTAGGTCGACCAGACGGTGAGCGAGTGACGCGGCGTGTTCGCCAACACGTTGCCCTGCGTGCCGTCGTTCGCCTGAAGCACCTGCGAATTCAGGAACATGTAGCCGCCCATCACCTGCCAGTTCGACGTGATGTGCCCCGTGGCGCTCACTTCGGCACCGCGAATGCGCACCTTGCCCGCGTCGGTGTATTCGCCCGACGTGCCGGTCTGCGTACGCGAATTGTTTTGCGTGACCTGGAAGAGCGCGGTGTTGATCGACAGATTGTCGTCGAACAGATTCCACTTGCTGCCGACTTCGAACGACTGGTTCGTCTCAGGCGGCAATGCCTGCGTGTTGTTCGTGACGGTGAGCGTTTCGAGCGACGGGTTGAACGACGTGCCGTACGAGAAGTAATACGACTGCGCTTCGCTCGGCTGATAGATCAGGCCCGTGCGCACGCTCGTGTAGTTGACCGTCTGCGTTGCGTAGCCCGGCGCGTTGAGGGTGTTCGAGAGCTGCGCCTTGTATCGATCCCAGCGCAAACCGCCGACGAGCTTCCACTGCTTGTTCAGCTCGATGGTGTCGTTCGCATAAAACGCGACCGTCTCGGCCGAGCCCTGCGCCAGATTGCCGACGCTCGTCGTCACGTTCGGCAGATTCGAGTAGTACGCCGTACTATCGGCCGGAATCCAGCCGAGGTAGCCCGAAGCCTGCCCCGCGCCCGTGCGCAGATACGCCTGATTCTCGTAGGTATCGCGCCCCAGTTCCGCCCCGGCGATCACCGTGTGCTTGAACGGCCCGGTCGAGAAACTCTTCACGACGTCAGTCTGGTTGAACAGCGACGTGTCGGTGATCTTGCGGTCATGACTCTGCAACTGCACCCAGAGCTGATCGAGCGAATACGACGGAATGCCGGCGGTCGCGCCGGTGGGCAGCGCCGTGAAGCCGCCCGTGCCGTTGGGCACGCCGACCGCATGCGGCGCGGTTTCAATGGCGTCGATGACGTAGCGGCTGTACTGCGTCTGGTTCGTGATCTTCAGGCTGTCGTCGACCTTGTGCTCGATCTTCGCCGAGAAGCTCATGACGTCCTGCACCGTGCGGTCGGTCGTCAGGCCGTAGAACTGGTTCTTCGAGATCGGCAACGGGCTGCCGTTATAGCCGACGGTGCCGTAGTCCGGCATGTCGCGGTTATGTTCGATCAGCGCCGAGAGTGTGATCTGCGTGGGCGTACCGATGCCCAGCTTGAGCGTAGGCGCGACACCCCAGTCCTGATTGTTCATGACGTCGCGCGTGGTGTGAATGTCCTGCGCGAAGCCATTGATCCGGAAGGCGGCGGTGTCCGAGAGCGGATGGTTGAAGTCGAACGACGTGCGGTACCGGTCGTTGGTGCCGATCGTGCCCGAGATTTCGTTGAGCGGCTTGAGATTCGCCTGCTTGCTGACCTGATTGATCACGCCACCGGTCGAGCCGCGTCCGAAGAGCATCGACGACGGGCCTTCCAGCACTTCGATGGAGTCGAGGTAGAACGTGTCGCGATAGTACTGGCCGCGATCGCGAAAACCATCGAGATAGATGTCGGTGCGAGCCGTGAAGCCGCGCAGGTTGATGTTGTTGCCGATCTGGCCACCCTCGGCGCCGCCGATGGTAATGGCGGGCGAACTGCGCAGCGCGTCGGCAAACGACGTGGCTCCCTGCGCCTGCATCACCGCCTTGTCGATCACTGTGACGGACTGCGGAATGTCGCGAATCGCGGTCGGTATCTTGCCGCCGACGGTCGACACGTCACGCTGATATTCGTCGCGAATCGTCGTGCCGGACACCTCGGTCTGCGGCAGCACGGCCGAGGGCGTGGCGGCTGGTGCCGCGCTTTGCGTCGCGCCCTGCGGTTGGGCCGGGGCTGGGTCCGCGCTCTGCGCCATGGCCGGCGAGGTGTACGTGACGGCGAGCGGCGTGGCGAAGAGCGCCATCATTGCCAGAGCCAGCGGCTTGCGTTGCATCATGATCGGTTTCGAAGTACGTCGTTATCGGAATGGAATGCAAAAACGCCGACGGATGACGGACCAGGAAGCACGCTGTCTTTTCACTCACCGCATTCCCGATCGTCACCTTCGGCATGAGGCGCGAATATAAATAGGAATGATTTTCATTACAAGACACGCGATTTACCGTAACCCTCTGAAATCACACGTTTTTCTGTAATACGCCGTAACACATAAGCACCAATGCGGTGCGTTGGATTCGTAAGGTAATGAAATCACAATGATTGCGTCGTCGACACATGATCGGTATTCGCGCCGCCGAGCACCTGGACATCAGGGTTTTCCCTAGCGTCAACGACGCAACGCTTGCGGAACTTTTTAGCAAATCGCGCGGTTTTGACAAGCCGTGTCTGTTTCGGCTGGCAAATTCAGCGTGCCGAGTGACGTCATATCGATATGACGGTCGCGCCGCTATACAAAGATGAATCGCTTATTGGCGTGCGCGGCCGACCTCGCGATACAAGGGGGATCCCTTGCCTGCGTGGCCCTTGTGCTGCGTCGTCACCGTCTTTCCTCTCTCTTCGCCATGTCCCGTCAGATCGATTCCACCCTGCCCGCCCCAACGCATCACGCCTGCGAAACTGACCCGCGCCATGCGCAGCGCCGCCGCTTTCTCCAGCGCGCGGGCACGGCCATGCTTGCCGGCGGCGCCGTCCATGCCTTCGGCGCGGCGGGGGCGCTGGCGCTCAGCGACAACGCCCGTGCGGCCGCCGCGCCGCTCACGCTGCGCATCGGCTATCAGAAGTCGTCAACGCTCATCGTGCTCGCCAAGGCGCGCGGCACGCTGGCGAAGGCGCTCGCGCCGCATAACGTCACGCTCACATGGCATGAGTTCACAAGCGGGCTGCCGTTGCTCGAAGCGCTCAATGTGGGCAGCATCGATTTCTCGGCCGACGTGGCCGACACGGTGCCCGTGTTCGCACAGGCGGCGGGGGCACGTATCGCTTATGTCGCTCGCGAGACGCCGTCGCCGGACGCCGAAGCGATCCTCGTGCCGCAAAACTCCCCGATCAGGACGCTCGCCGATCTCAAGGGCAAGCGCATTGCCGTGACCAAGGGCGCGGGCGTGCACTACCTGCTGATCGCGGCGCTGCAAAGCGTTGGCCTTCGCATCAATGACGTGCAGCCCGCCTACCTCACGCCGGCCGACGGACGCGCGGCGTTTGCCAGCGGCAACGTCGACGCCTGGGTGACGTGGGATCCGTTCCTCGCGAGCGTGGAACGTCAGGACAAGGTACGCACGCTCACCACGGCACGCGGCCTCGCAGGCTATCAACGCTACTACCTCGCAACGCCCGCATTTGCCCGCGATCACGACGCCGTGCTGCGCGCGGTCTACCAGACACTGAGCGAAACGGGTTTGTGGGCACGCGCCAACCCGCGCGACGCCGCGGCCCAGCTCGCGCCCATCTGGGGGCTGGACGCCGCCACGGTCGAAGCGGCCAACAAGCGACGCAGTTACGACGTGCAACCCGTGGGGCGTGACGCCATCGCCGAGCAGCAGCGCATTGCCGACGTCTTCACACAGGCAGGTCTGCTGCCCAGGCGAATCGACGCCGCCGACGCCACGATCTGGCAACCGCCGGCCTGAACGCCGCGATGTGTGATGGCGTGATGGGCGAAACGTGATGGACGCCGTATCGCACAGTCATGTGTCAGTAATGGCATGAAGACGGCGGTATGGCGTCATTTTCAAAATATCGTGCGAATTTCTCAGGTATTTCCGACGGAATTCATACACCTGTTTATACTGGCGCTTGTAACACCTGAAGCATTCGGCCGGAGCCCCCCCGGAACGGCCTTGGCGTCTTGCCATATGGCAGACTTTCCGGCGCCGACGGCAGCGCTCGCTGTCTTCCGGAAACGTCGGTCTGGCCAGACGACATCATGAAATTCGCGACACCGGTGCAACACTTCGAAGTGTGCGCCGGCGTCGCCTATTTGCCGTCCAGGGACAATGCAAGCCACCAGATCGCTCTACCTGCTCGGTCCGATGCGGGTCGAACAAGGCAAACAGGCCTGCGCCGTGAAGTACACGAAAGCGCGCGGGTTACTGGCCTATCTCGCCCTGCAACCGGGCTATCACACACGCGGCGCACTCGCCGACCTGTTCTGGCCAGACGAAGACGGCCAGGGCGGTCGCGACAAACTCAAGCGCATGCTCTTCCATCTGCGCGACACCCTCGGCGACGAACTCTTCGAGTCCGATCGTCAGGTGGTGCGTCTGCGCCCCGAAATCGGCCTGTGGATCGATGCCCACGTTTTCGCGGGCATGATCGAGCAGGCGAACCGCACGCTCGACGGCGTGACGGGACTCGATCTCGCCGCCCATCTCCAGACGCTGGCCGACGCCGTCGCGCTTTACCAGGGGCCCTTCCTGCATGGCCTGTCGGTGCGTGACACGCCCGATCTCGAACAGTGGATCGAGCTGCAACGCGACGAATATCAGCGCCGCCGTGTCTTCGGCGAACGACTGCTGGCCGATGGCTACGCGCGGCTGGGCGACCTCGATCAGGCACTCGCTCACGCACGACAACTGGTGGCGCTCGCCCCGTTCGACGAATCGGGCTGGCAGTGCCTGCTGGCGCTGCTGCTGCGCGCCGGGCGTCGCGACGAAGCCGAAGCCGAATATCGCCGCCTGTGCGACATCCTCCACGATGAACTGGGCGAGTTGCCCGGCGAGGCGCTCACGCAGTTGCTGGAGACGCCGCCCGCCCGTATGGAGCAGCGCGCGACAGGACCCGAGCGTCGTCAACTGACGGTCGTGGCCATCGAATTCGCGCCCAACGGCATCGACGATCCCGATCAGCTCGTCGGCATGATGCGTCCGCCGCTCGTGCAATGCGAGACGATCCTTCGTCAGTCGTGGGGCTACACGATGCGCACGCCCACAGGTGGGCTGCTCGGTTATTTCGGCTACCCCACCGCGCTCGAAGGCGCGGGACGCCACGCCGTCGAAGCCGCCATGCGCTGCGTGCAGGCGAGCACCGCACGCGTGGGCATTGGTGTGGGCGTTCACACCGGACTCGTCATCAGTTCGGTCGCCGACGACAGCCCCGACACGGGCGGGCGCGTCTCACGCTCGGCAACGCAGTTGGCCGACATGGCGCTGCCCGGCGAAGTCGTGATCTGCGAAGCCACGCAGCGCCTCATCGGCGTAGCGATTGCCACCACGCCGCACGGCAGCGTGCGCGAGCGTCACGCCAATCGGGAAATCCCGGTGTTTCGCGTCAATCCCGATCCGACGCCGGAGCGCCGTTCGCGCCGCCGCGCGGCGATGATCTTCGGGCGAGACGCCGTGCTCGCCGAACTCGCTTGCGCCCACGCGGCCATGCGCGACACCAGTACCGGTCAGGGCATGCTCTCGCTGGTGATCGGCGAAGCGGGGATCGGCAAGTCGGCGCTGGTGCGTCATTTCATCGAGACGCGCGGTCTGCGCGTGATCGATCTGGCCTGTGCGCAAGACGGCGCGGGCACCCCCTTCCATCCGATTGCCCGCTGGCTGCGCACGCAGACGTCTGCCGACGGCTCGCAACTCCCGCAACCTGCCCTGCTCGCGCATCGTCGCTTGCGGGCGTTGTTCGACATGCACGCCGACGGCAACGTGCCGCACGCGTGGAAGCAGGCCGTGCTCGACGAAGCGCCCGCCCTGCTCGCAGCACTGCTGCCCGACGGCGGCGTACTCATGATCGACGACGCGCACTGGGCCGATCCGTCCACCCAGGAATTGCTCGCGCTCATGGCGGAGAATCCGCCGGGCGGGCGTCTGCTGATCGTGTGCGCGCGGCCCGAGTTCGAGCTGCCGTGGCATCACACGACGGGCTTGCGCCGCATCGATCTGGCGCCGCTCGACGCGGGTGCCTCCGCGGCCATCGTGCGCGCGGCGACCCCGCGCGTGGCGCTGCCGGCGGCCATGCGCGAGCGCATCGTGCATCTGGCCGAGGGCGTACCGCTGTTCTTGCAGGAATTGGCGCGCGCCACCGCTGCGCAACAAGGCGGACGCGGCAACACCGGCGCCATGCCGATGCCGGCCAGCCTTCAGGAATTGATGATGGCGCGCATCGACGCTGCGGGCAGCGCCAAGCCCGTGGTCCACTTCGCGTCGTGCCTCGGCCCGGAGTTTCACGCCGACCTGCTCGCCGCCGCGAGCGGGCGTTCGATGGCGCTCGTCGAGCGCGCGCTCGACACGCTCGTGGCTTGTGGCCTCGTGCAACGTCAGGACAATGGCCGCTACGTCTTCCGTCACGCGCTGCTGCACAAAGCCGCCTACGACGCGCAGCCGCAGGAACGGCGTCAGGATGCCCACCGCCGCATCGCGCTCGCGATGCGCGAGCATGACGCGAGCGCAGTGCAGACCGAGCCCGAAGTCCTCGCCTGGCATTTCCGTCAGGCCAACGAACCGGACGCCGCCATCGAGCACTATCGTCTCGCCGGCGAATACGCGACGGAGCGTCAGGCGTTCCGTGAAGCGTGCGCGCACTATCAGAGCGCGCTGGACGTCTTGCGACAGACGGGCACCAGCGCTCAGACCGCGCAACGCGAATTGCAACTGCGCATGGCGCTCGGCGTGCCGCTCGTCTCGCTGCATGGTTACGGCTCGGAACCTGCGCGTCACAATTTCGAGACGGCGCTCGCGCTCGCGCAACCGATGGGCGACGACGTCACGCTCTTTCCCGTCTACTGGGGTCTGTGGCTCGGCTCCAGTTCGTGGAGCGACTTCGAGCGCAGCGTGGATCTCTCGCGCAAACTCATCCTCATCGCCGAACAGGCCGACGCCCCGCCGCTGCTCGCTCATGCGTACTACGCGCTTGGCAACAGCCTGTGCTGCCGCGGCGACTTCGGCGGGGCGGTCACTGCGCTGGAGACGGGCCTCGCGCATTACCGGCCCGAACATGCCGACACCGGCCTTGGGGAAGACGCGCGCGTCACCGGACTGTCGTTCCTGTCGTGGGCGTACTGGTTCACCGGCCGTCACGACGCATCGCTGAGCGCCAGCGAGGAAGCGCTCTCACTGGGACGTCAGCAGGGCCGTCGCTACTCCTTCTCGTTTGCCCTGGTGTTTGCGGCGATGTTGCGACGCTTGCGACGCGAAGTCGCGCCTGCCGAGGCACTGGCGAGCGAGGCGAGCGAAGTGGCGAAGGAGGCAGGGGTGGCACTCTGGGCGCTTGCCGGGCAGACGATTCGCGGCTGGGCACTCGCCTCGCGCGGCGATGTGAACGGTCTCGAGCGCATCACCGACAGCGTGGGCCGTCTGAGCGAAATCATGGGCGGCGTCGAAGGCATGTTCTTCGGCTTGCTCGTGGAGGCGTGCGCCGGCACGGGCGACATCGCGCTCGGACTGCACGCGGCCGAGCGCGGCGCCCATGTGGCGGCGCGCCGCAGCGACGCCCATTGGCAAGCGGAATTCCTGCGCCAGAAGGGCGAGTTTCTGCGCGCGGGGCATCATCCCGACGACGCGGTGCGCCCGTGGCTCGAACACGCCATGCAGATCGCACAGGCGCAGGCGTCGCCGATGCTCACCCTGCGTGCGTCGCTTAGTTTGCTGCGTCTGAGTGGCGGCAAGGCGCCCGGCGATGACGAGCATGTCACGGCGCTGCGCGAGGCGCTCGACGCCCTGCAAGGCGGTGAGACGCTCGCAGACGTGCAGGAGGCACGCGCTATGCTTGCCGAAGTGTCGACGCCGCAGCGCCCGCACCGCATCATTCGCTCCGTGAGTTGACGCAGCACCGGCAAGTCGTTGCCTATGCGGGGCACGCTCAGGCCCCGCGAATAAACGCTATCAGGCACTTTGTATGTCCGGTGAGGGCCCGGCCGCTATATTGAGGCGACCGGTGCCCCCTAAGCCCATACACCGAACCGACATGCCCATCGATCCCATGCGTACGTCGTCCGGCGCTTCGCCGGACGTTCGCCTTGCCGCCAACGGCGCGCCCCTCACACTGGTGAGCCCCGCGCGCGAGGCCCATGAGTCGGCCCTGCCGCTCGTCTCGCGCGAAGTCGTCGTCTCCGGCTGCGTCAATCGTCGTCATTCCTTCGATCTGTGTGCGCTCATGCGCCTGCCGACGCAGTTGACCGGGCCACTCGACGTCGTCTGCCTGTCGGGCCGGAAGGTGCGAAGCGCGAGCGATTACAAAGGCGTACGGCTGACCGCACTGCTCGACGTGGCACGACTGCATTTGCCGCAGGCACGCGACTTCACGCGCGCGTTCGTGCTGGCGCAAGGGGCCGACGGCTACACGGTGATGTTCTCGTGGCACGAGTTGTACAACACGCCGATCGGTGTCGGCGCACTCGTTGTGTATGAACGCGACGGCCTGCCGCTCGGCGACGACGAAGGGGGCATTGGCCTAATTTCGACGTGCGATCTGCGCGTCGCACTTCGCCAGGTGCGAGCCCTCAAGCGGCTTACCGTCCATCTGGCCGATCCCCACGCGCTTTGACCCCCGTCGCGAAGGCCGTGCGCCACCTACACTGGTGGCACTTTTCTCACGGTCACGCGAATCATGACGGCACCTCAGCGCAATTCCGACCCGACACACCCCCATGCCATCGGCCGCTGGAGGATGCCGCCCGAATGGCATCCGCACGCCGCCTGCTGGATGGCATGGCCAAGCGACACGGTCATGGCGGGCGCGCGCCGACACGAAGTCATTCAGGAACTGGGCGCCATTGCCCATGCGATCGCCCGGTTCGAGCCACTGCACGTGGTCGTCGATCCTTTGCATCTGGACGAGGCCCTTCGACGGCTGCCGGTGAGCGCCACACTTCACCCGATGCCCGTCGACGATCACTGGCTGCGCGACACCGGCCCGACCTTCGTCTTCGACGACGCGCAGACACTGCACGCAGTGCGCTGGAACTTCAACGGCTGGGGACAGAAGATGAGACCGATGCCCGACGCCGATCCGCACGTGGCGCAACGCGTCGCGCAAGCCATCGACGTGCGCACATCGGCCGCTTCGCTCGTGGCCGAAGGCGGATCGTTGCATGTGGATGGCGCGGGCACGTTGATCGTGACCGAGACGTCGATCCTCAATCCGAACCGCAACCCCGGGCTCACACGTCGCGAGGCGGAAGATGTCTTCCGTCATTGGCTGGGCGTGACGCACATCGTGTGGCTGCCGGGCTCGTCGCTCGACACGATCACCGATGGTCATGTCGACGGCACCGCGTGTTTTGTGCGGCCCGGCGTGCTGCTCGCGACCGGGGCCGACGGCAACGACGAATGGTCGCGTGAGGCAAGAGAAAACCTGCGGGCGCTGCGGCTTGCGCGCGATGCGGGTGGACGGTCCTTCGACATCGGCTTGCTGCCGTCGCCCGACTTCGCGGCACTGCCCGCCAATGTCGCGGAAGACCCCGACTTCGCACCCGTGTATGTGAACTTCTATCTGCCCAATGGGGGAGTGGTGATGGCCTCGTTCGGCGATCCAGCCGCCGACGCACGTGCCCACGACATCGTGCAACGAGCCTTCCCGGACAGACATATCGTGCAGTTGCCGCTTCGCGGGATCGCCCGGCGCGGCGGCGGCATTCACTGCTGCACGCAACAGCAACCGGCCGCCCTGCCCTGAGTCGTCAGCCTGCCCTAGCTCGACGCCACGCGACGCTTGCGCGGCGCGGCCACCTTCGCCGCCGCGCCAGCCTTCGCTTTCGTGCCCGCCGTCTTCGGCTTCGCTGACGTCTTGCGCGCGGTCTTCGCCGCCGCCTTCCCCTCTGGCGCCTTGCGTGTCGCACGCTTGGGCGTGGCGTCATCCGCCGTCGGCGTTGTCGTCACGGCAGCGGACTTGCGACGCGGCGTCTGCGGCGCGCCGGCACCCAACTGCGAGCGCACGCGCTGCTGCATGTCCGCGATATCCGAATCGAGGATCAGACGGCCACGCAGTTTCCCGTTCATCCGCTTGATATAAGTGCGCGCCTCCTGCATGTGGAGATGCATGAGTTCGCGCACGCGTTGCGCGTCGCCTGCGCGCGCGGCGTCGGTAATCTCGCGGTGGATGTTGACGTTCGCCGTGCCGAACTTCTCGTGCTCGCGTCGTGGCGTCTCGTTGCCGAACACGATCAACTGGCGAATCATCTCGTTGATGAGTTCGCAGGTGAATCGCAGAAAGCTGTTGGGATTGGCGGCCGCGAGAATGTCGTGAAAGTCCACATCGGCCTGACGTTGACGCAGCAATTCGCGCCGGTCATGCGACGCCGGACTGCAACACGCCATGTTGTGCTCGAGCGCCTCGAAGTCGGCTTCGGTCAGATGCGGCACCGCACCCGCGGCCAGTTCGGGCTCCAGCAACTGACGCACCGTATAGATGTCGTCGATGCTCACTTCCTTGAAGAAGAGATAGTTCTGCATGAGCTGGAACGTGCGCTCGAGCGGCACCTCCACCACCATGCCGCCTCCCGACGGCCCGGTGCTCACCTTGATGAGCCCCTGCACTTCGAGCGACTTGAGCGCTTCGCGAATGGTGCTCTTCGACACGCCGAACATCTGTTGCAGTTCCACTTCGCGCGGCAGACGATCGCCGGGCAGCAGATTGCCCTCGGTAATCAGACGTTTGACGGCTTCGGCAACGAGATCGCCGCGTTTTTGCTGTTTGATTTCCAACGGCTCTCGCACCAGTTGCGCATCCAATGCCATGTAGCGCCTCAAAAGGGTCTGTTCACTCGAATTTTGGCCTGTGCCGCCTCGGAATTTTTTCCGATTGACACTCGAAAGCATTATACCTACGATCAAATCCATCCTATTTATCATTATAAATATGACGAATAGGGATAAGGCCCCGGACGTCGCAAGTCGTTACTGTCAGGTCGCTGCCTCGGATCGATTTTCTCAGGTCTGTGGCCGGTCAGCGTGTGACGCGCTGCACGTTGGCACCCCATGAACGATTGCTCTCTTCCCTGGAGACCCAATTGAATCGTCGTGAACTGTTGAAGCTCGCCGCTGCGGCGTCTCTGCCTGGCTCCCTATTCACCGCTCGCGACGTGTTCGCGCAAAGTACCGGCGCCATTCAATTGGCGTGTCCGGTGCCGATGTCCGGTCCATTCGCGGCCAACGGCAAGTTCGCCGACCTCGGCATGAAGCTCATCGTCGAGCAGTACGGCAAAGTGCTCGGCCGCCCGCTCGCTTACACCACCCTCGACACCGAAGGCAAACCCGCCACGGCCATCCGTCGCGTGCAGGAGATCGCACAGCAAAAGGGCGCGCGCTTCTTTGCCGGCGGCATTCTGTCGTCCGAGGCGCTCGCGATGGGTAAGGAAGCCGAGAAGGCCGGCGGCATCTTCATCACCACCGCCGGGGCCGACGAAATCACGGGCAAGGACTGCAACAACGCCACGTTCCGCTGGTCGGTGCCGACCTTCGGCGCGATCGAGCAGACGGTGCGTCCGCTGATCGAATCGATGCCCAAGGCCAAGCGCTGGTACACGATCACGCCCCAGTACGTCTTCGGCGAGGGCCTGCTCACTGCCGCGAAGAACATCTTCAAAGAGAAGGGCATCGAGCACGTTGGCAACAGCTATCACTCGCTCACGGAGAAGGAGTTCTCGGGCTATCTCACGAACGCCGCTGCCGCCAAGCCCGACGTGCTGCTCATTCTGAACTTCGGTTCGCAATCGTCCGACACGCTGCGTCAGGCCATCAGCTTCGGCATGAAGAAGAACTGCACGATCCTGATGGCCTGGGCCTCGGGGCTGGAACAGTTCGAGACGCTCGGGGCCGATCTGTGCGAGGGTGTGTACTTCGGCGCGCAGTACTGGCACGCCGTGGCATCGCCGCTGAACCTCGATCTCGTCAAGCGCACGCAGGACCGCTTCAAGCAGAACCCGAACTACAGCCTCGCGGGATCGTACATCTGCACCAAGCTCATGCTCGACGGCATGGTCAAGGCGGGCAGTGCCGACCCGAAGGCGGTCATCGCCGCGATGGAAGGCATGAAGTACGACGGCCTCACGGGTCCGGAAGAGATCCGCAAGGGCGACCATCAGGTGCTCAAGAACTACTATCTGCTCAAGGGCAAGGCGAAGTCGAAGATGAAGAACGCCGACGACTACGCCGACATTGTCAGCGCCGGGAAATCGTTCCTGCCGCTCGACAAGACCGAGTGCAAGATGGCCTGACGAAGCAGCGCTCGCGCTGTCGAAATGTCGCCCGCGGGGACGCCTTGCCGTCCCCGCATGTGTCGTCTGTGCCGCGCGGCAAAAGCCGGGCGGCGCACGGTGCTCCACGTCCACTCAAGCTCTCCGGGACGCGCATGAACGTCTACTTGCTGCAAGTCATCAATGGCGTCGGGATCGGGATGTTGTACTTCCTGCTCGCCGTCGGGTTATCGATCATCTTCGGCCTGCTGCGCTTCGTGAACTTCGCGCACGGCGCCTTCTATCTGCTCGGCGCGTATTTCTGCTATCAGGCGCTGCAATGGGGTCTGTCGTTCTGGCTAGCGCTGATCGTCTGCCCGATCGTCGTCGGTGCGCTCGCCTGGATCGCCGAAAAGGTCTTGCTCTCGCATATCTACGAGAAGGCGCACGAATTCCACATCCTGGTGACGGTCGGCCTCGCGCTGGTCGTGCAGGAACTCGTCATCATCGTCTGGGGCCCGCTCGGTGATAACGTCGCCGTGCCCGAGGTGCTCGACGGCGTGGTGATGTGGGGCAACTTCATCTATCCGAAGTACCGCCTCTTTCTCATCGGCTTCACGGCGGTCTTCGCGGCCTTGCTCTGGTGGCTGCTCGAAGGCACCCGTCTGGGCAGCGCGGTGCGCGCGGGCAGCGAGTCGTCCGAGATGGTGTCGTTGCTCGGCATCAACGTGTTCCGCGTGTTCAGTCTCGCGTTCGCCCTCGGGGCGGGCACCGCCGCTTTGGCCGGTGTGCTGGCGGCACCGGTGCGCGGCGTCGAACCGTTCATGGGCATTGAAGCGCTGGGCATTGCCTTCGTGGTGGTCGTCATTGGCGGTATGGGCAGTTTCGCCGGTGCGCTCGTCGGCGGTCTCGTGATCGGCATCGTGCAAAGCCTGATGAGCACGATCTGGCCGGAAGGCGCACGACTGATGATTTATGTGGCGATGGCAGCCGTGCTGCTCATGCGTCCGCACGGACTGCTCGGGAGGGGATGATGCTGGTACGTTACCGTTTTTGGCTGCTCGCCGCCGCCGTCACACTGATCCTGCCGCTCACGCTGTCGTCGGGCACGCTCGCCACCGAAGTGCTCGTCTACGCGCTTGCCGTGCTCGGCTGCAATCTGCTGCTCGGCTACACCGGTCTGCTCTCGTTCGGTCAGGGCATCTTCTTCGGTCTGGGCAGCTACACGCTGGGCATCATGCTCACCCGCACCTCGCTGCCCATGCCGATTGCCGTCGTCGCATCGATCGTGCTGGGCGCCGCGATCGCGGCCGTCGTCGGCAGCTTTGCGATCCGGCAGAAGGGCACCTACTTCGTGATGCTCACGCTCGCCTGCGCGCAGATGTTCTACTTCTTCGCCTACACCGCCACGGACTGGACCGGCGGCGACAACGGGCTGCTCGATATCCCGCGCAAATCGCTCGCGCTCGGCGGCAAGACACTGATCCCGCTCGAGACCCCCTGGCAGTTCTATACCTTCGTCGCGGTCATTTTCCTGATCGTGTTCGCGGTGCTGCTGCGCGTGGCCGATTCGGTATTCGGCCGCACGCTGCTCGCCATTCGCGACAACGAGACGCGCGCTGCTGCCATCGGCTATCACGTGAAGACGTTCAAGCTCGTGGCGTTCGCGATCTCGGGCGCCGTCACGGCGCTCGCGGGCGCCTTGCATGCCCTGATGACGGGCATCGCGCCGCTGTCCAACATCGAGTACCACACGAGCGAAATGATCCTCGTGATGACGGTGATCGGCGGCACGGGCAATCTGTTCGCCTCGGTGCTGGGCGCGGCGTTCTACGTGCTCGCAGCCGACTGGCTCTCCACGCTCTGGCCGCGTTGGCTGCTCTTGCTCGGCCTGCTGCTCATTGCCGTGAGTCTGTTCATGCATCGCGGCCTGTGGGGCGTGGGGGAATCGCTGTGGTATCGCATCACCGGCAAGCGCGGTGGCGCCAACGGCAAACTGGATACGCAGGGAGATGCAACATGAGCCACGTGCCCGAGGTGCTGATTGAAGCCAGCGGCATCGTCAAACGTTACGGCAAGTTCACGGCGCTGCACGGCGTGGATCTGCGCGTAGCGCCGCGCACGGTGCACTCCGTCATCGGCCCGAACGGCGCGGGCAAGACCACGCTGTTCCACATGCTGACCGGCACGGTGCCGGTCTCGGGCGGGCGCATCGTGTTCGACGGTCATGACGTCACGACCGAAGCCGATTACCGGCGCGTGCAGCGCGGCATTGCGCGCTCGTTTCAGGTCACGGCGCTGTTCCAGAACCTGTCGGTGCGCGAGAACCTGAGACTGGCCGCGCTGGGGGTCACGCCGCGCCGCGCGCTCTCATGCTGGCGTAAGGCGGATGGCCCGCGGGCCTGTGCGTCCATCGTTGACGACGTTCTCACGCGGCTCGCCCTCACGCGTCACGCCGACACCCCGGCGGGCTCGCTCTCGCACGGACAGCAGCGACGCCTCGAAGTCGGCATGGCGCTGGCGGCGCGTCCCAAGGCGATCTTTCTCGACGAGCCGACGTCCGGCATGGGCATCGACGATCTCGACGACATGAAGCAACTCATCCGTGGCCTGCGCGACGATCACACGGTCGTGCTCATCGAGCACAACATGAACATCGTGATGGATATCTCCGACACGATCACCGTCATGCAACAGGGCCGCGTGCTCGTCGAAGGCAAGCCGGACGCCATTCGTGCCGACGACCGCGTGCGCGCCGCCTATCTCGGCAACATGATTACCGGAGGCCGCGCATGATTCTCGACGTCGCAGGCATTCACAGCTATTACGGCAAGAGCCACATTCTGCAAGGCGTGACGCTGAGCGTGGGCGACGGTGAGCTCGTCACGCTGCTGGGCCGCAACGGCGCGGGCAAGTCGACCACGCTCAAGACGATTGCCGGCGTGGTAACGCCCAAGGCCGGCAGCATCTCGTTTCTGGGCAAACCCGTCGCCGGACAGCCCGCGCACCGCATCGCGGCGCGCGGCGTGTGCTTCGTGCCCGAGCATCGCGGCATCTTCAAGCTGCTCACGGTGGAAGAGAACCTCAAGCTCGGCGCGCGACGCGATTCGCCGTGGCAGCTTGCCGACATCTACCGCATCTTTCCGCGCTTGCAGGAGCGTCGCAAGAACGGTGGCGCGCAACTGTCCGGCGGCGAGCAGCAGATGCTGGCCATCGGGCGCGCGCTGATGAATCATCCGCGCCTGCTCATGCTCGACGAACCCGTCGAAGGGCTGGCGCCGGTGATCGTCGAGGAGATCGTGGCGCAGTTGAAACTCATCAAGCAGGCGGGCGTGGCCATCCTGCTCGTCGAACAGAATCTGGAAGTCTGCACGCAGCTCGCCGACCGGCATTACATCGTCGAGCAAGGCGTGATCGTGTACGGCGCGGACAACGCCACGTTTCTCGCCGACGAGGTCGTCAAGGACCGTTACCTCGGCGTGGGCGTGGCGTGAGCCGTGCGTCCCGCATTCCCCCGACGCGCGTCGTCTAGCCTCTAGCCGTTAGGCGAGCGCGCCATTGAGCCAACGCATGTGTCAGCGTGAATCGCGCGGCGCACGCTCTGAAGGACTTGTGAACATGGAACGTCTCGATCAACCGGCTGCCGCAGTGCGCGTCGACGGCGCACGCCTGTGGGACAGCCTCATGCAACTCGCGCAAATCGGCGCGACCGCCAAGGGCGGTGTCTGCCGTCTCGCGCTGACCGATCTCGACCGGCAGGGCCGGGATCTTTTCGTGACGTGGGCGAAGGAGATCGGCTGCACGGTGCGTGTCGACGCCATCGGCAATATCTTCGCGCGCCGCGCCGGGCGCGACGACACACTGCCGCCCATCATGACCGGCAGCCACATCGACACCCAGCCGACCGGCGGCAAGTTCGACGGCAACTACGGCGTGCTTGCCGGACTGGAAGTGCTGCGCACCCTCAACGACAACGGCATCGTGACGCGCGCCCCGCTGGAGGTGGCCGTGTGGACTAACGAAGAGGGCTCACGCTTCGTGCCCGTGATGATGGGCTCGGGCGTCTATGCCGGGGCCTTCACGCTCGATCACGCGCTCGCGCAGAAAGATCACGACGGCGTAAGTGTCGCCGACGCGTTGCGCGCCATCGGCTACGCGGGTGAGGCATCGGCCGTGGGTCAGGCGGGCGCCGTCGGCGCGTACTTCGAAGCCCACATCGAGCAAGGCCCGGTGCTCGAAGCCCATGGCAAGACCATCGGCGTAGTGCAGGGCGCCCTTGGCCAGCGCTGGTACGACGTGACCGTCACCGGCATGGAAGCGCATGCCGGCCCCACGCCCATGGCATTGCGCCGCGACGCGCTGCTCGCCGCCGCGCAGTTGATTCAGGCCGTGAACCGCATCGCGTGCGAACACGCGCCGCATGCGCGCGGCACGGTCGGCTGGGTCGACAACTATCCGAACTCGCGCAACGTCATTCCAGGTCGCGTGAAGCTCTCCGTCGATCTGCGCGCCGCCGACGACGCCACGCTAGACACGCTCAACACCAAGCTGCACGCCGAATGCGCCGCGTTGCGCACGAAGGGCATCGACGTCGCCATCGAGCAGGTGGTGTACTTCCCGCCGCAGCCCTTCGCGCCGGAACTCGTGAGCGCGATTCGCGATGGCGCGAAGGCACTCGGCCTGTCGTCGATGGATGCCATCAGCGGCGCAGGGCACGACGCGGTGTATCTCGCCCGCGTCGCCCCGACGGCGATGATCTTCGTGCCGTGCAAGGACGGCATCAGCCACAACGAAATCGAAGACGCCGATCCGGCGCATCTCGAAGCCGGTTGCAACGTGCTGTTGCAGGCGATGCTGCAACGCGCGGGAGGTGCCGCATGAAAGTCATGATCGCGCGGATGAATCACGAGACGAATACGTTCTCGCCAGTCCCCACGCCGCTCGAAGCGTTCGGCAATCACGGGCCGACGTACGACGAGGCCGCTTATCGCGACAACAAGGGCATGCGCACGGCGATGGCCGCGTTCATCGATCTGGCCGAGGCCGCCGGCGCCGAGATGGTGACGCCCGTGTCCGCCAGCGCCAACCCGAGTGGTCCCGTGGCGGCGAGCGCTTATGACGAGCTATGCCGCCGCATCGTGGCCGCGGCGAGTGGCGTCGACGCGATTCTGCTCGATCTGCACGGCGCGATGGTCGCGCAGAACAGCGACGACGGCGAAGGCGATCTGCTCGAACGTGTGCGCGCCGCCGCGCCCGATACGCCGATTGCCGTGGCGCTCGACCTCCATGCGAACGTCACGCCGAAGATCGTGACGAATGCCGATATCGTCGTGGGCTTCAAGACGTATCCGCACGTCGACATGTACGAGACAGGCGAGCATGCCGGACGTCTCCTGTTCGAAATGCTCGCGGGCAAGCGCCGTCCGAAGGTGGTGTGGCAACAGCCGCCGCTGATGGTGCACTCGCTGCGCAGCACCAGTCACGGCGGCGCGATGCAGCGCGCCCTCGACGCCGCCCGCCGCGCCGAAGCCGAGGAGGGCATACCCGCAGTGTCGGTGTTCTCCGGCTTCTCGCTCGCGGACATTCCCGCGCCGTGCATCAGCGTCGTGGTGACGGCGGATGACGGCGAGGCGGGGGTGGCACGCGCACAGGCCGTCGCCGATCGTATCGCCGCACAGGCATGGGACGAGCGCGACGGCTTCGTCTATCGCAGCGCGCCGCTTGCCGAGTCGATCGCGCAAGCGAAACAACTGGCCGACGGTGCCGACAAGCCGGTGCTGCTGCTCGATCACAGCGACAACTGCATGTCGGGCGGCACCTGCGACACGATGGACGTGCTCGAAGCCGCGCTCGCGGGCGGGCTGACGGGCATTGGCGTGGGGCCGTTGTGCGATCCGGAAGCCGTGGCGACGTTGATCGCCGCAGGCGACGGCGCCGAAGTCACGCTGGCCCTCGGCAACAAGCGTGCGCTGTCGCAGTTGGGCATCACCAAGACGCCGACGGTGCTCACGGGCATCGTGCGCACGATCAGCGACGGGGAATATGTCGTGAGCGGACCGACGTACACAGGCCAGCGCTGCTACATGGGCCGCACGGTGCTGTTCGACATCGGCGCGGCGCGCATCGTGGTGACGGAGCGCACGCACGAGCCGTGGGATCACGGCGTGTTCACGTGCGTCGGCCTCGATCCGCGCAGCGAGCGCTTCCTGCTGCTCAAGTCGCGCATGTATTGCCGTCCGGTGTTCGTGCCGATCTCGGCAGGACTCGTCGAATGCGACAGCGATGGCGTGACCAGTTCGAATTACGCGCTGTTCCCGTTCTCACGCGTGAAGCGTCCGGTCTATCCGCTGGATCAGGACGCAACGTTCGTGCGTGCATAACGAGAAAAGGCGACGACAGCATCCGTCGTCGCCTTTTCGGCAGGGCCAGACCTCAGCGAACGCTTACTCGTCGAGCACCTTGTTGCCGGTTTCCTCGAACATCGACACGGCGATGAGCGAGATGATTACGCACACGATCATGTACCACGCCGGCGCCATCTTGTTGCCGGTCACGCGAATCAGCCAACCCGCGACGAGCTGTGCCGTACCGCCGAACACCGACACCGCAATCGCATACGCGCTCGACATGTACCCCGCACGCAGATGCTTCGGGAAGTTCTCCGGCATCAGCGCGTAAGCCGGGGCCGAACCCATCGTGTAGCACAGCATCAGCACCACCAGTGCGGCGAGCACGACCGGCAGCGACGGGAAGTGCGTCATGATCCAGAACGCCGGATACAGCAGCACGATCAGCCCCACGCGGCCGATGATCGTGAGCGGCTTGCGGCGGCCCATCTTGTCCGACCAGGCGCCGTAGATCGGGCACATCACCAGCGAGATCGTGCTGGCGGCAACCCCGGCGAGCATCGACATCTTCGGCGGCAGTCCCAGGTACTGAATGCAGTACGTCGGCATGTAATACATCATCACGTACGTCGACACCGACATCCCCATGATCGAGAAGATCGTGAGGAACCAGTTACGCACGTACACGCCATGCTTGGGATCGTCGCGACCGGCCACCGTCTTCGCCTTCGGCGGTTCTTCCTGAATGTGACGACGCAGGTAGATACCGACCGGGGCGATCAGCGTGCCCAGCAGGAACGGGATACGCCAGCCCCAGCTATGCATGGTCTCGTCAGAGAGCAGGAAGCCGAGGCTTGCGGCCAGACCCGAGCCGAGCAGGGCGGCTGCGCCCTGGCTCGCCAACTGCCAGCTTGCGCGAAAGCCACGGCTTTTCGCGCCGCCCATTTCCAGCAGCGTGGCCGTTGCCGCGCCGAACTCGCCACCTTGCGCGAAGCCTTGCAGCAAACGGGCTCCCACGATCAGCAGCGGTGCGGCCAGACCGATCTGCGCATAGTTCGGCGCAAGACCGATGGCCGCCGAGCCGAGCGCCATCAGGCCGATGGTGAGCGTGAGCGCCGGCTTACGGCCGGCACGGTCGGCATAGCGGCCGATCACGATGCCGCCGAGCGGGCGCATCACGAAGCCCACCGCGAACACGGCGAACGCGAGCAGCGACGAGGTAATGGGGTCATCCGCCGGGAAGAACTGCTTGCCGATGGTCAGCGCGAAATAGCTGTAGACCGTGAAGTCGAAGAACTCCAGCAGGTTGCCGATGACCGCCGCGAAAACGATCTTGCGCTGCTGCGAAGGGCTCATCTGCGACGGCTGTACGCCGTCGGCCGGAAACGATTGCGTTGCGATGCTCATGCACGGTCCTTGCTGAGAAAGCGTTCGACCAAACGTGTCCAGAAGGCGGCCCCGATGGTCAGATTGTCGTCGTTGAAGTCGTACTTGGCGTTGTGCAGCATCGGCCGGCCTTCGCCGTTACCCAGGCGAATGAAGCAGCCCGGCACCTTTTGCAGGTAGTAAGCGAAGTCCTCGCTACCCGCGATCGGCGGGAACGGCGAGATGATGTGCTCGGCACCCACCAGCTCTTCGGCCACGCTGCGCGCGAATTCGGTCTCTGCCTCGCTGTTCACGAGCACCGGGTAGCCACGGATGTACTCGATGTCGGCGCTCGCGCCGTAACCTTCCGTGTGCGACTTCACCAGCGCGCGAATGCGCTCTTCGAGCGTGGCGCGCACCTTCGGGGAGAACGAGCGCACGCTCATTTCCAGGGTGGCGTCTTCGGGAATCACGTTCGGCGCGAAACCGGCGTGGAACGCGCCGACCGTGACCACGGCGGCTTCGGTCGGGTCGATGTTGCGCGCGACCACGGTTTGCAGCGCCATCACGAGGCTGCTGCCGATCACCACCGGATCGATGGCCAGATGCGGACGCGCCGCATGGCCGCCACGGCCGTGAATGCGAATCTTGACGGTGTCGCACGCAGCCATGAGCGGACCGGCGCGGAAACCGAACGTGCCCGTAGCCACCCCCGGATGATTGTGCAGGCCGAAGATCGCCTCGCACGGGAAGCGCTCGAACAAGCCGTCGGCGATCATCTGCTCGGCGCCGCTGTTCGAGCCGGCTTCTTCCGCCGGCTGGAAAATCAGATGCACGGTGCCGTCGAAATTGCGTGTCTTCGCAAGCTGTTGTGCCGCGCCAAGCAGCACGGTCGTGTGGCCGTCGTGACCACAGGCGTGCATCTTGCCGTCGTGCACGCTGGCGTACGCGAGACCGGTCTGCTCGTGAATCGGCAGCGCGTCCATGTCGGCGCGCACGCCCACAGTGCGAGCGCTGGTGCCCACGGTGAGCGAGGCCACAACGCCGTGACCGCCGACGTTGCGCGTGACCTGATAACCCCAGCTCTCCAGCTTCTGCGCCACGTAATGCGACGTGTCGACTTCCTCGTAGGACAGCTCGGGGTGTTGGTGGATGTGGTGACGAATCTCGGCCAACTGCTCACGCGCGTCGACCAGATCGCCGACTTCGCAATAGCGAATCTCGCTCATCGGGGGCTCCTCTCTTTTTGAATAACGCGGAGTATTGCATCGACGAAATTTCGCACCCATGACGCAAACCACGTCAAAATGTTGCTCTCAGGTCAACAATCGAACGTTCCGGCATCGCCGGGAGAGGGCGGCATCGGCGTCAAAAAATCGCTTTGATTCAAAGACTTGACGAGATCCATCGGGTATTCGACGCCCCGACGGCCGCAGCCGGGGCCATGCCCGGCCGGCATCGCGTCTTCACTCCAATGCCACAGTGAAACCAACATGACAAACGAGTCCTGGATGGACGACATTGGCGAGCGTCCGCTCAAATACCTCGCCGAAATTGCCGCCACGGGCGGCGTGCGCATGGCCGCCGAAGCGCTGGGCGTGAATCCGTCCGTGGTCAGCCGGCAGGTCGCGGCACTCGAGCGGCGTCTGCGCTTTCCGCTGATCGAGCGGCGCGGACGCAACGTGAGCGTGACCGAGATCGGTCAGGTGCTCATCGACTATTACCGCGACGGCCAGCGCCGTCAGCGCGACCTGTCGGCACGGCTGGAGGAATATCGGCATCTGAAGCGCGGCAAGGTGGCCATCGGCGTGGGGGAGGGCTTCATCGGACGTCTGATCGCGCAGGCGTTGCAGCGCTTCTCGAAAAGCTATCCGGACATCCTCGTCGAGATTCGCTCCGGCCCGACGCCCGCAGTGCTCTCGCTCGTGCGCGACGACGTGGTGGACATCGGTCTGTGCGCGCGCTCGGCCGACGACCCCACCATGCGCATTCACCCGTTCGCGCCGAAAGCGCTGTGCGCCGTGGTCGCGCCCACGCATCGTTTCGCGACAATGGCGAGCGTGCCGCCGTCGGAACTGGTGCACGAGCGGCTCATCTTCATGACCGAGGCGCACGGCGTGCAGCACTTCGTGCACTCGGTGCTCGATACCGCACGCCTGAACGTGATTCCCGCCTATCGCGTCGATCTGTTCAACACGGCGCAAACGCTCGCGGCGGCCGGCCTCGGTGTGGCGTTCATGTCGGCGATCACCGCGCGGCGCGGCATCGAACTCGGCGAACTGGTGGCCGTGCCCATCGACCACCCGATCGCCACCGGCTTCTCCAGCCAGATGATGACGCGTGTGGGACGCCGTCTGTCGCCCGCGGCCGATCACCTCTGGAAGCAACTCGCCCAGAGCCTTGCCAACCGCTGATGGACGCCCGCAGCCAAGCCTGTCACCGCAGATGGCGTATTATCGGCCGGGTGTTGGATATTCCTGCCTGTTAGATGACGACCGACTCGAACCCACCCGCCCACCGGCGACTCCGTGCGCGCTTCGTTGCGATCTCCTGGCGCGATCTCGCCGTGTCCTTCGGCCCTGTGGTGCTCGTCTCGATAGCGGCCGTCTGGCTTGCCGTGTGGCTCGTGAAGCCAGCGCCGCCACGCACCGTGACGCTGAGCGCCGGCCCGGAAGGCAGTTCCTTCTGGAACGCCGCGCAACGCTACAAGACGATCCTCGCGCGCGACGGCATCACGCTCAACGTCCTCACCTCCGAGGGCTCTCGCCAGAATATCGAGCGGCTCGCCGACGAGAAGCAGGACGTCGACCTCGGCCTGGTGCAGGGTGGCGTGTCGCAAGGTCTCGACGTCGATGGCCTCGTCTCGCTGGGCAGCGTCTTCTACGCGCCGATCTCCGTGTTCTATCGCGGCGAACGCGTCACGAAGCTGTCTGACTTCGCGGGCAAACGCATCGCCATCGGCCGTGAAGGCAGTGGCGCACGCGCGCTGTCGCTCACACTGCTCAAGGCGAACGGCATCGAGCCGGGCGGCCCGACCAAGCTGACGGCCTACGACGGGCAGGAAGCCGCGCAAGCGCTGGTCGACGGCCGTGTCGACGCCGCCATGCTCACCGGCGACACCGCCACCGGCCCGACGATGGGCAAGTTGATCCGCACCCCCGGCGTGCATCTGATGGACTTCGCGCAAGCCGATGCGTACACGCGCCGCTTCACCTATCTGAATCAACTCACGTTGCCGCGCGGCGTCTTCGATCTCGGACGCAACCTGCCCGCGCAACCGGTGCACGTCATCAGTCCGACGGTCGAACTCGTGGCGCGCGACAGTCTGCATCCGGCGCTGTCCGACCTGCTGATCGAAGCCGCGAAAGAAGTGCACGGCAAAGCCAATCTGTTGCAGCGCGCCGGGGAATTCCCATCGGCTCAGGTGCACGAATTCCCGATCTCCGACGACGCCGCGCGCTACTACCAGTCGGGCAAGGGCTTCCTGTACCGGCACTTGCCGTTCTGGATTGCGAGCCTCGCCGACCGCATCGTCGTGCTGCTCGTGCCCATCATCGTCGTGCTGATTCCCGCCTTCCGGCTGGTGCCGTCGCTGTATAGCTGGCGAGTCAAATCGCGGCTGTACCGCTGGTACGGCGCGCTCATCGCGCTCGAACGCGAAGCGCTGGCCGACGATGCGCACGCCGAATATCGCAACCTGCGCCAGCGGCTCGACGCCATCGAAGCCGCCGTCAACCGCCTGAAGATCCCGCTCGCCTACGCCGACCAGTTCTATGTGCTGCGCGAACACATCGGCTTCGTGCGTCACCGGCTCGACGCCATGAACACGGCGCCGGGTGCGGCGAGTGACGACGCGGCCCGGCCAGCCGACGATGTGCCTCCCGCCACCGGCGACGCAAGCGTGCGAGGTGCCTGAGCATCCCAAAGCAATGCTTATGCGATTCATAATCCGCACAAGCTTTTCTTATGGACGCACGAGGCGCAAACTGCTGACAGTTCCGGGCCAATACCTCGGTAGAGCGGTAGAGCGGTAGAGCGCTACATCGACACGCCGCCACGCTGACGTATTGGCCCGTCGTGAAATCCAACGCACTGATCCGTTCGTATGCCGTCGTCCTCCTCACACTCCTCTCACGCCTCGCGCGCCGCTCACTCGTCAGCGCCCGGCGCGCCGCAACGCATCGGCACCGAACTGGCGCGTAGCGCATGCACGGTGCGTCCCGTGCGCGACGACGATCTGCCGGCCATCACGGCCATCTACGCCCATCACGTGCGCACGGGTACGGCGTCGTTCGAGGAGGTGCCGCCCGACGAGGCCGAGATGCGTGAGCGTTGCGCCAAGGTGCTCGACGCCGGACTGCCGTTCCTCGTCGCCGAACACGACGGCAAACTGCTCGGCTACGCGTACGCCACGCATTACCGTCCGCGCTCGGCCTACCGCTTCACGCTCGAGGACTCTGTCTATATCGCCGCCGATGCGACGGGCCAAGGCGTGGGCCGCGCGCTGCTGCTCACGCTCATCGCGCGCTGTGAAGGCGGTCCGTGGCGGCAACTGATTGCGAACGTCGGTGACAGCGGCAACGCGGCGTCGCTCGCCCTGCATGCCGCATGCGGCTTCGTGCAGACGGGTGTGCTCAAGTCGGTCGGCTTCAAGTTTGGTCGCTGGATCGACACCGTGCTCATGCAGCGGCCGCTCAATGCGGGCGACGCAACGCTGCCGGAGTGAGTCGGCCGTCACCTTAAAACGGCGACGCGCGATCCAGTGCCTTGTAGTAACGAAAGATGCCGGTGGTGTTGAACGGGATGCGACGCGGTGACTTCAGATAAGCGGCGATGCGCGGCTCGCGGGCCACGGCGTCATGCACCGCCTGACATCGTGCAAACGCCTTGGCGAACCCCGACATCGCGCGCGGAAACGCGTAATGCAGCCCTTCGATGACCTGAAACAGCGAGAGGTCGGCGTAGGACATCGCGCCTTCGCAGAGCCAGCCGCCCGCCTGCGGATTGTTCGCCAGCACACGCTCGAAGTAGCCGAAGAATTTCGGCAGGCGGTAGTCGATCAGATCCGCCGTGCGCTTGCGCGCTTCCGCCCGTTGCTGGCTGTAGTACAGACGGCTCGCGATGGGATGATGCCCGTCGTGCACCTCGGTCACGAGATCGGCAAGCGTGAGTTGCAACTGATTGACCCACCGGCGCGCGCGGGGCGACTCGCCCACCAGGCCCAGCAGCGGCCCGAGATACGCCAGAATGTTGGCCGTCTGCCCGATCAGTTCGTCACCCACGCGCAGGAAGGGCGGCGCGTAGGGCGGGTCCATGCACGCGGGATCGTCCATCGTGTGCAGCAGGCCTTCCATGCCCTGCCCGGGTGCGTGGCCCTGCACGATCTCCACATAAGGCGTGCCGGTGGCCTCGAAGGCGAGCCGGATAAACTCGCCGCGCCCTTGCAGGCCCGGCCAATAGAACAGCTCGAAGGTCATGCCCCCTCCTCAGGCTCAGGAAGCGCCTGGCTGCATCTCCACGCGATTCTTGCCCTGTTGTTTGGCGCGATAGAGCGCCAGATCCGCCGACTCGATCAACGAGGTCGACGCCATGTGGGTGCGCGGCACCAGCGCGGCGCCGCCGAGGCTGATCGTCACGTGACGGCCATTGGCCGAGCCCACGTGCGGAATCGCCATCGCATCGATCTGGGCGCGCACCTTTTCCGCGATCACCGCCGCACCGCTGGCCGACGTGTTCGGCAACACCATCACGAACTCTTCACCACCGAAGCGCGCAGCAAGATCGGCCGGACGCGACGCCGCATCGGCAATCGTGCCGGCAACGCGACGCAGCACGTCGTCGCCCGCAATGTGGCCGTACGTATCGTTATAGATCTTGAAGTTATCGACGTCGATCATCAGCAGCGCCATCTCACGCTGCTCTCGCAACGCGCGACGCCACTCCGCACCGAAGTACTCGTCGAAATAGCGACGGTTCGCCAGCCCCGTGAGGCCGTCGGAATGCGTGAGCCGCTGCAACTCCAGGTTCGTCTCGAGTAACTGCTGCTGACTCTCGCGCAGCGCGCGGTACGCCTCGTCGCGCTGAAGCAGGTTCATGTACGAGCGCGAGTGATAGCGAATGCGGGCCACCAGTTCAATGGTGTCGGGCAGCTTGACCAGATAGTCGTTCGCTCCCGCCGCGAAGGCTTCGCGCTTGATCGTCGATTCTTCCTTCGTCGAGAGCACGATGATCGGAATGTCGCGCGTGAGCGGACTCGCGCGATACTGCCGAACCAGCGACAGACCGTCGGTGCCCGGCATCACGAGATCTTGCAGGATCACGGTCGGACGGGTCTGTTCGGCCACGCGCAGCGCGTCATCGGGATTCGAGCAGTAGTGGAAGTCGATGTTCGCTTCACCGGCCAGCGCCCGGCGGATGGCTTCGCCGACCATCGCCTGATCGTCGACGAGCAACACCATTGCCGACGAATCGTTCAGACTGCTTTCGGCACCGGTCGTTTGTGCCGACGGCATGGTGGGGCGTGGGGTCGTCGTCATGATTTGCATCCTGTCATACAGTTCCAAACAACGCCACCAATTGTGGCGCAATGGTCGGTAGCGCGAGAATCTCCGACGCCGCGCCGGCTTCGGCTGCCGCTTTTGGCATGCCGTACACGGCGCTCGTCGCGCGATCCTGTGCGATCGTGATAAATCCCTGCGAGCGCATCGCACCGAGCCCGGCCGCGCCGTCGCGCCCCATGCCGGTGAGCAGCACCCCTACCGCGCGGGCGCGCCAGTTCTCGGCCACGCTTTGCAAAAACACATCGATGGACGGCCGGTACACGGCTTGCGTCGGCTCGTCGGTATACACGCAGCGGCCGCTCGCCTCGACACGCAGATGACGATTGCCGCCCGCGAGCAACACCACCCCCGCTCTCGGACGCTCACCGGCCTGCGCCAGACGCACGCTCAGCGATGTCTGCTGATCGAGCCACGTCGCCATGCCCGGGGCAAACGCATCGTCCACGTGCTGCACCACGATCACGCCCGCAGCGAAGTTTGCGGGCAGGCGTCCGAGCAGCGTCGCCAGTGCCGCCGGCCCGCCGGCAGAGGCGCCGATCGCGACCAGCGCGTCCGTGCCCTTGGCAGTCGCGGGCGCGACGACCGGTGGCGGCACGCGCGCATCGGCCTGTTGCGCGGCAATGGCTTCGATCTTCGCGAGCAGCGACGACGCAGGGCGCGCCCGGCCCGGTGTCCCGAGCACCGGGGTATCGACGGCGTCCACGGCACCCGCCCCCATCGCATCGAACACGAGGCTCGCGTGATGGCCGACGTCGGACGTCACGATCAGAATCGGGCAAGGGGTGCGACGCATGATCTCGCGCGTGGCGGCCACGCCATCCATGACCGGCATGACGAGATCCATCAGCACGAGATCCGGCGGAACGGGCGCGCACAGCGCCACGGCTTGCGCGCCGTCGTGCGCGACCCAGGCCACTTCGAGCCCCGGGCGTTGCGCGAGCGTGCGGCGCAGCGCTTCGACAGCGATGGTCGAATCGTTGACGATCCCGATTCTCATGCCCCCGACTCCCCGATGAGATCCACCACGGCGCGCAGCAGCGCGTCGTCGTGAAAGCTGCCTTTCGCGAGGTAATAATCCGCGCCTGCGTCGAGCCCGCGCTGGCGATCTTCCTCGCGATCCTTGTATGAAACAATCATGACCGGCAAATCGGCAGTGCGCGCATCACGCTTGATGAGCGTGACCAGCTCGATGCCGTCCAGACGCGGCATGTCCACGTCGGTAATCACCATGTCGAACGTTTCGCTGCGCACCGCATTCCAGCCGTCCATGCCGTCGACGGCAACGCTGACATCGTACCCGCGCGCGGCGAGCAGTTTGCGTTCGAGTTCGCGCACGGTCAAGGAGTCGTCGACGACCAGCACGCGTTTGCGTCCGCCCCCGCTCGTCTGTACGGCCCGCATCGGCAGCCGCTCCAGCGCCCCCATCTCCACGGCCTTTGCAATCGAGCGCACCAGATCGGCCGTGTCGATGATGAGCAACGGGGAGCCGTCTTCGGTGAGCGCACCGGCGGCAATGTTGGGCACCTTCCCCAGCCGCGTATCCAGCGGCTGCACGACGAGCATGCGCTCGCCCAGGAATTTGTCGACGGCCAGACCGTAGCGCGCGTCGCCTTCACCGAACACCACCACCGGCTGATCTCCTGCCACCGCTTGCGGCTCGCTGCCGCACAGCACCTGCTGCGCACTCACGAGCCCGATCTGCTTGCCGTCCAGCGTGAAGTGCGGACGGCCTTCGAGCATCTCGATGTGCTCTTGCGGCAGTGCCAGCGTGCGTGACAGGCTCGCCAGCGGCAGCGCATACGGCTCACCGTCGATCTCGACGAGCAAGCTGCGCACCACCGACAGTGTCAGCGGCAGTTGCAGAACGAACTTCGTGCCGCGCCCGGGCGCGTGCTCGATACGCACCGTACCGCGCACCATCGCCACCATCGCCCGTACGGCATCGAGTCCGACGCCGCGTCCCGAGACATCGGTCACCGTATCGCGCAGCGTGAAGCCGGGCAGCATCAGGAATTCGAGCAGTTCGTTGTCGTCGAGTTGCTGCGCCGTGTTTTGCGCGACCAGCCCGCGCGCGATGACCGCCTGGCGCACGCGCTCGAGATCGATGCCCGCGCCGTCGTCGGCCACGCTCACGAGCAGCAAGCCCGCGCTGTGCCGCGCGCTGAGTGTGATGACACCCTCGGCCGGTTTGCCTACCGCCGCACGCTCGGCCGGACTCTCCAGCCCGTGGTCGACGGCATTGCGCAGCAGATGGCCGAGCGGCGCTTCGAGCTGATCGAGAATGTCGCGATCGACTTGCGTGTCTGCACCGCGAATGTCGAGCCGCGCCGGCTTGCCCAGCGAGCGGCCAAGATCGCGCACCATGCGCGCGAAGCCCCCCAGCCGGTCGGAGAGCGGACGCATACGGCACGCGAGCGCTTCGTCATAGAGTCGCTGCGACAGTTGCGTCGAGCGCCGGTCGAACTGGTCCAGTTCGTGAATCTGCTCGGCCAGCAACGACCCGCCCACACTGAGTGCGTGTCGCAGATCGGCCAGCGCCGCGAGTAACTGTTGACGATCTTCGTCGGAACGATCGGCCACCCGCGTCAGCGCCGAACTCACCCGGTCGAGCGCATCGCCGGCTTCGTGCTGATGACGCTTGAGCCGTTGCAGCGACTGCGCGAACGGTTGCGACCAGCGCGACGCGACCAACGCCTCGCTCGATAACCGCAGCAGCCGGTTCAGGCTGTCGGCCGATACGCGCAGCGCACGCGATGCGCTTTCCGTGCCTTCGTCGTCTTCCCGCGTGTCTTCTTGCGTGCCCTCTTGCGCACCTTCTTGCAAGCTTTCTTGCGCGTCAGGTCCGAGGAAACGGTCACGCGTGTCCGTTAGCGCAGGCGCAGACGTCGGCTTCTGCGCGACGCTCGCCTGCGCTGTGCTCGTGTCCATGCCATAGCTGGCGTAGTCGAACGCCGTCGGCTCGCGTGACGTGGCCGAAGCCTGCGCTGCGTCGCCCGTCAGCGTTGCAAGCTGTTGGGTGAACTCGCTGACGAAGGCGTCGATCTCGGCCTTGCCCGCGCCCTGCGCCCAGCCGGCATCGCGTCCCGGCGGATGCGCCAGCCGCATGAGCAGGTCCACCCCTTGCAAGAGGCGGTCGATGAGCGCGGCGTCGAGCACAAGCGCGCCACGCTGCGCCGCGACGAAGGCATCTTCGAGCACGTGCGCGAGCGAGACGCCAGCCTCCACGCCGACGATGCGCGCCGCGCCCTTGAGCGAGTGCGCGGCGCGCATGCAGGCTTCGAGACGTGATGCGTCGTTCGGTGCGCGTTCGAGCACCAGCAACCCGTCGCCAAGCACTTGCGCCTGCGTCTCCGTCTCCATGCGGAACAGGTCGAGCAATGTGGCGTTCTGAAGGTCGTCGCTCATGCGAGACTCCGGTCGAACGCCGCGCCGACGCGCAACGGATCGAGCACGCCAACGACATGCTCGCGCCAGCGCAATACCGCGATGGCGAAACCGTCGGTCGCGCCCAACGTGGTCGCTGGCGCCGAACCCATCGCCGTTTTGGCGGGAGTGACCGTGCCGTGCACTTCCGTCACGGGGAACGCGCTCAGATGGGAGCCATGACGCAACGCCAGCAAACGCGACGTGCTCATGCGCAGCGTGTTCGATGTATTCGACGGTATGGCCTGCGGATGCACTGCCGGTTGCACGCCGAGCAATTCGCCCAGCGACAGGCACGGCACGAGTGCCCCGCGCAAGTTGACCAGTCCGAGCAGCGCCCGCTGACGATGCCCCGGCACGCAATGCCAGCCGCGCATCGGCGCGACTTCTTCGATGGTGGAGGCGGGTAGCGCCAGCCATTCGTCGGCCAGACGGAAGAGCAGCAGCGACGGGCCACGCGCAGTCGCTTCCTCGCCCGACACGGCACGCCACGGCGCCGGGTCGGCGGGCACGACCGGCAAACGGTCGAGCAGTTCGGCCGCCTGCCGGTGCAGCGTATGGGCGTCGGCGTTCAGCCTGAGATTCGGATTGCGTTCGCCTGACACGGGATCGGCCTCACGCGCGATTTCGCGATTTGTCATCGATGTCGGGTCCCGTCACGATGCCCCGGGTCATGGGGTTCGGTGGCCTTCGCGCCAGCCGCGCGCTCAGCGCGACCGGCACGTTCGAGCAGCCGCTTGGCCCCTGCGGTGTCGCCACGCGCGTTGAGCTGCGCGGCGCAATGCACGAGCGCCTCGTAATGCCCCGGGTCGAGATACAGCGCACGCCGGTAATGGATCAACGCCCCTTGCGCGTTGCCCCGTGCGTCTTCGACAAGCCCGAGCAGATACTCCGCCTGCGCGTTGGCACGATCGGTTGCCAGCACCTTGCGGCACAACGCCACGGCCGGCACGAAATCGCCGGCGTCCGCGGCAATGCGCGCCTGTTCAAGCAGCTTGCGGATGTCGGCGCTCGGGGTGTCGTCTCGCGGCGTGACCGTCGCAACCGGCAGAGCCTTGGTAACAGGAGGAATCGGAGCAAGGGGAGCAACCGACGCAACCGACCCTACCGATGAGGGAACGGATGACGTTGCAGGCAGCGGGGCAAGCGTTCGCGCCGCACCGACATGCGCCACGTGAATCGCCGGTGTGCGTCGCTGCGCGATCGCGTCGACCGCGCTCGCCGGCGGTGCCGGGCTGAAGGCGTCGAGGGTGCCCGCGACACGCGGCACGCCGGCCGCAGCGCTTGCGACGGCGGGCACCACATCGCTCACCGGCCCCGTCACGCGGAACGAGAACGCCTGTACGTGTCCGGTCGACGTCATACCGTTGCTGGTCAGCGCGCCGCCCTCGGCCGGCCCGGCGAAGAGCGTCGCGCCCATGCGCATGAGCCGCTCCAGCGCGGCAATCGCGCGGCTTTGCCCATCGCGGTCGAAGTAGATCAGGACATTGCGGAAGAACACGAAGTCGAACGTGCCCAGCCGATCGACGAGCGACGCGTCGAACAGGTTGCCCGAATGCCATCGCACCTGCGTGCGAAGCGTGTCGGCGATGCGGTAGTTGCTGCCTTCCTGTGTGAAATAGCGCTCGCGAAACAGCAGCGAGGCCGGAGGCCCGCGAAACGAGTTGCGTCCGTACACGCCTTCGCGAGCCAGGGCGAGCGCGCGCTCACTGATGTCGAGCGCATCGATCGTGAACTCGCTCGTGCTGAAGCCCGCGTCGAGCATCGTCATCGCGATGGAGTACGGCTCTTCACCCGTCGCGCATGGCAGACTCAACAGTCGTAATGCCTGCGTCTCGCGCATCGTGCCGCGCCGCGCCGTCCGTTCGTCGAGCGCCATTTGCGCCAGCGCCGTGAACGCCTCGCGATGGCGGAAGAACCACGTCTCGGGCACCACGACCGCTTCGATCAGCGCCTGAAGCTCCTGCGGCGATTGTTGCAATCGCTGCCAGTACCGCGAATACGAGGGCGCGTCGCGCAGCTCGGGCGAGAGTTCGGCAAGCCGGCCTCGTATGGCGCGTTCGATGGCGTTCGCCCCGAGCGTTGGCGCATCGAGGCCCATCGTGTCGCGCAGCAGGCGTTCAATGTCTCGCACGTGACTCATGACGACGCCTCCGGCACCTCGGCCAAAGCGTCATGCGCGGCGTCGAACAGCATTGCGCGTGCCTCGTCGCTCAGCAATTGCTCGACACGCACCCACTGCACGAGGCCGTCTTCAGTGTCGAGCACCGGGCCGAGATAGCGGCCGTGCGGCAACTCGACACCGCTGGCCTGAAACGCGGCAGCGTCGGCACGCAACGTATCCGTCGCACGCTCGACGAGCACGCCCAGACGCCGCGCATCGGGGCCGGGCGCCGGGTAGTGCACGAGCACCAGACGCGTGGAGCGGCGCGCGGGCGCGCCGGCACCGGTGGCCAGCCATGTCAGATCGATGACGGGCACGGACTCGCCGCGATAGCTGAACGCACCCGCCACCCAGGCGGGTGCGGCGGGCAGGCGCTTGAGCGCGAGCCACGGCAGCACCTCGACCACATGGGTGGCGTCGATGACGTAGTGATCGGTCGCGATGGCGAAACGCAGGAACAACATGGCGATGTCCGCGAATGACGAAGAAGGCTTGGGTGACGTCACACCAGCGCGGAGGGCGGCAGTGTATGCACCTTGAAGCGCGATACGCCGCTCTTGAGGCCGTTGGCAACGTGGTTGAGTTCTTCGATGGCCTGGCTCGACTGCTGTAGCGACTCGGCCGTCTGCTGTGCCGCCTCGGAGAGCTGCACCAGTGCCTGATTGATCTGCTCGGCACCGGTAGCCTGCGCCTGCATCCCCTCGTTGACGACCTGGAAGCGCGGCGGCAGCGTCTGCACCTGCGCAATGATCTGCGCGAGCTGATCGCCGACCTGACGCATTTCGTCCATGCCGCGCCGCACTTCCTCGGCAAACTTGTCCATGCCCATCACACCGGCCGACACCGCCGACTGGATCTCCTTGATCATCTGTTCGATGTCGTAGGTCGCCACCGCCGTCTGATCGGCCAGACGCCGGATCTCGGTCGCCACCACGGCAAAGCCGCGACCGTACTCGCCCGCCTTCTCGGCCTCGATGGCCGCGTTCAGCGACAGCAGGTTGGTCTGGTCGGCCACCTTCGTGATCGTGGTGACGACCTGATTGATGTTGCCCGCCTTCTCGTTGAGAATGCCGAGCTTGCCATTGACCGAGCCTGCCGCTTCCATCACGTGTCGCATGGCGTCTTCCATACGCGTGAGGCCAACGTGGCCGGTGCCGGCGAGCGACGCGGCATGGTCCGCCACGCCCGCCACTTCGGTCATGGTGCGCGCCAGATCGCGCGACGTCGCGAAGATCTCGCGCGACGTCGCGCCGATTTCCGTCGTGGTCGCCGCCGTCTCCGACGCCGTGGCCTGCTGTTGACGCGACGTGGCGGCAATTTCGGTCACCGACGTTGTCACCTGCAACGCCGACTTCTGCGCCTGCCCGACGAGTCCGGTCAGTTCGTCCGTCATCCGGTTGAAGCCGGACTCCAGCGCGCCGAATTCGTCACGGCGTGCCAGATCGAGACGCTTGGTCAGATCGCCCGATCGCATGACTTCCAGAATCTGCATCACGCTCGCGAGCGGCACGCTGATCGCCCGGAACAACAGCCAGCCGCACAGCACGGCGCATGCGAGCGCCACGGCCAGCGTGATGAGCAACATCGCCTTGGCCGCCGTCACCGCCTGAGCGATGTTGTGGGTCGACTCGTCGGCAAAGGTCTTGTTGGTGTCCACCAGCCGCTGGATCGCGGTACGCCCGCGTCCCCATTCGGGGTAGAGCTGGTCAGAGAGCATGGCACGCGCAGCCGGCATCTGCCCGTCGGCCACCAGTTTGAGCACCTGATTGCTGACGCGGCCGTATTGCTGGCGCACGCCGCGCACTTCGTCGTATTGCATCCGGTCGATGGAGCGGTTGACGGTCGTGCCGTAATCCTTGATCCAGCCATCGATCCGCGTATCGGCCGTGCGAAGGGCATCGAGATCGATCGAACGGGTCTTGTCGTTCTCGTCGATCGCCACGACCTGCTGGAGCAATTGATAGCTCTCGAACCAGGCGCCGCGCAGCATCGTGCTGTAGTACAAGCCCGGCGTGGAATCGGTCTCCACACTGTGCGCCTCCTCCTCGATGGCAATGAGCCGCGTATAGGCAACGCCCGCCATGAGCGCCATCAAGGCAAGGATCAGGCCAAAACTGGCCAGAATGCGATGTCGGATCGACCAGTGTTTCACGCCGCGCTCCCGTTCGTTGTACACGCCCGGTGCCGGGGAAGGGCGACGCGGGCCTTTTTTGAGGTTACGCCGATTCTATTACAGCGGCCCGGGCGGACGACGTCGGTCAGGCGATGTATTTAGGTTTATTTCTGATTTCGGTGCCCCGGCTGAGCTCCGCGGGGCCCGAACGCCGACTCAGCGGGTGAGCTCACGCAAGGCGTCGGCCGTCATGGGCGCGAGCGCGAGGGGGGCTGCGGCGGCAGTGAGCGCGCCGAGCGACGCCGCGTTATCCGGCGAGACGCTGCCATCCGGCAGGTAAAGATTGTTTTCGAAGCCAATGCGGGCGTGGCCGCCCTGCAGCACCGCCGCCAGCGCGCACTCGGCCTCGCGCGGACCGAAGGCGCACATCGCCCACGGCGTTGCCGTAGCGGCCTCGTCCAGCGCCTGCGCGCCGGTCTGCCACGCCGCGAGGAACGGCAACAGATCCGAGGGAGACGACAACTGCCCCTTGCTGTACCGGCCCAGCACGAACAACACCCAATGCCGGCCCGCACGGATCGCCCCGCTCGCACGCAAACGCCAGTAGTGCGCCACGTCTGCGGCGTCGTAGAGGATGTACTGCGTGGTGATGTTCTCCTGCCACAACCATGCGAAGAACGCCTCGGCCGCCGGGGCATGCGCCGCGTCGGGCAACACTTCGCGCAGCGCGACCGAAATCGCTTCGGGATGCAGGGCGTGCACGGTCGCGATCTGCTGTTCCGGGCGGTAGATGCCGACGGCCTCGGTCGTCACCTGCAAGACGAGTTCGTTGCCGACGGCGCGTTGCACCGCGTCAATCCCGGCCATGTAGTCCGGCACTTCCAGACTGTGCGTGCCGTCGGCTTTGCGCACGTGCAGGTGGATCATCGCCGCACCGGCGTCCAGACACGCCTTCGCGCACGCGCCGAGTTCCTTCGGCGTCATGGGCAACGCGCGATGGTCGACGTGCGTGCGACGCGCGCCGTTGGGGGCGACGGCCAGAGCAAAGGCGCGTGTCATGCGGCACCTCCGGCTCTCACGCCCGTCACGTCGGCCACCGCCAGCGCCAGCCGTTCCACGATGCGATCGATGTCCTCCGGCTGGCAGATGAACGGCGGTGCGATCAACGCGTGATCGCCATGCACACCGTCGAGCGTCCCGCCCATCGGATAGATCAGCAGGCCGCGCGCCTTGGCGGCCGCCTTCAGACGCGCATGCGTCTTGTCGGCCACAGGGAGCGTGCGTTTGGTGGCACGATCCGCCACGAATTCGACACCGACGAAGAGTCCCCGGCCACGCACGTCGCCCACGTTCGGATGGTCGGCAAAGACTTCGCGCAGCCGCGCCCGCAGTTGCTCGCCGCGCGCCTTCACGTTCTCCAGCAGATGCTCCTCGGCAATCGTGCGTTGCACGGCCAGCGCCGCCGCACAGGCCATCGCGTGGCCAAGATAGGTGTGGCCATGCTGGAAGAAGCCCGAGCCACCGACTACGGCATCGAAAATCTTGTCGGAGCACAGCATCGCGCCGATCGGCTGATAACCCGCGCCCAGCCCCTTCGCGATCACCAGAATGTCGGGCACCACGCCGTCTTCCTCGCAGGCGAACAGGTACCCCGTGCGGCCCATGCCCGACATCACTTCGTCGAGCAGCAGCAGCACGCCGTATTTGTCGCACACAGCGCGAATGCGCCTGAAGTAGTCGCCCACCGGCGGCACCGCGCCGGCCGTGGCGCCCACGACCGTCTCGGCCACGAACGCGATCACCGTGTCGCCGCCGAGTTCGAGGATCTTCGCTTCGAGCTCGTCGGCCAGACGCTGCACGTAAGCCGCATCGCTCTCGCCGTCGAACCGCTCGCGATAGGCGAAACACGGCGAGACGTGGTGCGCCGGCACCAGCAAAGGCAGGAACGGCTCGCGTCGCCACGCATTGCCGCCGATGGCCAGCGCGCCGAGCGTGTTGCCGTGGTAGCTCTGACGTCGCGCAATGAAGTATTGACGCTGGGGTTGTCCGATCTCGACGAAGTATTGGCGCGCAAGCTTGAGCGCCGCCTCCACGCCCTCGGAACCGCCGCTCACGAAGTACACGTGGTTCAGATCGCCGGGCGCGCTCGCCGCCAGCGTGTCGGCCAGATGCTCGGCGACCTCCGTCGTGAAGAACGACGTATGCGCGTAAGCCAACTGCGCCGCCTGCTGTTGCATCGCCTCGATCACGCGGGGATGACCGTGCCCCAGACACGAGACCGCCGCGCCGCCGCAAGCGTCGAGATAGCGCTTGCCGGTGCTGTCGATCAACTCGATTCCCTGGCCGCCGACCGCGACGGGCAACGTCTGGCGCGGATTGCGATGAAACACGTGAGTCATGCCTGAACCCCTGACGGAAAGATGACGCGCCGCGCCATGGCCCCGGCCATCGACGCGCGAACAATGTCGCTCAGTCTAGGCGTGTCGCCGCGCATTTGCAACATGTGTTTCATGTGTTTTATCGTCGCAACACTTCGCGCAATCGCCTTGCCTCACTCGATGTCTCGGCAAAGTCCACCGGCCCGGGGGAAAGCACGTGCGCAGCCGGGGCATTTCATGCAACAATCGTTACATTATTTCGTCGCCGTGTTGCCATCCGCCAATGACAGAAGCCACAGCGCTGCCGCAGACGCTAGAACAACTCAACACGCTGCTGCGTGAGCGCTATTCCCAGCTCAGCCCGCAATTCCAGGCGGGCGCGCGTTTCCTGCTCGATCATCCGCAACGCGTGCCGATCAGCTCCATGCGCGCGATTGCCGCCGAGGCCGGCGTGCAACCGGCGACGTTCGTGCGGCTCGCCCAGCATCTCGGGTTCGACGGCTGGCATGGGCTGCGGGAACTGTTTCTCGAATCGATCCGGCTCGGGCCGCAGCCGTACGCGAGTCGCGCGCGTCAGGTGATTCGCGAAGGCGACGCCGCACGCATGGTGCCCGAGATGTTCCGTGTGCAGCACAACAATCTCGATCTGACCGAAGCCGGTGCGAACCCATCGCTCGGGGCCGCCGTCGATCTGCTTGCGAATGCAGGCACCGTGCATGTGGCGGGCTTTCGCGCCTGCTTCCCCATCGCGTTCACGTTTCAGTACGTCTATCGACTGTTCCGCCCGACGGTGCATCTGATTCGCGGCGAAGCCGGCACACTGGAGATGGAGTTGCGCGCGCTCTCGGCACGCGACGTGGTGGTCGTCATCAGCTTCGCGCCGTATTCGAACGAAGCGCTGATCGTTGCGCGCGCGGCGCGAGCCGCGGGTGCCCGCGTACTTGCCCTCACCGACTCCACCGTCTCGCCGCTCGCGCTCGACGCCGACGTGACGGTGCTCTTCTCGCATGAGAGCCCGTCGTTCTTCCCGTCGATCACGGCGGGGATTGCGGTGGTCGAGACGCTCGTGGAAATGCTGCTCGCCCGCAAAGGACGCGGCGCGGTGCGCGCGCTGGAACTGGCCGAAGACCAGTTGCACGGCACCGGCGCGTACGTCGTCAGCCCGGCCGGGGGCGCGGGAAACAGCGGCGGTGGCGCAAGGGGTGGGCGCGTCAAACCGGACGCGTGAGCGATGCCGTCTTGTGACGTAGCGTCAGCGCAAGGGCGACGCTGCCCGCGATGAGCGCCGCAGTGAACAGCGCCAGGGCCACAGGCATGCCGAAGTGGTCGGCGAGCCAGCCGCTCGTGACCACGGGCACCGAAAACCCGAAGTACGCGAACAGGAAGTACCCCGCCGCCGCACGTGCGCGCAACGCAGGCGCGACCGCGGCATTGACCGCCGCCAGACCGCCCAGATACGTGAAGCCATAGCACGCCGAACTCGCGATGGCAGCCCCTACGAGCAATGCGGGCAGATTCGCGTACGTCACGCCCAATGCGAGCACGACAAAGCCGAGCGGCACGGGCACAAGACCGATACGTACCGCGCGCACCGGCGCCATGCGTCGCGCCGCCGGTTGAAACAGCAATCCCGTGGAGATGACGAAGAACGTGGCGAATCCCGCCCACGCCGCATGCCCATGCGCGGCCAGCGCCGCCGGCACAACGCCGATGACCACGCCCACGGCAGCCCACGCGAGAAGAATCGCCACCCCCAGCGGCACGGTGCCGGGGGCGAGCACCGGCCAGCGCAACCACGGCACGTTCGGGTGACGCGCAGGGGCGGGAAGTGCCGCCACCGCGAGGGCCGCCACGAGGGCCAGCGGCGGATAGACCCAGAGGCTCAGCGGCGGGAACGTCGAAGGCGCCACAACGAGGCACACGCCCGTGAAAAGCGCGCCTGCACCGAAGCCGAGCGACGTGGCCGCCGCGACAAGTGCGGCGCCACGGGTGGCGGCATCGTCTCGATCGCCATACAACTCCGTCATGAACGCGGTACCGCTGCCCGCCACGAGACCCGTCGCCACACCGTAACAGGCCCGCGCACCGCCGAGTCCGACAAGTGTCGGCCAACGCAGCGTCAGCCATGTCCCCGCCAGACCGAGCAGCAACGCGATCGCCAGCGGCAAACGACGTCCCACGCGATCGGACAATCCGGCTAGCAACAGCAACGTCGGCACGAGCGCGCCGACGTAACACGCGAAGGCAAGCGCCTGCGCGCCCGTGCCCGAACCGCTCGCCGCCGCATAGTGCGGCACCAGCGGCGCTTGCAGATTGACGGCAAACGTCACGAGGAAAAGCTGGAGCGCGAGCAGCGGGATCGCCCGGCGAGCTCTCGCTCGGTGAGACGGGCGATTCGCTTCGTCAATGGAGACGGCGTGGCTTGGCATGCGGTGAACCATGGAAAGAAGGCTGTGAATTGGCGCGGCGGGCGGGGGCGCTACACGGTCTTCAGTATTGCTACCGCGCCATTCCAGTGCAATTATTGAATTGTCCTGAGATCAATTCCCCTTTGCGCATGGCAGCTCCGGCCCGTTATCTCGATCACGTCGAACGTCTTGCCGACGCCATCACGTCTGGCGAGCTCGCGTCGGGCACACGTCTGCCGCCGCAGCGCGATTACGCCGACGTTCACGGGCTCGCGGTCTCCACCGTCACCCGGATCTACGCCGAACTGGCGCGACGCGGCCTCGCCGTCGGCGAAGTGGGACGCGGCACCTTCGTGCGCTCACCGGCCGTGGGCGCCGCCGCCGCGTTCGCGCAGTGGGCCCCGGCGCCGGGGGCGCTCGGGGGCGTCGATCTGGCGTTCAACTACCCCGTACTGCCCGAGCAGGCGGACGCGTTCCGGCAGGCGTTGCGGGAGACGGCGTCTGGCGGCGACCTGAGTGCGTTGCTGACGCACACGCCGCACGACGGGCATCCATCCGACCGGCGCGCGGCGGCGCAATGGCTGTCCCGGCGAGATGGCGTGAGCGTCTCGCCCGATGCGCTGGTCGTCTGCGCAGGCGGTCAGCATGCCCTCGACGTCCTGCAACTGGCGTTGTGCCGTGCAGGGGAGCCGGTCGCGGTCGAAGCGTTGACGTATCCGGGCTGGAAAGCGCTCGCGGCCCTTCGCGACGTGCCGCTCGTTGCCGTGTCGATGAACGCCGACGGACTCGATCCGTTCGCACTCGACGCGGCATGTCGCGCGCACGCGGGGCGTCTGCGCGTCGTCTACACGATGCCGACGCTGCATAACCCGCTGGGCAGCGTGATGCCGCTCGCGCAACGGCTGGCGCTGGTGGAAGTGGCGCGGCGTCATGACTTGCTGCTGGTGGAAGACAGTGCCTACGGCTTTCTCGTCGCCGACGCGCCGCCACCGCTTCGTCTGCTCGCGCCCGAGCGCACCTTCGAGGTTTGCAGTCTGTCCAAGCCGGGGGCGCCGGGGTTGCGCATCGCTTATCTGGTGGCGCCGGCTGCGCTGCTGCCGCGCGTGCATGCCGCGATGCGGGCGAGCGTGTGGAGCGCCGCGCCGTTGATGGCGCAACTGGCGTCGCGTTGGCTCGACGACGGCACCCTCGATCGCTGGATCGCGGACAAGCGGGCGTTGGCTCAGCGGCGTCAGGCGATCGCGCAGGCTTGCTTCGCCGGTCTGGGCGCGACGGGATATGCGGCGGCGTTCCATCTGCTGCTGCCCGTGCCCGCCCCCATGCGCTGCGACGACGTCGTAGACATGCTGCAAACGCGCGGCATTGCGCTCACGCCCGTCGATGCGTTCGCCGCGCCGGGGCAGGCAGCGCCGGCCGCCATTCGCGTCGCCCTTGGCTCGCCCGCGAGCGACGCCACGCTGCGAGCCGCCCTCCGGCAAATCGCCGATGTCCTGAGCGCCGCGGCTCGCCGATGACTTGCCGATGACTTGCCGATGACGCAACTATGACTCGCCGATGACCCGCCGGGATGACGCCGCAGCCGGTTTCTTTTATGATCGACGTGCTCCCTGCGGCCGGAGCGTCGACGCAAGCCCCGACGCGGCCTCGCGCAGGAATCTTCCCCTGTCGACAATCTCAAGGACTCCGAATGTCGCATACTCATTTGTCGCGTGCCCGCCGGATCGCGCTTGGCACGACGCTTGGCGCGGCGCTCGTCATCAGCGCCGGTATGGCCGCGCCTGCATTTGCCGCCTCCAATCTCATGTTCATGAGCAACTCGCCGCTGGCCTACATGAAAAAGGCCGACAACGAGTCGCTCGCCAAGGCGGCCAACGACGCCCTGACCAACAAGCAGGACAACGAAACCGTCGAGTGGACCAACAAGGGCACGCGCAACCCCGTGGCCATCACGGCGCAGATCACGCCGACCAATACCCAGAAGGACGACACCAAGACCTGCCGCGACCTGATCGTGCTGCTCGGCGCGAAGGGGCAGGAAGTCACGCTCAAGTTGCCCACCTGCAAGAAGGGCGACGCTGGCCGTTGGGAACTGCAAAAGCGCAGCACGCCGTAATCACCCCGCCGTCGCCGTCAGCAGACGAAAAAACGCCGGTCCCGAAACTTCGGACCGGCGTTCTTCATTGCGTCACCGGTGCGCGGGCACCGGCGAATCCTGCGCAGCGCGATGTCAGGCCGCCGCCATCTTCTTTTTGCCTTCGACGTCCGGCAACAGAATCGTCACGATACCCAACAGCGGCAGATAGGCACACACGTGGTAGACGAAGTCGATGCTCGTCGCATCGGCCAGTTGCCCGAGCACAGCGGCGCCCACGCCCCCCATCCCGAACGCAAAGCCGAAGAACAGCCCCGACACGGTACCGACCTTGCCCGGAATCAGCTCCTGCGCATAGACGAGAATCGCCGAGAACGCCGAGGCGAGGATCAGGCCGATCGCCACCGTCAGAATGCCGGTCCAGAAGAGATTGGCGTACGGCAGCATCAGCGTGAACGGTGCGGCACCAAGGATCGAACCCCAGATCACATATTTGCGGCCGATCTTGTCGCCCAGCGGGCCGCCGATCATCGTGCCGGCCGCCACCGCGAACAGGAACACGAACAGATGCACCTGCGCGCTTTGCACCGACACGTGGAACTTGCTGATCAGATAGAACGTGAAGTAGCTGCTGATGCTCGCGAGGTAGAAGTATTTCGAGAAGATCAGCACCAGCAAAATGCCGATGGCGAACATCACCTTGCCGCGCGACAGATGCGCGTGGCCGCCACGACGCGCTGCCGGCTTGCCCTTGCTCGCAGCGCGTTGCGCGGCGTACCAGCGGCTGACCTGAAACAGCACGAAGATCGCCACGAGCGCCGCCAGGGAAAACCACGCCACACTGCCACGGCCGTGCGGCGCAATGATCAGCGCAGCAAGCAAGGGGCCGAGCGACGAGCCGACATTACCGCCGACCTGGAAGAACGATTGCGCCATGCCGTGGCGTCCGCCCGAGGCCATGCGCGCCACGCGCGACGACTCCGGATGGAACACCGACGAGCCCATGCCGACGAGCGCAGCGGCCACCAGCAACACGCCGAAGTTCGGCGCGACGGCCAGCAGCAGCAGACCCACGAGCGTGAAGCCCATGCCGACCGGCAGCGAATACGGCTTCGGATGCTTGTCGGTGTATAGGCCCACGACCGGTTGCAGCAGCGACGCAGTGATCTGATACGTCAGCGTAATCAGACCGACCTGGCCGAAGCTCAGGCCGAAACTCGCCTTGAGTAGCGGGTAGATCGCCAGAATCAACGACTGAATCATGTCGTTGAGCAAATGGGAGAAGCTGATCGCAGACAGCACGCGGAACGCGGCGCCCTGCGCTGCCGGCGCGGAGGCGCCGGGAAGGGACGTTGCAGGTTGACTCGACATGGGATGGAAGATTTACATCAAAGGCTTTGGAAAAGGCGCAATGTCCGGCAGCTTTCGTCCTCCTATGCACGAAAGTTGGGATTTATCCCATTTCTGACCGGAAATTTAATGAGTGAAGTGTAGAGCATGCGTAAATAGTCGTTACGCCAACTTTTGTCGCGATTCCGCCATCCCAGCCCACCGCTGTGTGCGTACTAAAAAACGACCCAAAGCGCTCGGCAGGGGGTCCCGAAGGGCGCTAAGGCAGTCTGCCGTCTAACCGGTCGACCGCCCGTCCACAGGGGTTGTCCGGGTTTATCGGGCGTTGGACACCGTCAGGGATTGGTGTAGAGTCAATTCACGAGTTGTGCCGTGCAACACAAAAAGCACACGCAAGGGCCCCACTCTTTCCTTGGTTGACAGCAAAACATGATTCAACACTCCAGAGTCGTGCAGTGGCTGGTGACCGGGCTTGTCGTGACGGTGACCCTTCTTGTCGTCCTCTTTCTCGGCTGGCTGCGCGTCTATCACGTGTCGCAGGAAGTTCTGCAAGAGGAAGCCCTTCGCCAGCGCGACGCGCTCGAGCGCATCGTCGATCGGGCCGACACTACCCTTCAGGGCGCCGCTGGCTGGGTCGGGCGAAGTTGCAGCGAAGTCAGCAGCTCGCTCCAGGCCGCAGGCACGCTCAGTCCCTATTTCCGCTCGATCTGGCTCGTCTCTCACGGGAAGATGTATTGCTCGTCGGTGATTCGTTCGGACGAGGCCATCGATATGCCCCTGCCGGGCGAACTGGTGCCGTTGCTCACGGGCACGCGAGCCATGTTCGTGGGTAGCACCCCGTATGTCCGCGACTCGCCCGCGTTGGCGATATTCGTGCCGACCTCCGCCACCGACGGCGTGCTGGGGTTTATTGACGGGGTGTATCTCACCGAATCCCTGCACAGCGTCAAGAACAGCGATCTCCAATGGACGTCAATGACCATCGGCAATTTGTCGCTGACGTCGGAAGGGCCCAGGCTCGAATCTGCCGGTGTTGCAACGCGTGGCGCGCAAGTCACTCTCGGATCGGAGCTCTTTACGACGTCGCTTGCAGGCAGTCCGTCGCTGACGTGGTCGTTGATCTCGAATTACGCGCCCGTCTTCCTTTCTTTCGGCGCGGTGATCGCGCTGCTGCTCGGCATCATGACGTTCCGCCATCTCGGCCCGGCGCAGTTCATGCGCCGGCAGATCGCGCTGGGCATCAAGCGCAATGAATTCAAGGTCTACTACCAGCCCGTGATGGAACTGGCCACGGGGCGTTGCGCTGGCTGCGAGGCGCTGATGCGTTGGCATCATCCGGAAGCCGGACTGGTTCGCCCCGACGCCTTCATCCCCATCGCGGAAGGTAACGGCCTGATCGTCGAACTGACGCGCTCGCTGCTCAAGCAGATTCGCAACGACGTCTCACGCGGCGCCTTGCCGCAAGGGCTTCATGTCGGCATCAATCTGGCGGAGCGGCACTTGCGCGACACGACCATCGTGCATGACATCGAACGCTATTACGGGTCGTTGAACAGCACGTATCCGCTCGTGGCCGAGATTACCGAGCGCTATGTGATTCGTGACACGGCGGCAGCGCGCAACGTGATGGCGGAACTTCGGCGACGCGGCATCGAAACGGCATTGGACGACTTCGGCGCCGAGAACAATTCCATCGGCTACCTGAAGCGCTACGACTTCGATTATCTGAAGATCGACAAGGAATTCCTGCCCGTTACCGAAGACGATGTCGTCACGCGCAACATCTGCGATTCGATCATCCACATGGCAGGGCGCATGGGCATGATGATCGTGGCGGAAGGTGTCGAGAACGAGATGCAGGCGAATTATCTGCGCGAGCGCAATGTCACCTATGCACAGGGGTATCTCTACGCGCGGCCGATTTCGTTCGACGAGTTCGTGCAATTCGCGATTACCCACGCGGGCATGGGGCTCACGGCAGTGAAGTCGACATCGGCAACGGTCTCGTCGTCGACCACGTCTGCCACGTCTGCCACGCAGCACAAAGCGGGTTGAACACCGCAGTCACAGCGAAAACGCCAGGCCGGAAAACACCACCGGCCGGGCGTTTTGTCTGACGGCACTGCGATGAGGTCAGAAGACCAACTGCGGCATGTTGCTGCGTGGTGCGGGCGCAGCGGCCGCCCGCGTGCTGTCCCTCATTTCGGCGCGCAGCAACCACAATCGCTGTGCAACGAAACTTCTGAAGCGCATTTCACCCGCGGAGAAAGAGATTTGCATCTGATGTCGCTTGCCGTTGGGCAGCGTGCGAACCAGACGATAGTATCGAGCCCCGTCAACCGTTTCCTTGATATTCCTGACGCGCATCATTTCACCCCGTTTCTGTTGTGTCAGGTGAGTCGGCACTTCGGCAAACGTCGCATTCCCGGTCAATTCACGTCGAAACTGAACTTCCGCCTGACGCGACACCAACCGGCTTGGGGGGGCATGCGGCGAAATTCAATGTAGAGTAGAAACGTCCCCCATTCGTCCCCCAAGATGATGGCCAAAGCGCGCTTCGTTGGTGCGCCGCAACAGCTTTGCGTCTAGCGCTGACCTGCACTAGTTAGCTCGCTTTCTAAAATACGGCCACCCAAGGAGTCTGACCGATAAAATTATTATGGTTTGCGAACCTTCTTCAACGCAGGAAAGCATTTCGCGCAACGACATGGATGAATCGCTTCAAGTCAGTGGCTCACTTTGGCTACATCGCGGCAACTCGTCGCTTGGCGGCCAGGCCCGGATTGCGCTGCTCGAACAGATTGCCGCGCACGGATCGATCACGGCCGCCGCGAAGGCAGCAGGCATGAGTTACAAGGCCGCGTGGGATGCCGTGGATGCCATGAACCAACTCGCCGGCGAGCCGCTGGTGGCGCGCAGCGCCGGCGGGCGCGGCGGTGGCGGCACGCGCCTGACCGCTCGCGGCACGAAGCTCGTGGCGGCGTTCCGGGCGGTGGAAGTGGCGCAGCGGCAATTCCTCGCGCGCGTGGCCAACGATCTGGAGCATTTCGACGAACAGTGGCCCGTCATCGCGCGTCTCGGCCTGCAAACCAGTGCGCGCAATCAGTTGCACGGCACGATTACCGACATTCGGCGTTGCGGCGTGAACGACGAAGTCACGCTAACGTTGCCAGGCGGCGAAGCCATCACCGCCTCGCTCACCCATCACAGCACGCAGACGTTGGGACTCGCCGTGGGCGGCGATGCGTTCGCGCTCATCAAGGCGCCGTGGATCGACGTTGCGCGTGGCGCAGATCTCGCGGGACTGCCAACGGCGAACCGGCTGCCGGGCACGGTCGACGCCATCACCGACGACGCCGGACAAGCCGAAGTCATTCTGGCGTTGCCCGGCGGCAGCCGGCTCGCCGCGGTCCTGCCGCGCGACACGCTGGCGGCTCGCGGACTGACGGTAGGGGTTGGCGCAACGGCCGCATTCGCGGCCGCCAGTGTCATCGTGGGGGTGATGGCCTGACGCTCACGCGTCAGACCATCAAGCGCGCTACAGCGCGGGCGTTTCACAATTCGGCATGACTTGCCGCTTTGCGTCGCGGCGATCCAGACGCAGGCTCAGCACGGCAACGCCCACCCCGGCGAGCGGCACGAGCGCGGCTACCCAGGGCACCGCAGTGAGCCCCGGGCCGTGGTCGATGACGAAGCCGCCGAGCCACGCGCCAATGGCGTTGCCCAGGTTGAAGGCGGCGATGTTGAAGCTCGATGCGAGGCTTTCTCCCGCGCCCGAAGCCTTTTCCATCACCCACAGTTGCAGCGGGGCGACCGTCGCGAACGATACCGCGCCGAGCAGGGCGACGAACACGATGGCCAGCCAGTGCGAGTGCAGGGCAAACGTCATCAATCCAAGCACGACGGAGAGCGCCAGCAAACTGCCCAGCACGGTCGGCACAACACGACGATCCGCGAGTTTGCCGCCGAGCAGATTACCGATCACGAGACCGCCGCCGAAGATCAGCAGAATCGGCGAGACAGCGCCTTCGGAAAAGCCGGTGACTTCCGTGAGCAGCGGCGCGATGTAGGTAAACACGCCGAACACCCCCACCCAGCCGAGCACCGTCGTGAGCAAGCCGAGCAGCACCGGACGGCGTGCCAACGCGCGCAGATCCGCGCGCCAGTCGCCCGCATCCTTCGGTGCCGCGATCTTCGGCACGAACCCGGCGATCACCAGGAACGCGAGCGCACCAATGACCGTCACCGCCCAGAAGCTGGCACGCCAGCCGTAGTGCTGACCCAGCCACGTACCGAACGGCACGCCGAGAATGTTGGCGACGGTCAGCCCCGTGAACATCACCGCGATGGCCGATGCACGACGCTCACGCGGCACCAGACCGGTCGCGACCACCGAGCCGACACCGAAGAACGTGCCGTGGGCGAACGACGTGAGCACACGGGCCGCCATCAGCGCGCCGTAGCTCGGCGCCAGCGCACAGGCAGCGTTGCCGATGGTGAAGATCGCCATGAGCACCAGCAGCACGGTCTTTCGCGGCCAGCGGGCAGTGGCGGTCGTCATGAGCGGCGCGCCAACGACGACACCCAGCGCGTAACCGGAAATAAGCAGGCCAGCGGCCGCGATCGAGACACCGAAATCGGCGCCGACGTTAAGCAGCAGGCCCATGATGACAAACTCCGTCACGCCAATGCCGAAGGCACCGGCGGTCAGGGCGTAGAGGGCAATGGGCACGAAAAACTCCTGTCTGAATATCGGAAAAGGTCACGCCGTCGAGGTGAGCGCCGTGAACCGATGTGCGGAATATAGACGTCCTCGCATTGATGAAATAGACTGCGCGAAGGAAAATGATTTGTGACTTGAGGTCACAACATCGCGCAAAGCCAGTCGTGGCAAGGGTCAGGGACACATCCGATGGGTCGACAGGACGTCAATCGCTCAGGCGATATGGAAGTTTTCGCGCGTGTCGTGGAGCTTGGCGGCTTCTCTGCGGCGGCGCGCGCATTGCACATGACACCGTCTGCCGTGAGCAAGCTGATCGCACGGCTCGAGTCGCGTCTGGGCGCGCGGTTGTTCAATCGTTCGACGCGCCGCCTGCAACTCACACCCGAGGGCACGACCTTTCACGAGCGCGCGGTGCGCGTGCTGGCCGACATCGAAGCGGCCGAGCGCGAGGCGGCCGCAGGTGCCGTGCCGCGAGGTCTGCTGCGCGTGAACTCCAGCGTGCCGATCGGCTCGCTCTATCTGCTGCCGGTCATCCCGGCATTTTTGGCGCAGTACCCCGAGATTCGTCTCGATCTGACGCTCACCGATACCGTGGTCGACCTGCTGGAGCAACGCGCCGACGTGGCCGTGCGCGCGGGCCCGCTGCGTGACTCGCGGCTGGTCGCGCGCAAGCTCGGGGAGAGTCGCGTGCACGTGGTCGCGTCGCCCGACTATCTCGCCCGCAACGGCCCGCTGCGCACGCCCGCCGACCTGATCCATCACAACGTCATGGCGTTCAATTTCGATCGTCAGGTGCAGGGCTGGCCGTTTCTCGACGGCGCGGGCGGCGTCACGCACTATCCGCAGATCGGCAATATGCTCGTGAGCGACGGCGACACCATGCGCAAGCTCGCGATCGAGGGCTTGGGGCTCGCCCGCCATTCGCGCTATCACGTCGATGCCGACTTGCGCGCGGGCCGGCTCGTCACCGTGCTCGAAGACTACAACCCGGGCGATCTGGAGCCGGTGCACGCGGTGTATGTCGGGCAGGGGGGGCACTTGCCCGCGCGCGTGCGCGCGTTTCTCGACTTTCTCGTGACCCACGTTCACCTGCCCTGAATCCGTGGAGATGCTGACCGGCGTGTGCGGGTGGCTGGCGAGTAGTCTCGCCCATTTCAATGATTACGACGACTGATCCCCGGCACATAAACGCACCGGGCCACATGCCTGACGGTCGATAAGCGCTCGCCGGACTTCCCGGACTGCGCGACTTAACCGGGCCCGTCACTG
>NZ_JAELTP010000286.1 GCF_016428915.1 Pandoraea sp. ASV26
CGGCAGCGTCAGATGTGTATAAGAGACAGCCACCACCCCTAGCGAACTTCATCCCTAGACATGATGGTTACTCTTGCCCACCCACCTCAAGCCTTCGGTCCAATACGAACAGAGCGTGACGAAATAGAGCCTCGTGTTGCAGACGAACTTTTCGCAGAGAGTCTCACATTGCAACCGCCAGAGAGAAACCCGTCGACTTCCAAGGTCTGGGGCAGTGACAGGCTGGACCTGTGGCTTATCGGGGGCTTACGAGCAAAGCACCAATTGACGTGTTGCACGGATAAAGCGTTTCGGACATTTTACTTTAGCATGATAATTCCGGGGAATGTCTCCATCGAGTAGAGAACCTGGCGCCTTTGTGCCCGTGTGTTCGATGCCAGAGGGTGCGGATAGATAGATCGGGGTACCAGTCTGACGAGATGTGCTGGTTTCGATATAAAGGGACTAATACCGGCTAACGAAATGAATTATGGGACGGAGAAGCGTCCATTATCGAGTTCCATAGAGACATTGGAC
>NZ_JAELTP010000287.1 GCF_016428915.1 Pandoraea sp. ASV26
GCTTTCAACAAGTAATCCACGTACATACAATGGAGTATTCGATCCACTTGCATGGGAGACGACCAACTTCACTTCCCATAAACGGCGGACGCGCAAGCCGGTTTTAGAGATCCAGTATTCAGAGTTTGAAGTCTTTACTGTCACCATTGGTCGCGACACTGGCAGACACAATAGGAGGGGCTATAGGTGGTAGTGTTGCTATATTCAGTGTCTTCACGGAGACAACACGTGGCTGCCACGCAAACCTGGCCACCCTTTGGCAGTTCATTCTACGGCATATTCCGTTTACAGTGTCAGCGTCAATGTCTCCACGAGCAGCAGTTTAGTGGTGGAAAGAAGGCTCGCGGAACTCTCGCCAGCCGGTCATGAAATGGGGACTGAAAGGGGCGGTGGAAACGGACCTATTTGTGTCAGCATAGTTCCCAGGTCGAGCCGACAAAGTGGCAACTGCAAAGCAATAATTGTAGAGTTCAGAAACTAAGCTAGGTAGGCTATCATATCCCGTGAGCTTATGC
>NZ_JAELTP010000288.1 GCF_016428915.1 Pandoraea sp. ASV26
TGATAGCACTGTGTGGAAAGTCCGATCCGAAACTAAACGCCAGGACTCCGTCGGTTGTAGCGTAAAACAAGTCAGACTCGGCAGAAAAAGGCCGCCCCTTGGAAAGCTGAGACTTGGCGTTCCATAAATCGACGAATCGAAGACTACTGGCATATATGTTCGGCGCAGCAACCTCACGAAGAAAGTTTGGAGTCATAGTATCCTGAGCAAGGCGACGGTGCCATTTCCATTCGGGCCCAGTCTTGAGAGTGAACATCATCCTTCCTATCAATGGCCTAAACGTATCAAGAACATAATCGCTGCGGTCAAATTCTTTGCCGCGGTTCAGTTGAGCGTCACGCGACTCTCGAGGATCAGCTAGTAAAACCCAAGGCTTTCCGAGCGGCATAGGGAAGATTTGGCTGATGGGGGATCCCGACTTAAGGACTTGGTCGCGTAGCCAGAGGAAAAAGTCGCCTCTCGTATTGAATTCCTTCTGCATACTTGGTAGGTCGCCAAGGATGCTCTTTGTGGC
>NZ_JAELTP010000289.1 GCF_016428915.1 Pandoraea sp. ASV26
GCCATCACCATCTTTGCGTCACCTCCAAGCAGCTGACGTAGTCAACGTCTATAGACGGCCAGCGGACGGCGCCGAGAAAAGGGAGGCAGCGAAACGGTGGGAGGAGAGGTGGGCATTCGAAGAGGGGAAGCTGGATCAGGCGTACTTGATTGTTGCGACGACCGCCATAGCTAAAAAGGTCGGATGCTCCAGGCAAGGGAGCAAATGTATCGCAAGCTGCGAGGTCTCGAGCAAAGTAAAGAATGGGAAGGAGAAAAAAAAAGTAAAATTCAGCCGCTGATTCGCAAAAGGGCGCGCTGCCAGAGCAAGAGTAGTCGAGGAAAACGGAGGCGCGGAAGAGAGCTTAGTAGGAAGGGTTTCGTGGAAGGCGGTCGAGATGGGCGTTGATGTTTGGGCAATGGTTTGGCTTCTCCAGGGCCGAGACAGAGAGAGCGAGAGCCCGTGACAAGCAGCTCCGCAGCGAGGAGGAGCTGTCTCTTATACACATCTGACGCTGCCGACGAACCGTGTG
>NZ_JAELTP010000290.1 GCF_016428915.1 Pandoraea sp. ASV26
ACTATATCGTCTCGTGGGCTCGGAGATGTGTATAAGAGACAGATATATAACCAACATCTTTTCTTTACTTTTCTTTTCTTATAGTGGTGACCATAACAGCCGTCTGCATCAAAAAAGGTCTCCCGCACCACCCCCTGGCTTCCCACGCGACTATGGGACCCCCCGACCGGCCCTGCCATCGGCACACCCGTACCGCAACCCGCTAAACCCGCAGTGCCCAGTGCCGCCTGCCGCTGCCGCCTGTAGCGAGCGAGAGCGCGTGGCTCGTTCCGGGCACGCCCCCTCCTTTTTTTGCAGGTTTCACTCCCGCGCGAGCCACAGTTCACCAGCCACTGACTGGCAAGGGCGCTGCAGAGCCTCTACAACAGGTGCTTTACGGTGGAATAGTGGCTGGTGCGTTGGGATAGAAAGCCTATTATTTCTCGCCAGCAAAGGGGGGGCATTTTGTGCTTTGGCAACTTGCAGTAAGAAAAGAAAAAAACCAGGTCTTCAAGTATAGGTAGGTAGAGGG
>NZ_JAELTP010000291.1 GCF_016428915.1 Pandoraea sp. ASV26
CTCGGAGATGTGTATAAGAGACAGAGTTGGTGTAATAGATTCATCTTTTTTGGAAGGCCGCTTTTGTGAGCTCTCGGTCTGCGCCCTCCGTCTTTGCGGCGGAGGCGTGGTGCCCTCTTCTTTTGTAGCTGGCTTAACCGGTTTAGGGTTGTCGCCGCTCTTGATATCGTCTGGCTTTGTCCCCTTTGCCGGCTCCTTCTTCTCCTTCTTTACGGGTGCTGGGGCTTCCACAAACGGGTCGTGCGTAGTATTGAGCCATTTCTCGATGCTAGGTGGCTTATTCATCGCAGGCTCGCGAGGCGGCTCATTCATGTCCTTCATTATCTTCTTGCCTTCCTCCATGACCTTTTTGAAGACATTAGGCACACCTTTGAAGCTCGAGGTGCGGTCAACATTGACTCGTTTCGGGCGGCTCTTGCCGGTGCCGCCGACGGAAAGGTCAAGCTCACTAAAGGCAGAATGGCCGAAGGGAATCTCGCCGGGAATATCTGCAAGCGTCTTGGTAGTAAC
>NZ_JAELTP010000292.1 GCF_016428915.1 Pandoraea sp. ASV26
CAGATGTGTATAAGAGACAGGCGTTTGGGATATAACATCTATATATGGGGACTACAACTAGAAATATGTGAGAATTTAGTATTGAATGCAGCCTTACTTATCATACCTTGTATCGTGACTTGCTTTGGCTATGTTGTAAAGACGCAAATCGAACATCGGTATATTCTGTTTTGCCCCTATAAGTTCATGTCTATCAAATTATATTGTATTGACAAGGGGGTGGCGCCGCTTAGCCGCGGATAGTAGAAGAAGGTTTGTATTTAGCCACGTGCGAAGCTGTCAACGGTGCGCTTTGTAAGATTACTAGTTTGTCAAGTATCGCCTGTCAAAGGTACATTTCGGCGGGAGTGTGTTACTTTGCATGAGGTGCCATTCTATCTTTTGGCAACTCACGGCAAGTACTGATGTCAAGTATTGATGGCTGTCTCTTATACACATCTCCGAGCCCACGAGACGATAT
>NZ_JAELTP010000293.1 GCF_016428915.1 Pandoraea sp. ASV26
AACCAGTGCCTGCGCCTAGCGATTTGGACGACTTTAAGGGCATTTGCAAGGCTGACCAGAAAAAGCGCGCATATTGCTGCAGAATTGACGAGGTAAGTTCAGAGCGAGAATGTGTTGTGCCATGAGTAATGCTGACCGATGCAGGAGGGAACCACCTTTGCCTGCGAGTCTCCCGAGGCACCTACGTCCTAGATTGCTGAAAGATTCCTCGGCGTGACGCAAGATTTAATCGCGGTGCGTATTGAAATCTCAATGAAGGGGGGTGTGAAAGAAAAAGGAAAGAATACGAACAGTACAGATAGTGATCCATGAGTCGATATGTGAATTTCTGCACTGCATAGGGACCGTCAGTGACGAGTTCAGGTTGCACTGTCGGCTGGCTACTTAGTTTGTAAAACAAACTTATGCATTTTTCTTACCGGTCAATACATGGTGAATGCTTCTGATTGCTGTAGATTTCGAATGAATCACGGCTCCATGCAGCCTACCGCCACGGGTAGTATAAAAGC
>NZ_JAELTP010000294.1 GCF_016428915.1 Pandoraea sp. ASV26
AATATCGTCTCGTGGGCTCGGAGATGTGTATAAGAGACAGGTCTCGTGCAGTAGGAACTCTTCCGCTATTGAAACTTTCAAGAATGAGTAATTGAATTGGTGGCAGTCATATTTAACTGTATCACGCATACCTGCTTATTGACGTATTGGCCGACGAGTCCCTAGACTCAGATAAGCGAGATTTGATCGGCCTCATATTATCAGTCCATTGTGCGTCTTCTTGTGTATTCTCCGACGAGGACGTATTGATTTGTACCGCGTTATTATTAAAGCTGACGGCATGAAAAGGCGGCGTCTCGCTTTTCACGTCAGAAGGTCTCATATCGCTTCCCATGCCCGGGCTCTGATGGTGAGTGCCATTGAGATAGATTGCTTGATCTAATTGATTACCAAGCTGTTGTGTATTTCCTTCCATTTTAATGCTACAGTGAAGACATTGCCTATCACTCATTCGCGGGTTGTCGCAGATCTCGAGTCTGGTACGAGTCGGCAGCTATGCTTGGCATCCG
>NZ_JAELTP010000295.1 GCF_016428915.1 Pandoraea sp. ASV26
AATGTCCAGATCGGTGAACAACGTCTTGTGCCGGGCGTACTGCGATGCGAAGCGAAGACGCACCGCGGTAAAGACCGATTGCAGTTGATCGAGCGCGCGCTGGAATTCGTCGTTGATGATGATGAAGTCCGCTTCGGGCGCGTGGGCGATTTCGCCGCCGGCCGCCAGCAGACGTCGGGCAATCACCTTCGGCTCGTCCGTTCCGCGCTTCTTCAACCGCTCTTCGAGTGCCTCGATGGACGGCGGCAGGATGAAGATACCCACAGCGTTCGAAAAACGCTTGCGCACCTGCTGCGCGCCCTGCCAGTCGATCTCCAGCAGCACGTCGCGACCTTCGCGCATCTGATCTTCGATCCAGACGCGCGACGTGCCGTAATAGTTGCCATGCACTTCGGCGCTTTCCAGAAACTCGCCACGCTTGCGGCGCTCGAGAAACTCGTCGACCGAAATGAAGTTGTAGTGCACACCCTCTTCCTCATTCGGACGCGGTGCGCGCGTGGTGAACGAG
>NZ_JAELTP010000029.1 GCF_016428915.1 Pandoraea sp. ASV26
TGCGCGGGTCGGGGCTCCACCAGAGAACGGGCTGGCCCTGCGAGTACCACGGGAAGATGCCTTGCCGATAGGCGGCGAGCAGGCGTTGCGGCGAGAGGTCGAGGCCGGCCGCGAGCAGTCCTGGCGCGTCGCTCATGGCGTCGAGCGCTTCGTCCACCGCCGGGAAGGGATCGTTTGCTTCGAGCCAGACGACCATGGTGACGTTAGCGCTCAGGGGCTTCGGGCGACATCATGCGATACGCGACGAGCGTACGCTCAGACATGCAACATCGGCGTGAGGATGTCCTCGGTGTGCGCCGTGTTGACGGGCAGCGACGGTACCGGTGAACCCGGCACGGCGGCGTCCTGCGCCGCTTCGAGGTGTACGCCGAACGCGCCGGCACGACGGTCTTCGAAGAAGAACCGCAGTGTTTTCGCGACGGTCGGGAAGGCGATCTCATCCCAGGGGATCTCGTCTTCCGAGAACAGGGCGACTTCGAGGCTTTCTTCGCCGGCGGCAAATTGCGGCTCGCGCATTTGTGCCAGGTAGAAGATATGCACCTGATTCACGTGCGGCACGTTGAGCAGCGAGAAGAGGGCGCCGACTTCGACAATGGCACCGGCTTCTTCGAGGGTCTCGCGGGCGGCGGCCTGCGACGTCGTCTCGCCAATTTCCATGAAGCCTGCGGGCAGCGTCCAGTAACCGAGGCGCGGTTCGATGGCGCGTTTGCACAACAGCACCTGATCGCCCCACACAGGCACCGTGCCGAGCACGTTGCGCGGGTTCTGATAATGGATGGTGCCGCAGTGGGTGCAGACATGCCGCTCGCGATTATCGCCGGGCGGAATGCGCAACTCGACCGGATGGCCGCAAGCGGAACAGAATTGGATGGGAGGACGTCGGTTCATGTTGCTGCGAGTGTATCATCGGCAACGCGTGCTGTGCGGCGGCGCAAACGGCTTGCCGGGATAACCCGTGTTGCGCGGGCGGGCGGCGGTTTTCCATCTGTCGCCAGACGTACGTCAGAAAAATATTCGGTCAGTCATGTTGCACTGCGATGGCAATTGCCATATAATCTAATTCTTCAGACGCGGGGTGGAGCAGTCTGGCAGCTCGTCGGGCTCATAACCCGAAGGTCACAGGTTCAAATCCTGTCCCCGCAACCAAATTGAAAAGCCTGATTTCGATGAGAAATCAGGCTTTTTGCGTTTTGCCTCCATCGCGGGTTTGTCATTGGCATGTGTCCGATGCGATATGCGTGTCATTTGCGCGTGACTCAAGATATCCAACCGTGAGTTTCCATGTCAGGCATCTTTACCACGAACGAAAACGAATTCGACGCCATCACCGAGCTTTGGGAGGCGTCTGTTCGCGCGACGCACGATTTCCTGAGTGACGACGATATTGCCTGGCTGCGTCCGAGAATCCGCAATGAGTATCTTGCCGCGGTCACATTGCGTGTGTTTCGTGACGATGCCGGCACCCTTCGCGGTTTTCTCGGCGTGGCAGAGGGCAATGTGGAGATGTTGTTTGTCGCGCCTGATGCTCGCAGGCAAGGTATCGGCGCCGCATTGCTGGCGTATGCCGTGCGAGAACTCGATTGTGCGAGCGTCGACGTCAACGAGCAGAACCCGCAAGCGCTGGCGTTCTATCGACGCGAGGGGTTTGAGGTAACGGGCCGGTCGGAACTTGACGGGCAGGGCCGTCCGTTCCCGCTGCTGCACATGCGACTCGCTACCGCGCAGCCGGCAGCAAGCGCTGTTTGATCTTCGCGCCGAATACGTTCACCACGAGACCTGACATGACGAGCACCGCGCCCGCGATTTGCGGTCCGGCGAGTTGCTCGTCGAGTAGCAGTGCGGCCGATGCGAGGCCGATGATGGGCACGAGCAGTGAGAACGGCGCGACCTGGCTGGCGGGGTAACGCGTCATCAGGCGCCCCCACAGCGAATAGCCGACGAGTGTCGCGATGAAGGCGAGATAGGCGATGGCGAAGATCGACGCTGCCGAGAGATGCGAGAGCGAATTCGAGATTTGCTGCGGGCCCTCGAACGCGTAGGACAGCAGCGCGAACGGAATCGGCGGAATGAGGCTTGCCCAGACAACGAGGCCGACGAGGTCGACTTTACCGATCCGCTTCGTGACGATGTTGCCCGTCGCCCAGCTAAGCGACGCGCAAAGTGTGAGCACGAAGCCGAGCAGTGTCATTGCGCCGCCGCCTTGCATCCCGATGACGGCAAGGCCGGCCGCCGCGATCAACAGACCGACGACGTTCTGCGCGCGAAAGCGCTCTCCCAGGCACAACACGGCGAGGCCCAACGTGAAGAACGCCTGTGCTTGGAGCACGAGTGACGCGAGGCCGGCAGGCATGCCGACGTACATCGCGGTAAACAACAGCGCGAATTGCCCGAATGAAATCGTCAGGCCGTACGCGATCAGCCAGCGCCACGGCACCTGCGGACGTTTGACAAAGAGGATCGCAGGGAAGGCGGCGAGCAGGAATCGGAGGGCGCCCAGCAGCATGGGCGGCACACCATGCAGACCGACCTTGATGACGACGAAGTTCACGCCCCAGGCGAGTACGACAATGAGTGCCTGCAACAGATCCTTCGGTGCCATGCCGGGGTCTCCTTGTGCTTCTTTATCTGATTGGGGGGAAGGCGCAAGTGTACTCCGAGGGCGTGTACGCGTCTCTGGAGAAAACCGGTGCGATCGCACGCAGGCCCGGGCTGAGGCGGTTCTTCCGGTCCGGGCGCGCTGTTGGGGTACGACGTATACTTTGTGCTTCGTTTATCAAGAGACGTTGCCTTGTGAGGGCAAGGCGACGTTTGCCGTAGCTGAGGAATTTGCATGAACCTGCCTGCCTGCCCGCCGCGTCAGCGTCGCGCCGATGATGGCTTGCGTGGCGTGGATTTGATGCAGCGAGCGCCGTATAGCGCAGCGCTATGAATGCAGCCGAAACATGCGGGGGGCCATGCCGTTGGCAAAGTCAGACGAACTGCAAGGTGACGACTATGCGTCGAGAAAGTCAGCCTTCAACTTGTGGCATTCACAGACGAGTTCGACTGTCATTTCGCCAAGCTCTTCGAAGATCGCGAGAAGGAAGCGGTGAGGCATTTCCTTGCCTGCGTCTGTGGTCGTGCATGTCGTGAGCACGAGGATACGTTCGGCGAGAGTGCTGAGCTTGTCTACGGACGAGCGGATAGGGAAAACTGCTGGAGGATTACAGGTCATGCGGGGCACCTCGATCTAGCCAATCTGAGAACCCCGCCACCCGCTGCATTGCGCAGGGGTGGGCGGGCACTGGACTAGGTTGACGAACCGCTGGTCACTCGGATTAGGCGGCACACCCGAAGGTGTCCCAATCCAGGCCCGCCCGTAGATACGGATGCGTGGCAGTGCGCACACGAAAGCCGCAAAGTTCGCGGCCGTGTGCCCGAGATAAGACCGTTCGGGTCGTCAAACCCGGTCGCGTTTGGGGCGCGACGGGAACAAGCTTATCGAGCTGACGTTGTGGGCACCACGCGTTCGGAGTCGCATTCTAGGCCACTCGCTGCGATTCGGAACATTCCGATGCCTCAATAGGGACTCTTCTTGATTGACGGGGGCGCTCTGAACAATGTGTTGCACGAAAACGGAGCCTTGGGTTCAACTCACGTGTAAGCGAGCGATTGGTTCAACCGCGTCTAAGGACACTGTTTCGTACCCGCTCGGAAACGAAAGCCGTTAAAGCGGTGCAATTTCGGCATTTCGTTCCCGAACGGGAACGGAATCTATCGAATGACGGCGTTGTTTATTCGGAATCCACTTCCGGCCAAAGCTTCGGGAACAAGAACCTCAAGCTCTTCAACGGTAGGGCGAAGGCAAGATTATCCCGATGCGAGTCAGAGCGCAGAATCCCGAAATCCAAGAGACTCCGGGTAATGCGTCTGGCGGTCGCATCGCTTTCTCCGAGAATCTGTGCGAATTCCGCACGCGAAAGCGGTCGGGTACGAGCGATGAATTCGAGGGCCAGTGCAGACTTCTCGGGTCTGATAACTGACTTGTCGGAACCTATTTGCCACGGGTTTGCGTCAAGGTAGGAGAGCAAGTCGCGCAGCCGTGCCGTGAATCCGCCGAACTCCATCATCTTCAACATGAAGTTGACCTGATCCAGACAGCAGTTGAGGAAGTAATTGATGAACTTGACTAGCTCTTCTTGCGACAGGTTGCCTCTTCCGTCTAGGTCGTTGCGCCGAGACATATCCGCTGCGGCGAGGCGAGCGTAGTACTCGTCGTGGGTACGGGCGAATCCGCGTAACGGAGACCAAAGACCATCGGTCAATCCGGATGCGTGCAGCGTCAAGTGCGAATGCAAGCGGCAGACGCGACCATTGCCGTCGATGAACGGGTGGATCCACGCGAGGCGATGATGTGAGCAAGCCGTCGCAATCAGTTGGTACTCAGAGGCCTTGATGCGGGAGTAGCGCTTTCCCCATTCCTCCATTAGCTGGGGTATGAGATCTACCGGGGGCGCCATGTGCTTGCCAACGGTTACATCCTTCTCTCTGAATTCGCCTGGTCGGATAAGGTCGCCTTCGTTCGTGAGTCGGAATTTCTCCGGCAGCGCTTCGAAGAACAGTCGGTGTATGGTGCGTACGCGCTCCGCATTAAACATTTCGCTGGCGCTTACATCTTTCCATTGATTTTCCAACTGCTCCTCGGCGTGAATGTGCGCCGTGGCCAGCAACTGCTTCTTGTGCTCTTCTGTGTCCAACGAGTAGTGCTGCTCAAGAGCCTGCTGAATCTTTGCAGGAGTGGTGTGCTGCCCCTCGATCTTGTTCGTGTAGTAGGAGTTCATGTTCCGAAGGAGCGGAACAAGGGCGTCGGCGACCGGGCCTTTCCCATCGGCCTGTAACTCGCGGGCTCGTTCGGACAGAGAGGCCGCCAGTTCGAGCGAACCGTCAAGCACTCGGTCTTCCGGGAAGAGGGGCTGGATCGAGACGACAGTAACCATGGGACCTTTCTTTGCGTTGGTTTTCCCCGCAAGAGCTTACCTATCCGCCCAGGTTCGTACAGTTTTCTGGAGGGATAAATGTAGGGTTCTTTGGAGGGTTAAAAGTATCGTAACTATTTGTTGATTATATATTTTTTATTTTCGTGTGTGGATGAATGTAGGGTTGTTCGTAGGGTTCTTTGAGCGGTTCTGCTGCTCCCCCGACCCCACGAGGCCGTGCTAGCCCCGAACGGTCACTCGTGCCACGTTCTTGGCGGTGTCGAATGCTCACATCTCTCACCCTTGACGACGAACTACTCGCGAAGGCTAAGGCGCTCGCAGGCCACTCAATGCACGACGGCATTGATCAATGAGGCCCTCAGAGCATTGATTGAAAGGGAGGGACATCCGAGTGGCGAGGAGCCGATGGAGATAGCTCAGCGCGATACCTAAGCGCTGGCCAGTCCGTAAAGCTTGAAATGAGATCCCGGCACTTTGGTGTTGCTCTCGAAGTGCGTGGTATGCCGAGGAGAGTTATTGCTGCTACACAATCACTTGGCCTGAGAGGGCTGTTCCTCCCAATAGCGACCGGATGTGGTCGTCGCCTATCGGCCAAAAACGGCCGTTCGCCTTCGCCTAAGAAAGGACACTCAGCTGTCGGTTCCTCGTTCAAAAGCGGACGTGCTCATGCCGAATTTCGGTAGATCACCTATTGACGCAATTGAGCCCGATTCTTCGTATTACAATTCGAACGCTGCGGACGGAAAAAACAAAGGGGAAACGTGGCTGATCTTACAGTGTTCGTCGACTACGACAATGTTCAAACAGCGCATACCAGCGCTGGATCTGTGAACCTGGCGCGCATGATCGTCTCGCTATTGCCGACGTCCGTGCTTGTCCGATACGCCGCAGTTACTGTTCGTCTTTACGGAGGATGGCGTTCCAAAGCGAATTTGACAAGGCTCGCGCAGCGCTTGATCCCCGATATACGGCAGAATTCACCTGGCGTTTTCAACGGTCAGCACGAGGGAGCGAATTTTAGTTTACGCCTAAATGTTGAACTTGCAGACAAGCCAATCGGCGCAACTTCACCGTTAGAGGAGACGCTTGTCCTTGATCGGGATCTCAGAAAGTTCAGGACGAAAGCGCATCCTTGGCAACACTGTACCAACGCAGGGAGCTGTGGATTCGGCGCGTTTGCAAGCATCGGACACGGTTCCGCATGCGGAAATTCGAGCTGTGCAATGAAACTAGGTGACTTGCTCGTTCGCGATGAGCAAAAAATGGTCGACACCCTGATTGTCGCAGATATGGCGCAAAGTGTTCACCTGGCCAAAGCGAGGGACATAGTCGTAGTGTCATCGGATACAGACATGTGGCCAGGAGTGCTATTGGCGCTCCGCGCCGGGTGTTCTGTGATTCACGTCCACACTAAGCACGGGTGGCGCACCCAGGGCCACTTGATTAGAACGATACCCAATCAACTCGGTCGTGGCTATAAACAAATGAGCGTATAAGAACGGGATATGGATATCAATCAGTTTAAGCGAATTCTTGCCGCCTTCGCCGATGAACCGTCTGACGTCGACGTCAGGCTTGGGAAGGTCGTGGCTCAAATAAGAGACGATTTGATTGACGTCTCGATCAAATATTCGAATGGTCCAGAGCAGTCTCTCCAAGTCGTCGAAAACGACGAACAATATCCCGCGCGGGTATGGCTCCTTAACCGAGTGGCGCGCTTACCGCAACTTGCTGATCGCATAATCGCAAGCAATAACGTTTCTGCGGAGACTGCGGCACGCTCACCTTTCGTAGTGCCAGCAGGTTCGCTGTCCTCGGATATCTCCAGCGCAGACAGTGCGGACCTGGTTATAACTGACGTCGTTGAGACACTTTTGGGCCAGGCTACGAACACTCTACCTGGTGCCACTTCCGTCTTATACGTGACATCAGATGCAGGGGAGGGTAAAACCACCGTAATAAACCGTGCCGCGTGTCAGCAGGCACAGCGATTTAAAGCGAAGAAGGTTGGTTCTCTCATAGTACCCATCCCGCTCGGTGGGCGCACTTTTCTAACGTTTGATGACGCCGTCATCGCTGCACTGGTGAACAAGCTGCGTTTTAATTATTTGTATTTCGATGCATTCATCGAGCTGGTTCGAATGGGAGCAGTCATTCCAGCATTCGACGGCTACGAGGAAATGCTCGTCGAAGGAACGAAGAACGAGGCGGTTTCTGCGCTAGGAAACCTCGTACAGTCGCTCAACTCATCGGGTACGGTATTTATTTCCGCACGCAAGGCGTTTTTTGAATACCTCAGTTTCAAGACGCAAGCCAGACTTCTTGATGCGATTGGCGACCGCTCCGCGTCATTCGCGCGACTGGGTATTGCCCGTTGGGACAAGAGGCGATTCTGCGAGTACGGGCGGCTCCGGAATGCCGACGATCCAGGATCGATCTATGAAACGGTGGCAGCGCGTCTCGGCGCCGACCATCCGCTATTGACCCGCGCTGTGCTGGTGCGAAGATTGTTCGATGTCACGTCCGATCAAGGTGATCGAGCAGCCTTGGCTGAACTGCTAGGCACGAATCCGCACGACTATTTTTTTACCTTTGTCGATGCGATAGTAAAACGAGAGGCATCGGAAAAATGGTTATCCAGAGTAGCCGGCGATGTCATGGAACCGTTGTTGTCGATCGACGAACATCATGAACTTCTCTCTCTGATTGCGCAAGAAATGTGGCAGTCTTCGACTACTTCGCTTCGTTACGACGTATTGGATGTTCTTTCGGATATCTTTGCCGAAAGCAAGAAGAAAAGTGCGCTCGTTACACGCCAAATCAAGGAGCGGTTAAAACAGCACTCATTGCTTATCGCTGACGCATCCAAAGCAGTTTCACTTGCCTTTGATCACGAGGATTTTCAGAATTTTTACGTGGGAGAGAGCTTGGGACGGTTGCTCGCCCAAGCAGTTCGATCTGACCTACAGGCATTCTTGTCTATCAATCTCCTGTCTAACGCCACTGTTGAACAGGCGGTTCAATATTTGTTGCGCCATAAAGCGGACTTGCGATGCGTAGCTGATACTTTGGGTCAGATTAACTCATCGGAGGCTGGCTTCTCATTTTGCAAAGAGAACTGCGGAGTATTGACACTTCGAATTGCCGAGTGCATATCGGAAGGCGGGGGCACCTTCACTCTTGATTCGATGTTCTTTTCCCCTGATGCCCTTGCCGGCCGCTGTTTGGCTGGCTTGACGTTTCGCTCCTGCCATTTCCAGCCGACGGCGACGACAAACGGCAACTATAGCGACATTCGCTTTCAGGATTGCGAGTTCGAGCGCCTTGAATTAGACGTAAGGCTCCGTCCGTTTGAAGGCTGTGAGTTTATTTCGTGTCGGATCGACTCCGTCGTGTTGCTGCCTGATGACGAATACAGTTTTGAACCATTGCAAATCGATGCGTGGTTGTGCCGGGCCGGGGCGAATATCTTAGATGCCGCTACCCCAGAAGACGCTTCGCTCGAAACTCCCGATCAAAATCTGAAATTGCTCGAGCGTTTTTTAAGAATATTCCTCCGGACTACGCAAATCGACGAAGATGTCATCCGCGTGAGACTTGGAAATGTAGCTGCGCCTCGTTTTTTCGATGAAGTGCTACCAGGGTTGATCGACTGCAAAGTACTAGAAGAAGTGACTTGGAAAGGACGCGGAATGCAGCACCGTTATAAGCTTATGCGACCGATGTCCGATGTGAGTGAGGCTCTTGAGCAAGCGTCTGGCTCGTTTGATCAATTTCTTTCGCTGATGCACTCGACTAACAACTTGGGAAAACGCTAAGAGCCTGGAAGTGTTGCTGCGTCGGTACGGTAAAGGGACGACTGCATCACGCTCGAAAGCGGCCGTCCAAATTCTGTTCAGATGAAAGACCGCAACGGGTCGGAAACCGCCGTTCCAGAGCCGTTTTTTTTCGACCCTGATCCCCGCCGCCGTTCCTACTATCACCCCAAATCCCCCACCATAAAAATCAAAGACTTACCCTCTTCGCGTAACACCCCAAAATAGTAAACGCATCACCCGCAATCGCTTGCCAGATAAGCCTCCCAGCCACGGCTAGCCAAGGTTAATAGCCTATCGGGTCAAATCTTGGCGTGGTGCTCCGCCATCCTCCAGCGTTTACAGGGTCACGTATCCGATAACGGGGCTAATCTCGCAAGCCATGGCCAGTCAGTGAATCGATTGCCCGTCTGGCGCATATGCGTGTACCTCTTCAGGCTTGTCCAACTTCGGTGTCCGGTTACGGCTGCTACACGAGGTATCGACAGACCTTGCTCGAACAGCCAGCTAGTGCCTTCATGGCGCAGGTCGTGAAATCTAAAGTCTTCAATTTGTAGAAACTTGCATGCGCGCGTGAACGCTGCGCCGACGGCATCGGTGGTGTAAGGAAAAATTCGGTCGTCCCCTTCGTGTCGCGGTATCACCGACAGAATGCGCATGGCTTCCGGGGGAAGGTCGCACCAAACGTCGTTACCGATTTTCTGGCCCGGGTGTTTCATGTCCCGAACCAGTATCCGTGATCCCTCCTTGTCCAAGTTCGACCACTTGATCGTCACGATCTCTTCTTGACGCCGCGTCGAGAACATAGCGAACGGAACTATGTATTGCATCGGTGCGCTATTCGGATGCCTTTTTGCGGATACCAACGAAATGCTCAAGTAGTAAATCCAGTTCAGCAAAACTTGCGCGCCTTTCCCTTTTGGCTGACTTGGCCGTGTGCCCGAGATGAGATAGGACTCGTCGCGCATCCTTCAAGGCTTGCTCGGGCAGTGGATAACCCCACGCGGGGCGGGCGACGTTGACGACTGCCCCGATGTGGGACATATAGTTGCTCGCCGTTTGTGGAAGGACATCAAGGTTTTTGGCAAATTCAACGTAGTCGGTACTCCCCAACTCGCTGCAACGCTTTTCACCGATGGGCGCTCGTGCGACGGCATTCAAGACTTGGGCCTTCGTTCGGCCGATTGTCTTTATCGATTCGCTGACGTACTTTTTGATGACCTCACTGAAGAGGGGATCGGCTTGCGCTGCGGCTTCGAGCCCGCCAGGTCGAGCCAACTCCTTCTCTCTTTTGATGATCCATGCCGCCGCAGCTTGCCTACGGTCAAACGTCCGCGCCTCGGAATAGACCACCCGGCCGCCTCGCTTCAGGCGGATCTGTGCGGTATACCCTATACTTTTGTCCTTCCGTTCCCGTACTGTGATTGTGCCCATAGGTTTTGTCGGTGCTACACGGCTTTTTTCGGTACTACACCGTAGCACTAGGGTGCTAAAACGAGCCAAAATCGGAGCCAACTTTGGGAAATCGGGCACTACGTTTTTCGCTGTAATCGACTGTTTTGTAAGAGATTTTCAATGAATTTACCTCCCCGTCGCGTCAGTGTGGCGCCGATGATGGATTGGACTGACTCGAACTGTCGCGTCTTCCATCGTCAGCTTTCGCGTCATACGTGGCTGTATACCGAGATGGTCACGACCGGTGCGTTGTTGCACGGCGATGTCGCACGTCATCTCGATTTTGATGCTGTGGAGCACCCCGTTGCGTTGCAACTTGGCGGCAGTGAGCCGCAGGATCTCGCGCGCGCGGCAAAGCTTGGCGAACAGTGGGGTTACGACGAAATCAACCTGAATTGCGGTTGCCCGTCGGAGCGCGTGCAGCGCGGTGCGTTCGGCGCCTGTTTGATGGCGGAGCCGGAGTTGGTCGCTGATTGTGTGAAGGCGATGCGCGACGAAGTGCTGGTGCCGGTGACGGTCAAGCACCGCATCGGGATCGACGACGTCGAGTCGTTCTCCTTCGTCGAGGACTTCGTGGGCAAGATTGCCGAAGCGGGTTGCTCAACGTTCATCGTGCATGCGCGTAATGCGATTCTGAAGGGATTGAGTCCGAAGGAGAATCGCGAGATTCCGCCGCTCAAGTACGACTATGTGTATCGCCTCAAGCGAGTCTTCCCGCAGCTCGAGATTCTGATTAACGGCGGCGTGAAGACGCTCGATGAAGTCGAGCTGCATTTGCAGCATGTCGACGGTGTGATGCTGGGCCGCGAGGCGTATCACAACCCCTACGTGCTGGCGGAGGTCGATTCGCGTTTCTATGGCGATACGTCGCCGGTGAAATCGCGCGAGGCGGTGGAAGACGCCTTGATTGAGTACGCAGCAGCGCAAGTGGAGAAGGGCAAGTATCTCGGCGCGATCACGCGCCATGCTCTGGGGTTGTATCGCGGCGTGCCGGGCGCGCGTGGCTGGCGCCGGGTGTTGTCTGATCCTAAGCGTCTGAAGGCCGGCATTGGTGCATTTGAAGAGGCGCGTGCGCAACTGCGTGCCGGGACTTTCTCCGAGCGAGACGATGCCGAGTCACTCGCGTCGGCATGACATTTTGCATGGGTGAGTGACGTTGCCTTGCGAGCGTTCGCCGCGTGAGAAGGCGGTGTCGCGCGTCGAACGTGCACGAGAGAGAAGAAATATTTGGAAGAAGTGAAAAAAGTGCTTGGCAACGCAATAAAAACGTCGCTATAATCTTGTTTCTGTTCAGCAAGCAAGTCAAGTTGCTGATCACGGCGGTGGCCGTAGCTCAGTTGGTAGAGTCCTGGATTGTGATTCCAGTCGTCGTGGGTTCGAGTCCCATCGGTCACCCCAAAATTCCCTTGTTTTCCCCGGTAGTATCCACTTCGCTTTTCAACGAAATCCCCGATTTTTCAATTTGATCACTTCGTCAGTGACGCTTTTTTCGCGCGTCTGCGATCGTAGTGTCGCATCTGTAGTGGTCATTCCATCCCGGACATTGCGTTAAGTTTTTCTTCTGCTACGCAAGAGCTAGTCCGTCATTAAATTGATGCAGACGTAGCCAGTTACACCGTTGCCTCAGGTGAGTGGCTGATATCCCGGCGAGCTTGTGGTATCCCACGGTCGGCACGCATTCCGTTTTCAAGCCTTTAAACAAGCGCTCCATGGGCGAGTTGTCCTAGCAATTTCCACGTCGACTCCTGCTCTGCTCAATCCGGTATCGCCGCCACTTCGTAATCAGCGTCAAGAGAGCAGGCCCGTCACCATTCAGGCCCCCCCGATAACGGGCACCACGCCTTAGCGGTGGCGTGGTCCGGATCTGTGCGCTTGCACGCAAACAATAAGCGTCATCATCAATATTGATGATTCGAAGAGATTTCAGCTGATTTAGCATGTCCACGCCTTCGTCGCCCCGTTTCCGTTGGGTGCATTAGACGCGTGTGGCCACGCCTCGCCCCATAGCGTCCAGACGTTGTCGGCGCGTGAGAAGGTCATTACTTGGGGGAATCATGAAATCAAGGTGCTTACTTATCTTTGCCCTATTTTTTGCATTGCTTGGGGGCAGTCAACTCGCAAATGCGGCATATCCATGTTGGGATGAGGCAGTGGCGGCTAACCGAGCTAATGGCTCAGGGGGTAGGGCAGGGGCTGACGCAAGATGGGAATCCAGCTCCGACGAGCAACTTCGATCGGACTTGGTTGATGCAATGGAATACCGACAGTCTTTTCGTGAACAAGGGCTTAAGGGGATTCCCGACGATGTCTGGAATGAATGCAAAATCAAGGCGATCGAGTCTCGACTGCAGCCGAGAAGCCATTCTGTCAGCACCAAGACGTCGGAGGGAAATAAGTCCCAGTACGACAAGCAAATCAGCAAGTACCGTGACGGAACGCTATGCTTGAAGCTGATCCAAAGTCACGACAGCCTGAATAGCATGTTCTGGTACAACGGCTGCAAGTTCCGTATCTTCGTGAGCTGGTTAGACTTTGGTGAAAAGGATGGCGGTAGCGTCGGTTCGGCAGGACCGATTTCCCCTGGGAAAAAAGAAGTCATCACGCCGCTCAAGGGGCGTTACACGGCCGCAGCTTGCGAATATCCCGGCATCGTGCGAGCACCCGATGGAAGTCTTTGGCGGCCTCAAACAATCGATCGGCACAGTTGTCAGTGACGCGAATTTGGCAGTAGCAGACTCGAGCCAATCAAGCGGCGCCAAGAAACTTAAAACCGTTTGGCGTATGCCCTCAAGAGAGCAGACCCCAGTGCCAGCAAATCAAGGAACAGGCATATTTAATGCCACCACGCCGACGTGGATCAGCTCACTTGATGGCCGCCACGGTTACGTTCAGACCTTTTATCCATCAAATGATGGAATCCGAATTGATGATGTTCGCGTAACTTTTCGTCTCGGATGCCGCTCGCTTGCATCCGGCTTGATGTTACGCAGACAGGAAATTAAATATTTACTTAATTTGTCAATCGGGCTAGCCATGAAAACGACCAAATTGGTGTTGCTTTGCTCAGGAGTCATCGCATTTGGCACTTGCTTTGCCGCGCCCTCTCTAAACCCACATCTCAACGGTTCGACGTTTCAGGTTGACGCGTCCAATACAGAAGACAGGGCATATCAATGCAGCATCACGTATGTGCTTTCCTCAAGCGACGGGGTTCAACAATTCTCAAGATCGTTCACTGTACCGGCGCGCTGGCAGGGAACCCCATTGTTCCATCAAACGTCGTACGCTGCGTCCAGTCTTAGGTTGGATGTAAAGCAGATCGGCTGTGCGTAAGGGCATCGGCCACGCCCAGCGTCGCGGCCAGAATCAATGCGTCGCAAAAGCGCTTCGGGGCAACCAGTTTGCTGCGGGCGGGGGAGCGTAAAGCGGGCCTCGTACATCGGCCAACTGCTGAACTCGGGCAATCTTTGCCGGGGGCTGCTGGGATGCATCGACGCCACTCCCCACCCCATCGCAAAGTTTGATCTACGTCTAATTCCGTGTTCGGCGTGCACCGACGGTGGGTGTGGGGGCGTCCATAATGGATTCGTCATGTTTCATGACCCTGTCTTCCCGGTTTGTCATGGTGCCCCGTGCGATCCGGTTTCGAGACCCACCCCTCAGGTGGGTCTTTTTTCGTCCGTCCGCTCAAGCCATCCATCGTGTATCGGGCGTTACCTCCCGGATGTCACCTATTGAATTCGAACGTGCTACGATTTTCGGGCGCATCGGGTGTTTTTCGATTTTCAGGGCATGGCGGAGACGGCAATGAGCAGCTTCCTGCACGGCGGCCTCGGACTTGGCAATGACGGCGAGTTCGTGCGTTTTTATGTGAACGTCGACGGGAACGTCTTCACGTGCCAGATCGGGCGTGATGCACTCAACCGTCTCGCGAAGGCCGACGCCGGCGGCGAAGCACTCTTCGATCAGTTCATGGAAGCCGAAGACGAGATCGTCGAACTTGCCGCCAAGGCGATCGCCAACGGCGTGCGAACCGATCCAATCGTCGTCGACGTGCCCTGAGTCCATTCGATTCCACCAAGCCAACGAACCAACGAACAAACCAACCGAGCCAACCGAGCCAACCGAGCCAATTCTTTCGCGCCGAAAGCCACGCAATCCCATTCGTCGCGACGTTTCCTGCATCTCGCCAACGGGAGTCCGTCATGAGCTACGCATCGCATGAGCAGGTCTACGAATACCGCGCGGGTTATCAAATTCGCGTCCGTGCCTTTCAGAACGAGTACGCCGGACCGTGGGACTATCTGGTGCAGGTCGTCCGCCACGGCACGCCGGAAGGGCCGGAGGTGCGATCCCCCGACGGGCACCGCGACAATCGCGTCGATGCCGAGTTGGCTGGGCTCAAGGCCGGGGAGCGCATCATCGACGAACTGCTCGGCGACGAGACCTACGACTGACGTCAACCGACGTCAGTCAAGCTCGGGTCGTCGTCAACTCGTCGTCAGCGCACCGTTACGCAGTTAAGCCGTTACACCGTTACACCGTTACACCGTTATGCCGGTACGCCGGTACGCCGGTACGCCGCCACTGACCGTCCACCGACACCGACGCGAGGCCATCCTCCGCCAGTTTCTCCAGATGCGCCAGCAAGGAGCGTCGGGCGACGGCGTGGCGCGCAGCGGGCACGTCCGCGTAGACCACCGGCGTGAGCGCCTCGAGCGTGACCGGACCGACCTGCTCAAGCGCCTCGAGCGTACGGGATTCGCGTGCGAGCCGGTGGGCAATGAGCCGGGCGATTCGCTGGGCGGGCGTGTCCATCACAAAGCCGTGCCCCGGCGCTAGCCACGCGGGGGCGAGCGCAGCCAGCTTATCCAGCGACGCCAGATAGGTCGCCATATGCCCGTCCGGCGGGTTGATGACGACCGTCGAGCCTTGCATGACGTGGTCGCCCGTGAAGACCAACTGCACGTCGTCCAACGCGTAGCAAAGATGATTGGCCGCATGCCCCGGCGTATGAATGGCGCGCAGGATGCGGCCGTCGGGCAGCGTCACGGCATCGCCATCCGTGAGCGCGACGTCCGGCACGAAGGCCGTATCTTGTGCCTCGTGATGAAGTGCACGCATGCCCAACGTCGTCGCGCCCGTTCTTTCCTTCAGCAACCGCGCGCCCGGCGAGTGATCGCGGTGGGTATGGGTGACGAAAATCTGCCGGATGGCGCCGGGTGCCGCGCGCAGGATCGCGTCGATGTGCGCCGGATCATCGGGGCCCGGATCGATGACGGCCCACGTGTTCTCAGGACCGCCGCCCACGAGGTAGGTGTTCGTGCCGGGGCCGGTCATCATGCCCGGATTCGGCGCGGCCAGACGCAGCACACCCGGCATCAACGTCACGACGCGCCCGGGCACGATCTCGTAACTGCCGGTGCCTTGTTCCTGCGGATCGGTCAGGGTCAGCTCGCCCCAGGCCGGTTCATCCGGCGCGACCGGCCAGCGTCCACGTTTGCCGTTGGCCAGACGCGGCTGAATGCGCGGTATGACGTCGAGCGCACCCGCAGCGGCGATCGCCCGATCTACCGTCTCCATGCCGTCAAGCCACTGCAACAACTTGCGGGTGGGCGGCAGCAGACGCAACTGATCGGCATGCGTGAGCGCGTATCGAGGACGCATCCAGCGATGTGCCGCCGTCTCGGACTGATCGACTTCGACCTGCTGGCCCTCGGGGAGCCTCGCCAGAAAGAACCGTGTATCGAAACGCTTCGGCAAGCCGAGCGGCGTGACCCAGTGACTCAGATAGTGCAGATGGCGCGGGGCGAGCCGCACATCGAACGAGCGGCACATAGACGCCATATCGATCCTGCCATCGTGCAGTGCATCGCGTTCGGCGCCTATGGCGCTGAGGCGACGTTGATCGACCGGTGCGCCCGAAGCCTCATCCGCGAACAACACCCCCGTCTCCTCGAAGCATTCCCGAATGGCGGCCACGTAGTAATCGAGGCCGCCTTCCGGAAGTTGCAGGCGTTGGCTCGCCGTTGCGTCGTCGAGTCCATGGCAGACGGCGTGACCCAGCCGGTCGGCCGCGTCGAGCACGCCGCCGGGGAACACATAGGCATCGGAACTGAAGTCGGTCGCGCGTACGGCGCGTCGTAGCAGCAAGACTTCCATGCCGCTTGCCCGCTCGCGCAGCACAACGAGACTGGCCGCCATTCGGAGGCTCGGGGGCACAGGGGGCGCAGGGGGCGCAGGGCGCGCTTCGGAGCGATCGGACATAAGGCGTGGGCACGCAATCCGCGTTGAATCGGGAAGTGCTTAGTGTGCCATCGGAACGACTCCGCCGCAGGCGGGGCTACCCCCGATGTGCGGCGCGAGCGATGTGTGAGGCGAAAGGAGGGGGGCGGCGAGGCGGGGCGGCAACGTGGCGCGGAGACGACAAGGCGATAGGCAGAGCAGATCAAACAGCATCGTTCGCCGCATTCACTGACACCGTCATGGCAGGCTTCGCACCGCCGTACTGCGGCGACGCCATGCGTGCGGCAACCTCCTGCACCCAGTGCATCGTTGCCTCGGGTTGCGTGACGGGCAGCATGTGCCCACCGTCCACGAGCGTCAGATGCACGCGTTCACTGGCCAGCCGCATGGTCTCGCCCTGCACGCGGTAATCGAGAATGCGGTCCTGGCGTCCATAAAGAATCTCGACCGGCACCGACAGCGATGCGTAACGCGCCGCGAGTGCGGGCATGTCGCGTGCGGCGGCAAGGATATCGACGCTGCTCGCTTCAAAGTTCCCCGGACGGTAACTCAGCACGCCACCGCCACGAATAAGGAAATCCTTCGGGGCGTCTTCCGGGCCGAAAACGTACGTGAGCGTCGTGCGGCCCGTCATCATGCCGACGGGCACGGCGAGGGTGCGGCTAACCCAGCGGCGCCACCACGCACTGCGAATCGCCAGGGGACGAAACGCTGCGGGTACATCGGCGACCGGTTGCGTGAGCGGGGCGATCAACGCGAGCGCGCCAACGCGTTGCGGATGATCGAGCGCCAGCGCCAGCGATACCGCGCCCCCCAACGAATGCCCCACGACCAGCGGACGGTCAAGCCCCAGCGTGTCGATCAATCGTGCGACGGCATTGGCCTGCGAGGCGATCGCGCCATCGTGCTGCGCGGTGCGCGTCGAGTAGCCGGACCCGGGCCGGTCGACGAGCACCACGCGATGCGTGCGTGCCAGCGTTTCCAGCGGCAGATACGCGAAGTTGCGCAACTGACCGGAGAGGCCATGAATGAAGACGACCGCCGGGCCCTGTCCGAAATCGACGTAATGCAGGCGTTCGCCATCGACGTCGAGAAATTGACCGTCCGGCGGCACGGCCGCTTCGGCCCGCCGCGCAACGCGCCGCGTGAAACGCATCAGCACGACCACAACGGCGGCAAAGGCAATGACGAGGCAACCGAGCAAATAAACGATGAGCATGATGTCGTGTCGATCAGCAGGCAATGTCAGTCAGACCGCATCGTAACAACGCAGTGCGCGAGTTGGCTACGGGCGGTCAGGGGGCGTCGCTCGTCATGGCGCTGGCGCACTATCGCGTCGCCGCCGCGACGGCGCTCGACGTGCTTGACGCGTTCGATGTGTTTGACGCACGCGTGGCGGCGTCCGGCTCGACCGATCGCGTCGCGCGACGCTCGAATTGCATGGCGCCATCGTCAACGCGGCCCCAGCGCATCAATCGCAGATCCCGCAGGTAACTCTGATAGAACACCCACGGCTTGCGTCTGCCTTGCTTCGGCAGCGCGCCTGCGGCGCGTTGAATGTAGCCCGACGTCAGACCGATGGCCGGGATGTCGCCATGCTCGCCGTCTCGCAGACGCGGCACGCAGGTGTCCGCCCCACGCGCATTCATATGGTTGATGAGACGGCAGACGTATTGCGCGATCAGCTCGGCTTTGAGCGTCCACGAGGCATTGGTGTAACCGAAGACCGACGCGAGGTTGGGCACATCGCTGTACATCATGCCCTTGTACGAGACCGCGTCGGAGAGCACCACGGGCTTGCCGTCGACCAGCAGCCGGGCGCCGCCCATCAACTGCACGCGCAGACCGGTGGCCGTGACGACGATGTCCGCGTCGAGCGTCTTACCGCTCTTGAGCGCGAGTCCCCCGGCAGTGAAGGACGCAATCTCGTCGGTCACGATGGCGGCGCGAGTGCTGCGCAACGCCTTGAAGATGTCGCCGCTCGGCGCGAGGCAAAGCCGCTGATCCCACGGGTTATAGCGCGGTGTGAGATCGCGCTCGACGTCGGCATGCCCCTGCACCTGCCGGGCCGCACGACGAATCAGCACGCGACGTATCGCGTGTGGCCAGCGTCGCGCCGCATTGTAGAAGCCAAGCGTGATGAGCACGTTCTTCATGCGCACGATGCGGTGCGCCACCCCCGCCGGCAGCCACGCGCGCAACCGTTCCGCGACCCCGTCGCGCTGCGGCATCGACAGGATGTAGCTCGGTGAGCGTTGCAGCATGGTGACGTGAGCCGCCGTCGCGGCCATGCTCGGCAGCAGTGTCACTGCGGTAGCGCCACTGCCGATGATGACCACGCGTTTGTCGCGGTAGTCGAGATCCTGCGGCCAGTGCTGCGGGTGCACGACGGTGCCGGTAAAGGTGTCCATGCCGGGCCACGTTGGTGTGTGTCCGGCGTCGTAGGCGTAGTACCCGCTGCACATGAAGAGGAAGCGGCAAGTGAGCGATTGCACGTCCTGATGGCCATCGGCGTGGGTGCGTTCGACGTCCAGCGTCCAGCGCGCGATGCTCGAATCCCAGCGGGCTTCGCGCACTTTGTGGCCGTAGCGGATCAGACCGTCCAGCCCTTCCGCGTGCGCGGTGTCCTTGAGATAGTCGAGAATCTTGCCGCCGTCGGCGATGGCCTGATCGCTGGCCCACGGACGGAAGCTGAAGCCGAGCGTGAACATGTCGGAGTCGGAGCGCACGCCGGGATAGCGAAAGAGATCCCAGGTGCCGCCGAGTGACTGACGCGCCTCGAGCATGGCGAACCGGGTTCCCGGGCAGCGCTCGCGCAGATAATGCGCCGCCGCAATGCCGGAGAGTCCGGCGCCGACGACGATCACGTCGAGATCCGTGGCGACACTGGCGATATCGGTAGCGGTGGGATTTGCCGTCATGGCGATGTCCTCTGGCCGTCGGTTATTCGGTTATTTGGTTGCCGTGGAGCTTGCCGCGGCGTCGCGCTGGTTCGACGACGGTTTGCGGGCCATGGCAGTGCGCCGGTAGAGCCACGTCACCATGGTCTGATAGCGTGAGCCGAGCAGGCGCGCGAGCTTGTCGACGCGGCGCGCGTCTGCGCCCACGAGCACGCGTCGCGCGTTGCGCTCGACGCCCGCGAGGATCTGCCGCGCGGCGGCGTCCGCACTTGTCACGTCGATGAGTTTGTTGGCGCGTCGCCGGTGCGTTTGGGCGTCCATGCCGGTGAGCGCGGCGATGCTCTCGTCGATACGCGAGGTTTGCACGATGTTGGTCGCCACGCCGCCCGGATGCACGCAGGTGCACGAGACGGGCGCATGCGCCAGATCGAGTTCCATGCGCAAGGCTTCGGTGAAGCCGCGCACAGCGAACTTGCTGGCGTTGTAAGCGGATTGCGTTGGCATGGCGATGATGCCGAACAGGCTCGACGTATTGACGATGTGGCCCTCACCGGATGCCATCAGATAGGGGAGAAACGCCTGCGTGCCGTGGACGACGCCCCAGAAGTTGATGTCCATCAGCCACTTGAAATCGTCTTCGCGCATGGTCGCGACCGGCACCGACAACGAGACCCCCGCATTGTTGAAGACGAGATTGACCTTGCCGTGGGCCGCCGCCACCTCACGGGCCCACGCGAAGACGGCGTCGCGATCGGCGACGTCAAGCCGCTGGGATGTGACGCGCACCCCCAAGGCGCGGCAGGCGGTGGCGGTGTTCGCCACGCTGTTTTCGTCGATATCCGATAACGCGAGATGCGCCCCGCGTCGCGCCAGTTCGAGCGCGAGTGAACGGCCCATGCCGGACCCTGCGCCGGTGATGGCAGCCACCTTGTCCGTGAACGTCTTCATTGCGCTGTCTCCGATGCGTGCCACGTCGACACCGTTTGATACCTTTGGGTAACGGGGATCGCGTTGCCTATAATTTGGTGATGCGTGTCACCACTTTAGTTTTCCGTCCGGGTGATGTCAAATAGCGAAATGGAACAAGGACTCGAATCGAGGGATGCCGCATCGAAGGCATCGTCATCTGCCGGCCCGGGCGCGCCGCTGCCATCTGCAACAGGCGGGCGGCGCTATGGCGGGGTGGGGCAGGCCCAGCGCGAGCAGGCGCGCCGCACCGCGCTGATCGACGCCGCCACGGAAGTCTTCGGCACCGTGGGGTTTCGCCGCGCCACCGTGCGTGCGGTGTGTCGTCTGGCCAAGCTCAACGACCGGTACTTTTACGCGGCGTTCGAGAACATGGAGCATCTGCTGCGCGCAACCTATGCCCATCACGCGCAGACCTTGCTCAGCCAGTTGCAGGCCGCCATTGCCGCAAGCGCGCCAACGCTCGATGCGCGACTCGATGCCGGTCTGCACAGCTTTTTCGCGTTTTTGCGCAATTCGCATGCGGCACGCGTGTTGCTGCTCGAAGTGATGGGCGTGAGCCCTGAGACAGATCAGACCTATCACCGCTACATCGCTGAATTCGCCAAGCTGATTCTGGGCATGACCCACGTGCCGCCACCGGCCGGTGACGAGGCACAGGCGCAGGCGAGAATCGTCGGCGTGGCGCTGGTGGGCGCGATGACCAACGCCGGCACCGCGTGGGTACTGACGGGCTATCAGGACAGCGAGGCGTGCATGGTGGCAAGTTGCCGCCGCGTGCTGCGAGGTGCGCTTGTCTGACGCGGCGGGCGTCGCAGAGACGGCCATGGTCGCTACAATACGGCTTTCGCGTACGACGCCAACGCGCGCCGACGCTTCTGATTTCTCACTCTCCAAAGGTCGAAAATGACCACTATCGGAACACCGCTGTCGCCGAGCGCGACGAAGGTCATGCTGCTGGGTTCGGGCGAACTGGGCCGCGAAGTGCTGATTGCCTTGCAGCGTCTGGGCGTCGAGACGATTGCCGTCGATCGCTACGACAACGCGCCGGGTCAGCAGGTCGCGCATCACTCGCGCACCATCGCGATGACCGATCCCGAGCAACTCAAGGCGTTGATCGAAGCCGAAAAGCCGGATCTTGTCGTGCCGGAAATCGAAGCCATCGCCACGCCGATGCTCGAAGCGCTCGAAGCGGACGGTGTGGTGCGTGTGATCCCGACGGCGCGGGCGGCACGTCTGACGATGGACCGCGAAGGCATTCGACGTCTGGCTGCGGAGACGCTCGGGTTGCCGACGAGCCCGTACCAGTTCTGCGATTCGCTCGAGCAATTGCAGGCGGCGATCGATGGCGGGATTGGTTATCCGTGCATCGTCAAGCCGGTGATGAGCAGTTCGGGCAAGGGGCAGAGCAAGATCGACGGCCCCGCCGATGTGAAGGCCGCATGGGACTACGCGATGGCGGGTGGCCGCGTGAGTCACGGGCGCATCATCGTCGAGGGCTTCATCGACTTCGATTACGAAATCACGCTGCTCACCGTGCGTGCGCGTGGCGTCGATGCACAGGTCGAGACGCATTTCTGTGCGCCCATCGGACACAAGCAGGTGAGCGGCGATTACGTCGAGAGCTGGCAGCCGCATCCGATGTCGTCGGTGGCGCTCGAGCGCGCGCGTGTGATCGCACGCGAGGTGACGAACAACCTCGGCGGACAGGGGCTCTTCGGTGTCGAACTGTTCGTGAAGGGCGACGACGTGTGGTTCAGCGAAGTCAGTCCGCGTCCGCACGATACGGGCATGGTCACGATGATTACCCAATGGCAGAACGAGTTCGAGCTGCACGCGCGCGCGATCCTCGGACTGCCGGTCAACACCACGCTGAAGACGCCGGGCGCGAGTGCCGTCATTTACGGTGGTGTGGATGCGAAGGGTATCGTGTTCGACGACGTTGAGCGCGCGCTGCAAGTGCCGCAAACCGACATTCGTCTGTTCGGCAAGCCGGAAAGCTTCGTGAAGCGCCGCATGGGCGTGGCGCTCGCGTATGACAACGATCTGGATGTCGCGCGTCGCCATGCGCTCGAAGCGGCGAGTCGCGTAAAGCCGCGCGCTGTCTGACGCGGGGCTGAAGCCGTCTGATCCTCTGGCACTGACGCAATAGACGGGCGTTGTGGGCTTCGGCGCACAACGCCCGTTTTTATTTCTGGTGGTTGCGTATCGCAACCATTAAGTTGTATTGTGCAACTATGTTGCGGTGTTTTTCGGTGACAGCTAATGGGAGAGTCTGACAGTGAGCCCCGATCCGTCGTTGGTCGAAGCCATTCGTGCCGTATCGCGCGAGATGGTCCGGGAGTTGGGATTCATGGGTGGAGCTTTTGCCGGCACCGATCTTTCGCCGTCCGCTGTGCATGCGCTCATAGAGATCGAGAACGGCGGTGTCACGGCGCGTGATCTCGGGATTCGACTTCGTCTCGAGAAGTCGAGCGTGAGCCGGATGCTGCGCAAGCTGGTGCTGTCCGGTGACATCGGCGAAACCATTGCGGAGCACGATGCCCGCGTGAAGATTCTGTTCCTCACGCCGGCGGGAAAAAAGCGCGTTGCGGGGATTCATGCGTTCGCTCGTGCGCAGGTGATCGATGCGCTGGGGCGCCTGGAGCGTGGCCAGGATCGTATCGTGCTGGAAGGGATGCGACTTTATGCGGCGGCGTTGGTGCCGCGTTGACGGCTGACGACTACGTACGTGTCGCAGGCTCGGGAAGGCGTTGCCCGGGCGAAGCCATCCGGAAACAACGTCTTGTGAGGTCACGACCATGAATGACGCTTCGTCTCATACCGCGCCTGCCGGATTTACCGAACAGACCGAACTGTCCGAGCTTGCCGGCCCGATCCCCATCGGCACGCCCGCCCAGCGCCTTGCCGGTCGTGTGTGCCTCGTCGTGGGTGGCACCAGCGGTATCGGCAGAGCTACGGCCGTGCGTATGGCTCAGGAGGGGGCCTGCGCTGTGGTCGTCACCGGACGGAGAAAGGCACTCGGGGAGGCGCTCGCCGATGACATCAGACGGCTGGGGGCAAAGAGCTTGTTCGTCGCCGCAGATGTCACACGCGAAGCGGATATCGCCAGCACGATCGCGCAGACGATGGCGCAATTCGGCCGGCTCGACGCGGTGTTCAACAACGCCGGTTTTCAGGAGTCGCGTGCCCGATTGGCCGACCAGACCGACGCCGTGTATTCGCAGGTGTTCGATACCAATGTCCGCGCCGTCTTTCACGCGATGCGCCATGAGATTCCCGCGCTACTTGCCTCTGGCGGAGGCACCATCGTCAACAACACGAGTGTCAGCGGCGTGCGAAATCCTAATGCGGGGTTGTCGCTCTACGGTGCCTCCAAGGCCGCGCTCAATTCACTCACGCGCGCCGCGGCGATGGAGTATGCGCCTTCGGGCATTCGCATCAACGCGGTGGCACCCGGGCGCGTCGTGACCGCCATGATGCTCGCCTCGGGCATTGCGGACATGCGCAGCGTTGCGGCGGGGCTTCCGCTCAAGCGAATGGGGCATCCCGAGGAGGTGGCGGCCGCCGTCGTGTGGCTGACCTCAAGCGAATCGAGCTATGTCGTCGGACACGTTCTGGCCGCAGACGGCGGTTTTCTCGCGGGATAAATCAGCGCTTCATCAGGAGTTCTGCACAGTCATCATCTGCGCCCGTGCGTGCGGTGCATCGAAATCCTGCACCGGGCCTTTGGGCACGATGCCCGTCGGATTGATCGTTCGATGGCTCTCGTAGTAATGCTGCTTGATGTGCTCGAAATTCACCGTGGCGGCAATGCCCGGCTGCTGATAGATGTCGCGCGTGTAGGCGCAGAGATTCGGATAGTCGGCAATGCGTCGCAGGTTGCATTTGAAGTGACCGACGTAGACGGCATCGAAACGGATCAGCGTGGTGAAGAGCCGGATGTCCGCTTCGGTCATGCGCTCGCCGGTCAGGAAGCGGCGCGTGCTCAGATGTGCATCGAGCCTGTCCAGCGTATCGAAAAGCGGCGCCAGGGCTTCTTCGTAAGCGACCTGCGTGGTGGCGAAACCGGCTTTGTACACGCCGTTGTTCACCGTATCGTAGATGCGGGCATTGAGGCCGTCGATTTCCTCGCGAAGGGCGAGCGGGTAGTAATCGCCCGGGATCGCGCCGAGCGCATCGAAGGCGCTGTTGAACATGCGAAGGATTTCCGACGACTCGTTGCTCACGATCGTGCCGCGCTCGGTGTCCCACAAGACAGGCACCGTGACGCGTCCCGTGAAGCGCTCATCGGCTGCAAGATAGACGTCGCGCAGAAAGGCCGCGCCGTGTACCGGATCGCCGGTGACGCCCGGGCCCGGTTGAAAGGTCCAGCCGTCGTCGAGCATCAGCCAGTTCACGGTGGCCACGGGAATCATGTCCTGCAATCCCTTGAGCGTGCGCATGATGAGCGTGCGGTGCGCCCATGGGCAGGCATAGCTGACGTACAGCAGATAACGGCCCCGCTGGGCGGCGAAGCCACCTTCACCGCTGGGGCCGGGCGCTCCGTCCGGGGTGATCCAGTTGCGGAAGGTGGCGGGGCGTCGCTCGAAGCGTCCGCCGGTGGCGCGCGTGTCGTACCCATCGGTGTGCCACTTGCCGTCTACCAGTAAGCCCATTGCAACCCCCGGATCGAAAAGCGCAGCATACCTGCAAAAACGAAAAAACCCCGCGCGAGCGGGGTTCTCAGTTCGAGCAGCCCTTGCGGCGCTGCCCGAGACGCGTTGATCGCGCTAGCGATCAGCAGCGAAACAAACTTCCCTTAGATGGGCTGAATGTTGCTGGCTTGACGGCCCTTCGGTCCCATCTTCACTTCGAAGCTGACCTTTTGGTTTTCTTGCAACGACTTGAAACCCTTCGATTGGATTTCCGAGAAGTGAGCGAAGAGATCTTCACCACCTTCGTCCGGCGTAATAAAACCAAAACCCTTGGCGTCGTTAAACCACTTGACGGTACCAGTTGCCATTTCTTAAATCCTTAAAGTTTTCAAATGAGCGAGCTAGAAGCTCAGCGAGCGCATGACATTAAAAAGCTGATCAGGTACAACCGAGTTGACGCAGAGGGCGACATTAGATGACACAAGACTCGCCATACAACGTTCATGCACCCGTTTTTTTACGGGAAAGGTGGGAAGGTGTCAAGCAGGGAAACTTTAGATTGTTGATCCACGCCAGTTTCAAGCCATTTTTCGCTGCGTTGCGGCATGCTTTTTGCCTGACCGGGCGACCGGACGGTCAGGGATCGAGACGCCACGCCTAAGATCCTGTTTTTTTAGGGATGCCAGACGTATCGCAGTGCCTGACCCCCGATTCCGGGTGATACCGAAATAGGGGGAATGGCCCACGCGCGACCACCCCGTGCGCCATGCCAGGACCCACTTCCCATATACGCATTGTGGGTCATCGACACGCATCAATCGGTCGCGCCACTACGCCGCGTGTCCGAAGTCGTGCCTTGTGGCGTGGCCGCAACGCGAGCGCTGGTTAGCCAGCGTGTCATGGACGTGTCACCCCAATATGCCGCTTTAACGAAAAAAGCGCGAAAGGGCGCGAAAGAGGATGAAATGGAACGAAAGGGCGATGCGCGTTGCTACGCGTTCTCACCCTGTGTTCACTTTAGCGCGTTACACGAATCTCAAGCGTGCGAGCGCGAGTGCGGGTGCCGCTGGCTGGCCACCGTCGGATGGGTTCGGTGCGTGGTTTTGGGCGGCATTGTGTGACGCGCCTTCACGGCCTTCTTCTTGCCGTGAGGCGTCTTGTGCGCGTGAGCTTTCTTATACGCAGACGCCTTCGGCACAGACTTCGTCGCGGCGCCGTGGCGGCGATGCTTCGACGACGCTGTATGCGCTTTGGCGTGATGACCGGACTGAGTGTGAGTGGCGGAAGCGGCGAATGCCGAGGCCGAGAACATCGCAAACGTTGCCAGCGCGAGCGCGACGCCGACGTTGCGCAGAGTGCGCGGGTAGAGCATGGACAACTGGGTCTCCGTAGGTTTGAGTGCTGGCGGCACCGGCGGGTACGCCGTGCCACCACCGGCCGATCGGGCCGGACCGCGCCACCGATTTTGTCACTGTCAGTGCGCGCAAGCGGCCGCGATTGTAGGGCCGCAAAAATGACTTGTCGAGATGGCCGGCCGACCGTCCGAACGGGGTATCAGGGCAGGGCGAATGAATTTGGTGCACTGCCACATGATTTACTTATGAAGTAGGTATTTTCCCTAGCTACGCAAAAAACCGCGCCACGGCTCGATTTCGTGGCGGCAAAATTCACCTGCGCTACCCTTCAATTTCATGGGCAAGTGCCGTTAACGGCCTCATGACGGTCTGGTGGCAGACGTCATCACGACGACCTCAGCAGGGGTAGGGCGAGCGCGTTTGATGCGCGCGCACCGGCCCGGTACTTGTCCTTCGGCGCGCAGTGCAGGCGCGACGCCGGGGCGCCAAGGCACGATGCCGGGCAAGCACGCTAGGCGGCCGCGAAGTGCCGCGTGTCTCTCGAGACCTTACGTGGCAACCAACCAGGCACCGACGCTCGACTCACTGCAATCGCTGCTGGCGACCGTCCAGCGCAATGAGCGTTCGCTAAAACGTTTTCAGGACATCGAGTTGGCGCTCATGGGCGCGCCCGACTTCGGTCAGTTTCTGGAAGTGGTGCTCAACCGCCTGCGTCACGATTTCGATCTGTCCTGCGTTCGCCTGATGCTCGCCGAGGTCGACGATACGCTGCGCGATCTCATCGACACGGCTGAAGGCATTCGCGCACTCGATGCCGGTCTGTGCATCGCGCAGGACGCCGGCACGTTCTCCGCCGTGTGCGGCGATGGCCAACTCTGGATCGGCGCGCCGCGTGAGCGCCATGCGTCGCTGTTCGGGGCACGCGCGCCTGCGAGTGCCGTCGTCATGCCGCTCGCCCGCAATGGCCGCTACATCGGCGTCATCGGGCTGGGCAGTCGCGACGCACGCCGCTTCTCTCCCGAGATGGCCACCGACTTTCTCGAACGCTTTGGCGCGGTCGTCGCCGTGTGTCTCGAGAACATGTGGAATCGCGAGCGTCTAAAGCGCATCGGCCTGACCGATCCGCTCACCGGGTTGTCGAACCGCCGCTATTTCGATCAGCGCTTGCGTGAGGAAGTGGTGCGAGGTGCGCGTTACGGCGCGCCGCTGGCGTGTCTGCTCATCGACATCGACCATTTCAAGCGCGTCAACGACAGTCATGGCCATGCGACGGGCGACCGCGCATTGCGTGCGGCGAGTGCTTGTATGCGCGCCCAACTGCGCGTGACGGACACGCTCGCGCGTTATGGTGGCGAAGAGTTTGCTGCGTTGCTCGTGCAGACGGAACAGAACTGGGCGGGGACGGTTGCCGAGCGCGTAAGGCGAGCCGTCGCACGGCTGGAAGTGCCCGACGATGACGGCATACTTGTGCCGCTCACGATTTCCATCGGATTGGCGAGTGTGGACCCGCGCGATATTTCCGATCCGGAGACACTCCCGATGCGTCTGCTCAGCGCTGCCGACGCGGCGCTTTACGCCGCAAAGCGCTCCGGTCGCGACCGCGTTGTCGTGGCGCCTGCGGCAACGCTGCGCTAAGCCCATCGTCTTCGGGCGTCAGGCGCAGTCAGGCGAGGGCACAGCCCCGCAATGTCGCCGGGGCGCTCGCCCTTGCCCTCAGCGCGCTGGATGACCCCTCATCGCACGCTGAACCAACCGATCAGCAGCGATACCGTCACCACGGAGAGCACCGTCGATATCAGAATCGCGCGCGAGGCGACCGCGGCTTCGCGTCCATACAGTTGCGCGAGCATGAACGGGCCGGTACCAATGGGCAGCGCCGAGAGCAGCAGCGCGCTGTGCGCCCAGATGGCAGGCAAATCGAAAACCCGGAACGCCAGAAATGCCGTGACCGCCGGTTGAAAGACAAGCTTGAGACCGACGAGACGCCCCACAGCCCGTGCAATGCGAGGTTCCCTGGCCGCTCCCGAACTCTGCGCGAGAAACATGCCGATCGCCACCAGGGCGCACGGACTGGCCGCACCGCCCAGCAACGTAGTGAAGTGCAGCACTGGCGTGGGCAGCGCAATCCCCGCGCCCGCAAATGCCATACCGATGAACGGCGAGACGACGAGCGGATTGCGCACCAGCGCCCGTGCGACGAAGCCCGCTGTGCGACGCCAGTTCGGTGTGGTTTGCAGATCCGTCTCGATGATCGCGATGGAGATGGCGAAGAGCACCGTGGCGGTGAGCAGCATGGCGACGACGACCGCCGGTACGCTGGCCGGACCGAACGCCACGAGGCACAGCGGCAACCCCATGAATCCGGCATTCGGATAGGCCGCGCCCATGCCTTCGATGCTCGCGTCGGTCAGACGTCCGCGCACCGTGCGATCAAGCGCGAACGACAGCGCGAACGTCGCAGCCATGCCGCCGCCGAACGCCCCCAGAAAGCCGGGATTGACCAGCTCCGCCCAGGTGATCTGCGCCATCGACTGGAACAGCACGGCGGGCAGCGCGAGATAGACGACGAAGCGATTGAGCGCGTCGAGCGCGGCGTCGCCAAGCCAGGCACGGCGCGCGCAGAGATAGCCGACGAAAATCAGACCGAAGACGGGCAGAGCAGCAGAGATGACGGCTTGCATGATCAGTGCGACTCCGCCAGCCGGGCGAGCCACTCGCGGCGTGCATTGCCGCCATCGGCTTCGGTGTGCTCGCGAGCCGCGGCTTCGGCACCGTCGGCATCGCCCGCCGCGATGCGCGCGACGATCTCCCCGTGTTCGTGCCAGACGACTTCCTGCATCGGCATGGCCCCGAGCGTTGCAGCCATCGCCCGCATGATGTGCGGCCATTGCGGCGCCACCGTTTGTGCGATCAACGGGTTGCCCGAGGCATCGTGCAGCGCGGTGTGAAACGCCACCTCGATACGCACCTGACGTGCCACCGGGGTGCCTCGCGTCATCGCCATGCCGGCGGCGACAGCCTCCTGAAGGCGACTTAGCGCCGGCTCGCCCAATGTCCCCTGCGCCATCCGTGTGGCCGCCAGCCGTGCCGCCAGACCGTCGAGCGCCGTGCGTACCTGATAGAGCTGACGCAGGTGATCGGCGTCGATGGGGGCGACTTCCAGACCCTGGCGGCCGCTGTCGCACACGAGGCCGTCGCGCTTGAGCAACTGCAAGGCATGACTGACGGGTTGACGCGACACGCCCAGCGAATCGGCCAGCTCGGCCTGCCGGATGCGCTCGCCCGGGGGCAGCGTGAGATCGGCGATGGCGTCGCGCAGGCGTGAATAGACCTGATCGATCAGCACGGGGGTGCTGGCCAGCGGCTCAAGGGGCGGGAGAGGAGCAAGGGGCGCGAGGGGCAGGTCAACTGCCGTTGAATCGGCGGATGCAGCGGGGTTCGACATGGAATTCCGGCGCGTACCGGTGTTGGTGATATCTGGAATTCCGAATTCTACGCTTGCAGGCGGATGCCGGGGCACCTTTTTTCAATCGACCGCAGTCGTGCTGGGGAGATGACGGGAAGGGGGAGGCTGAGTCGGTCGCTTGAGTCCGTCGCTCGGATCAGTCGATCAGTCGCTCGGATCCAGCTCGGGGGGAGCAACGGATGCAACGCGGGCAGGCGTCTGGAGCAGTGCCTGCACGGTCGTGCGGGTGCGTTGCAGGCGATGGGCAAGCGCCCAGGCGTCTGCTTCGCGCTCGAACAGACCCACGATCAGGTGCGGTTCCGCGGCGAAACCGTCGGAAAACAGGCCGATGTTCTTGGCGATCATCTCGCTCGCCCGCTCCACCGATACGGTGTACTGACGCGGTGAGCGGTACTGATTGATGACGACGGCAAAGGCGCGGGAGAACGCGTCGGACATGCGGAAACCTCCTTTGACGGCGTTGCGCGCAGTTCGCGATGTCTATCATCGGTGGCACGCGCTCGGCGTTGCACTTCCGGTGATTGTAGGCGATGACGGTGCACGTGTCGGGACAAAACGATGACGATTGGCGTTGTCGACCGAAAACGCCGGCAGACGGCTGCGTCGACATAAAAAAAGCCGCCGAGCGGGTCGGCGGCGCAACAGAGAGGGTGACAGCGCAACCGAAGTTGCCAGAGACCAGCATAGGTTGCGGCGATGACAACGCCATGACCGTCTTCAAGACAACGCGGTCAACCTCGCCACGATCCACTACAGGATCGCAACGTGAAGTTCACAGAATTTTTCGGAAAAACCACTCACGGCGCGCCACGCGCGCCAAGGGCCTTTCGTCCTATCGTCCTTTCGTCGTTCGATGCGGCTGGGCGCGTGCGCGGGCTACACGAGCACGGGCAGCGCCTCCACGACAAGCAACGCGACGAGCGCTCCGACCACCGCCCCGATCGCACGCAAGCCATAACGCGTGCTACGGGTCGCGACGGGGATGCCGCCAACGAGCAGCGCACCGGCCACCGCCATCGGCAGGAACAACGTCAGGTCGTAAAGGTTGAAGTGGAATGTGGGCATCTTTCTTGTCTCCTCACCTGAATCGCCTCTCCACTATAGGACGGCGGCGGAAGATGCCCAAATTTGGTGCAATGCAGCATGTTGCTGCGCGGACAATGCCGCATTGGCGGCGTCAGTCTTCCTGACGCACGGCGTGCATTTTGCGGCGAGCGTTCCACATCGCCATGTCCTTGCGCGTGCGTGCGCGCTCGCTGATATTGATGCTCGCGGGCTGAGCGCTCGGGGCGGAGATGGCGACATCATTCGCTTCGCTGCGCGCCTGCACCATCATGACGAGCGTAAACAGCGAGGCGGCAAGCGCCAGCAAGATCAGCTTCATATGGCCCCTGGGTGAATCTCTGGTGATCTGGTCGGTGTTATGCATCGTCGTCCTCGTCCTGACCGGTCCTGGAGGGCAGACCGTGCCGGCGATGGTGTCGCGATGCTTCTGTAATGTAGCGCTGACGGACTCTGTCGCCACGACGGCCCGGCTTGCCTGACCAAGCTGACGGAAGGTAGCTTCGGAGCGTCGGACGCTGTCTGTGATCGCGCCGCATCCTGCGCGACGCATCATAGCCAGCGATTATGACAACTCTGCCGGTCGCTCAAAAACCCGGTCGACCGCCTAGCGCAGTGCAACAAGTCACTTCAAGTCCTGTAACGTATAGCGACGGCTGTGGCGAAAAGTTTAGAATTCGTGACAATTTTTTTGAAACACGGACCCCAAACGCCATCTCGCCGCGCTTGGGTCCGTGTTTCATTCGACGCAGCGCTTACGGCTGACGTGAGACGTCGTCGTGCGGCGCGTTTGCCTGACCGGCCCGGTGCGTGGCGTTCTCCGGCAGCGCCATGGCGGCAAGCGACGCCAGCGCCGCGCCCGCCTGCGCGAGCTCATGCATCACGTCCGGCGACGTGCCGAGCGCCACCGCCAGCCCGGTCAACCCGGCCCAGGTCGACGGTTCCAGCAGCCGGGACAGAAAAAAGCTCATGATCCACCTCCCGGCGTCGTATCGTCGAGCGAAGTCTGGCCGCTGAAGTAGAACGGCGACATGTCGATGTTCGAGACCGTCGCTGCCTGGCCCAGCCCTTCATGCGCGGCGTTGGCGAGCACGCCGTTGTCCTGATCGATGGTCCAGGTGAACAGGCCGCCCAGACCGTTGGTGCGCACATATTCGCCCTTGGCGCGCACCGTGCGTGGCGTATCGAGTGACATGAACATGCCGCTCGACGGCTGATAGAGGAAGTCGGCGTCGGCCACCGGGTCGGTATAGAGCACGAAGCCGTTGCGTGCGGCGCCGTTCTCCAGATCGAGGTAGTTGAACAGCACGTCGTAGTACTCCGTGCTGCCCGACTCGAACGTGCCGGTGGTGATGTCGTTGCCGGGGGAGTAGGTGCCCGAGAGCGCCGAGACCTGCGCGATCTCCGCCTGAAGGGCATTGCGGGAGTAGGCCGCGTAACCGATATGCACCTTGGCGAGCGGCACGCCCGCCTGACGCAGCCAGTTCACCGCCCGGTCGATGGAGAAGCCGCCGGCGGCGCTCGGGTCGGTGTCGTGCAGATTGGTGTGGTGCGCGAGCGTGGGTGCCCAAGGTGTGCCGAAGAAGTCGTAGGTCATCAGATTCAGACGCGACACGCCCGCCGCAATGAGGCCAGGCAGATTGGCCTTGGTCATGTCTGCCACGTTGGCCGACACCGCAATCGAGATCTCGACGTCCGTGCGCCCCGCGGCAACGAGCGCATGCTTCAGATCGCCGATGAGCGCCGCGTAGTTGGCGCCATCGGTATCGTCATACGTATTGCCGGTGTCGCCGGGCGCGCCGGGATACTCCCAGTCGATGTTGACCTCGACGAACATCGGAAAGCGCTTGAACAGGTCGACCACGCTCGCGCAGAACGTCTTGCGCCGCGCGGCGCTTGCCGCCAGGCCGTGGAACGCCTGACTCATGGTCCAGCCGCCGATGGCGAGCGCCAGTTTCAGCGCAGGGTTCTTCGCCTGAAGCAGCCGAAGGCCGCCGAGCACGCCTTGTGCGCGCGACTGCTGGAACATCGGGATGACGTCGTTGCTGACCCAGCCGTCGAAGCCGCAATTGCGATAGGCCAGCACGTCGCCCCAACTGTCGACGAACGTGGCCTGATCCGGCTTGCGCGCGAAGTCGGTCGCGGCGCGGGCGATCGTCTGCGCCTTCTCGCCCTGATCGCCGACGATACCGGCAAAGCCGATGATCAGACGATCGTAGGCGAAGGGATCGAGCAACATGAGATCGACGCCGCGTCCGGCCGCATCGTTGCTGAAGTCGCCGTCGAGCCGTCCGTCGTATTGCGACCAGTCGGTGTAATAGCCCGAGACTTCGAACGTGTTCTTGGCGTAGCGGTTATAGACGCGGCGCGCCACACGTGCCGAGGTGTACGACAGTTGTGTCGTGCTGGTGGACGGATCGAAGCCGTTCTGTGCGTATGTCGTTTCGGTCGCGCCGTCCTGTGGGTCGCTCGGGTAGACGAGTTCGCTCTGCGCGCCGGGGGCGGCGGACAGTGTCGAAGCCGTCGCGGTCGAGGCACCAGGGGTGGCAGGCGTGGCAGGGGTGGCTGACCCCGCCATCGGCGGGCGTTGCGAAGGGGTATCGGACATGGTGTGGCTCCTGAGGTTGAGTGGACAGATGCCGTGACCGGGCGGCGCTGGCCGCATCGGCATTGGCGTGACCAGCGTCGTGTCTGCTCAGCGCCGGCGCCAGCGCAAATGACGTGTCAGGGTGGCGAGGGTGCGAGGCAGCATCGCCGAGAGCCATGCAAGCGGACGTGGCCTGCGTGGCGTGCCTGACGTGTGTGGCACACGGGCGGGGGGCGGCTGCGTCGTGAGCGGCGTCGGCGCGTCGCAAGGCGCGAAGCGGTAGCCGATGCGCGGCACCGTCACGATGTGGCGATGCAGATCGAGCGGAATCAATTTGCGGCGAAGCCGTGAAACGACCTGCATCAGATTCGTATCGTCCTGCTCGGGACGCTCCGGCCATAGCAGCGCGATCAGCGTACGTTTGTCATGCACGACATTCGCGGGCGAGCGCAGTGCACACAGCAGGCGATACTCGATCTGCGGAATGCGAACGATCACGCCGTTGCGCCGCACCTCGCCGTGTCCGTCACGCGCCACGCCCTGGTGGAGCAGGGCGGTGTGCGACGACGTGTCGGTCGCGTCGCACACGATCAGGCCCTCGTCGGGCGATCCCTCACGCGACTCGCGTGCGGTGTGCTGACCGGTGTGCACACCGGCGAGGCCGTCATGCTGCCTTGGGCGACGCTCGATGTCGCCGGCAGCGTCTGTCGTCGGCGCGACGGACGCCGGCAAATCAAAGCGATATCCCACGCGCGCCACGGTCACGACAGCGCGTTGTAACCCGAGCGGGGCGAGCGAGCGCCGCAGTCGCGAGACGAGTTGCACGAGTGCGGCGTCCTCCATCCACTGCGCGCGCGATCCCCACAGCGCTTCCATCAGCGCGCGCTTGCCGAACGCCGTACCCGCGCGGGCCGCGAGCAGCACCAACAAACGCTTTTCCTGCTCAGACAGCCTTGCGGAAATGCCATTGCGCTGCACGAGATTGGTGACCTCGTCGAGGTCGAATGGTGACATCGGCATGGGGCGCTCCTGGTAACGAGTAAGGGACGCCAACCGTAGCGACGCGTGTTCGCCTGTCACAAGGCGACAAGCGCGACATAGATGCCGTCATCCGATGCCCGCACGCCTGCGCTGCGCACCCGGGGTGCCTTGGCGATGTCACGCGTCGCCACGCGGGGTAAGATAGCTGCCGTACATCGCAATGGCGGGCAATGGCGGGCCATGCTGCGCCAAGTTGGCCGGATAGCTGGCGGCGCGTCGCCATTGCTGACCTCTCGAACCTTCCCGGATTTCGTCATGCTCGAACTCATTTCCGAACACCGTTGCTTCGGCGGCGCGCAGCGCTTCTATCGTCACACCTCGACCACCATCGGTCTGCCGATGCGTTTCTCGGTGTTCCTGCCGGCGCAGGCGAGCGACACACGTGCAGTGCCCGCGCTGTTTTATCTCGCGGGACTGACGTGTACGGAAGAGACGTTCATGATCAAGGGCGGCGCACAGTGGCTGGCCGCAGAACACGGGCTCGCGCTGATTACTCCCGACACCAGCCCGCGGGGTGCGGGCGTGCCGGGCGAGACCGAAGCGTGGGATTTTGGTGTCGGTGCAGGCTTCTATCTCGATGCGACACAGGCACCGTGGTCGACGAACTACCGCATGTACACCTATCTCGTCGATGAACTGTATGGACTGGTGACGCAATCGTTGCCGATCGACGCTGAGCGCATCGGCATCTTCGGTCACTCGATGGGCGGGCATGGCGCGTTGACGCTCGCATTGCGCAACCCTGACAAATTCCGTTCGGTGTCGGCCTTCGCACCGATTGCGGCACCGATGCGTTGCCCATGGGGCGAGAAGGCTTTCACTGGGTATCTGGGGACGGACCGCGAGACGTGGCGGCAGTACGACGCGAGCGAACTGATGACGAAGGCCGCACAGATGGTGTTCCCGGGCGGCATCCTGATCGATCAGGGCCTGAGCGACCCCTTCCTCGAAGCGCAACTGCATCCCGAGATCTTCGAGCGCGCATGCCGCGACGTGGGGCAGCCGCTGACGCTGCGACGTCACCATGGCTACGATCACGGGTACTACTTCATCCAGACCTTCATGGCGGATCATCTGTCACATCACGCCGAGCATCTTCGCGCGTACTGAACGTATTGAGCGCACCGGGCGCCCCGACCCGCCGGTCCCCGTATTTCCCGTGCTGTCAGACCGCGCGCGCCTCATAACGGCGCGGCGGCGTAACGATCTCGTCCTGCGCCCGAACGATTTCCAGCTCATAGCGGCCGGCAAGATGCGTGGCGCACAGCACGGCGTCGACCGCGGCCAGCGTATGCTCGAACGCGGTACGCACCGTGTCGCCCCTGAGCAGGCGCGCGAGGAATACGCCTGAGGTCAGGTCGCCCACGCCCACCGGGTGACGCGAGAACGGATACAGCGGGCGATAGCCGTGCCAGGCCTCGTCGTTCGTCACGACAAGCATGTCGAACCGATCGGCAGGCTTGCCGGCATATTCCAGATGCTTGACGAGCACCATCTTCGGCCCGCGCGCGAGCAATGCACGGCATGCTGCGAGCGCATCGTCGAACGTGTCGATCGGATGCTGCGAGAGCTTCTCCAGTTCCAGATGGTTGGGCGCCATGATGTCGGCCGCCGCCGGCATGTGCTCGACGAGATACTGCTCGATGCCCGGCTTGACCTGACAGCCTTTCTCCGGGTGTCCCATCACCGGATCGCACAGGTAGATCGCTGCCGGATTGGCTTGCTTGACGCGCTGCACGGCGGCGAGCGCGAAGCCCGCCTGCTCCGGCGCGCCGAGATAGCCGGAGAGCACGGCGTCGCAATTCCCGAGTTCACCAATGTCGGCAATGCCGTCGACCAGGCGCAGGATCTCTTCGCTGGGCAGCGCTTGCCCGGTCCATTTGCCGTACTGCGTGTGGTTCGAGAACTGCACGGTGTTGATCGGCCAGACGTTGACCCCGAGACGTCGCATCGGGAACTCGGCGGCGCTGTTGCCGGCGTGGCCGAACACGACATGGGACTGGATGCTGAGTATGTTTTTCATGTTGACGTAGTGCGCTAAGGCAAAAAGGACAACGCCCGCTAGCGGCACGATCCTGTCGGATGACGAGGGCGTGCCAGTCGCGGGCGTTGATCGTCAGTGCGGCGTGCAGCGTTTGCTGCGTCACCGCCCGACGTCTGCTGCGTTACTTCTTGGACGAAATGATGGCGTCGGCCACGTTCTTCGGTGCTTCGGCGTAGTGCTTGAATTCCATCGTATAGGTGGCGCGCCCCTGCGTGAGCGAGCGCAACGACGTCGAGTATCCGAACATTTCGGACAGGGGCACTTCGGCGCGCACGATCTTGCCGCCGCCCGCGATGTCGTCCATGCCTTGCAGGATGCCGCGACGCCCCGAGAGGTCGCCCATCACATTCCCCATGAACTCTTCGGGGGTTTCGACTTCCACGGCCATCATCGGCTCGAGCAACACCGGATCGGCTCTGCGCATCGCCTCCTTGAACGCCATCGAGCCGGCCATGCGGAACGCGTTTTCGTTCGAGTCCACGTCATGGTACGAGCCGAACGTGAGCGTGACTTTCACGTTGACGACCGGATAGCCGGCCACCACGCCACTGTTGAGCGTCTCGCGAATGCCCTTGTCCACGGCCGGGATGTACTCGCGCGGCACCACACCGCCCTTGATGGCGTCGACGAATTGGTACGGCTTTTCCTCGTCGCGCTCGAGCGTGATGACCACATCGCCATACTGGCCGCGGCCGCCCGACTGCTTGACGAACTTGCCCTGCACGTCTTCGACTTTCTTGCGCACCGTTTCGCGATAGGCGACTTGCGGCTTGCCGACGGTCGCTTCCACGCCGAACTCCCGACGCATGCGATCGACCAGAATTTCGAGGTGAAGCTCGCCCATGCCCGAGATGATCGTCTGACCCGATTCTTCGTCGGTCTGCACCCGGAATGACGGATCTTCCTGCGCCAGACGATTGAGCGCGAGGCCCATCTTTTCCTGATCGGCCTTCGTTTTCGGCTCGACGGCCTGCGAGATCACCGGCTCCGGAAACTCCATCTTCTCCAGAATGATGACGTGGTCCGGGTCGCACAGCGTGTCGCCGGTCGTCGCTTCCTTCAGGCCCACGGCGGCGGCAATGTCACCGGCACGCACTTCCTTGATTTCCTGACGCGTGTTCGCGTGCATCTGCAAAAGGCGGCCCAGACGCTCCTTCTTGCCCTTTAGCGGGTTGAGTACCGAATCGCCCGAATTGATGACCCCGGAATACACGCGGAAGAAGATCAACTGGCCGACGAACGGGTCGGTCATGATCTTGAAGGCGAGGGCGGAGAACGGCTCTTCGTCCGACGGATGGCGCTCGATTTCCTTGTCGTCCTCACTGTGGCCGGCGATGGCGGGCACGTCGACGGGCGACGGGAGGTAATCGATCACGGCGTCGAGCATGGCCTGCACGCCCTTGTTCTTGAAGGCGGTGCCACACAGCATCGGCACGATCTCGCCCGCGACAGTGCGCTTGCGCAAGCCTGCCCGGATTTCCGCTTCGGTCAGCGTCTCGCCGCCGAGGTACTTCTCGAGCAGTGTCTCATCGGCCTCGGCGGCGGCTTCGATCATCTTCTCGTGCCATTCCTGCGCCGCGTCCTTGAGGTTGGGGGGAATCTCGACATACTCGAACTTCACGCCTTTCGATTCTTCATCCCAGATGATGCCTTTCATCTTCACGAGATCGACCACGCCCTGGAAGTTGTCCTCGGCGCCGATGGGAATCTGGATCGGCACGGCATTGCCGCGCAGACGTTCGTGAATCTGCTTGTGGACGCGAAAGAAGTCGGCACCCACGCGGTCCATCTTGTTGACGAACGCAATGCGCGGCACCTTGTATTTGTTGGCCTGACGCCAGACCGTCTCCGACTGCGGCTGCACGCCGCCCACGGAGTCGTAGACCATGCACGCGCCATCGAGCACGCGCATCGAGCGTTCGACTTCAATGGTGAAGTCGACGTGGCCCGGCGTGTCGATGATGTTGATGTGATGTTCGGGATAGTTGCCGGCCATGCCGCGCCAGAAGCAGGTCGTCGCGGCAGACGTGATCGTGATGCCGCGTTCTTGTTCCTGCTCCATCCAGTCCATCGTGGCAGCGCCATCGTGGACCTCGCCCAGCTTGTGGTTGACGCCCGTATAGAACAGGATGCGTTCGGTCGTCGTTGTTTTGCCGGCGTCGATATGAGCACTGATACCGATGTTTCGGTAGCGCTCGATGGGGGTCTTTCGGGCCACGGTACACCTCTTTTCCAGACGGTGGGAAGAAGCTTAGCAGCAGCCATCATACTCCAATGTTGCAATGCCGCGCTGGAGGTGACATCGCGCGCAAGGCTAGCAGCCACGCGGATTTGCGGCCGGCTGCGGCGCCGTGTCACGGGCCTTTGCAAAGCTTCGCAACCCCATGCAATCTGCGGTACTCGATCGAAGTGCCACCATGCCCCGGCAGCATCGCCGGGGCTGGCGGTGTCATGCGTGATGCGTTACACGTTAGGCGTTACGCGTTACGCGACCTGACGCTGACGAGAGAACGCGAGCACGGCCCCGCGCGGACCATTGGCGGCAACGCCCGCGTCGTCGTCGTGCGCAGACGTGAAGGCATCGCCACCGGCGAGCCGGAATACGGCGACGGCTTCGCGCAGTTGACGTGCCTGATCCTCGAGCGACCCGGCTGCCGCCGTGGCCTCTTCGACGAGGGCGGCGTTCTGCTGCGTGACCTGATCCATCTGCATGACGGCGGTGTTGACCTGCTCGATGCCGCCCGATTGCTCGCTCGATGCTGCCGAGATCTCGCCCATGATGTCGGTCACGCGCTGCACCGCCTGCACGATTTCCGTCATTGTGCGGCCGGCGTCGCGCACTTGTTCAGAGCCGTCTTGCACCTTGCCGACGGACGCTTCGATGAGGCCCTTGATCTCCTTGGCTGCGGCCGCGCTGCGTTGGGCGAGTGTGCGGACTTCCCCTGCGACGACGGCGAAACCGCGTCCCTGTTCGCCGGCTCGCGCGGCTTCGACGGCCGCGTTCAGCGCCAGAATGTTCGTCTGGAAGGCGATGCCGTCGATCACGCCGATGATGTCGTTGATCTTCGTCGAGCTGGCGGCGATTTCCTGCATCGATGTGACCGCGCGTTCCACCACGCGTCCGCCTTCGCCGGCGATTTCCGAGGCGTTCGACGCCAACTGACTGGCCTGACGCGCATTGTCGGCATTCTGGCGTACGGTCGCCGTGAGTTGCTCCATCGACGACGCAGTCTCTTCGAGCGAAGCGGCCTGCTCTTCGGTGCGCGCCGACAGATCGGTGTTGCCCGCGAGCAATTGCCCCGACGCGGAAGCGATGGCGGCGGTGCCGCTGCGCACGCGTCGCACGATTTGGTCGAGACTTTCATTCATGTGTTTGAGAGCCGCCATCAATTGGCCGGTTTCGTCGCGGCTCGTCACTTCGATGCGGCTCGAGAGATCGCCTTGTGCCACGCGCTCGGCCACCTCGACGGCACGTGCGAGCGGACGCGTGATGCTGCGCGTGACCGACAAGGCGGCGATGATGCCGACGACGGTCGCTGTAACGCCCAGCGCGATGAGCAGCCATTTGGCAAAGACGATGTCGGCGCTCGTCGCCGCCCCGGTTTCGTCGACGACCTTTTGCTGGAGCTTGACCAGTTCGACGGCTTCGACCTGCATGGCGTCGAGCGCAGGCAGGACGTCCTGTTGCACGATGCGCAGCGCGGCGTCGCGTTGGTCGGCAGCCAACTCCGTGAGCACGCTCGCGCGCGCCTTCAGAAAGGCGTTGTTGTGTTCCCGGATGGAGCTGAGCAATTGCTTGCCGTCCGCCGACGTCACGTACTTGTCGAGGACTTCCTGTGCTTTGGCGATTCGGCCGAGATTGACGTCGATACGTTGGTCGAGCGCCTTGCGTTGGGTGGCGTCCGTCGCGAGAAAGACCTCCATGAGGCGGCGGGCGTTGCCGCGCACCATGGCGTCGATGCTGTGCGCGGCATCGGCTTTGGCCCACGCGCTCGTTAGCAGTTCTTCGTTGGCGCGTTCGATGGCAACGAAACGTGTCAGCGCGATGACCAGCATGGTCAGCAAGAGGGTCAGCAGTGTGCCGAAGCCGATGGCTAGCCGGGTTCGGATCTTCAGGTCGGCGATTCTCATAGGAGTGACTCCTTTTAGGGATTTGATGCCGGGACAACACGGATGGAATGTGTCCCGAGGCGTTTTTGAGGAGTGGTCGCCGGTCTGCCGCAGAACGCGTCGATACGATGGATGAAGCCCGACGCGACTTTGGCTCACGCGCCGTGATCGACACGTGTGACATGTCCGGCGACGCGTGACGGCGGGATTCGATGAAGCCTGTCCGTCTAACTTCGTATACGACGCAAAATATGACAACTGTAGGTTTCCTACATCGAAACCGGGGTAAACGACGGGATGAAAAGTACGCAGAACTCTGACAAGGAAATCAGATAAATCGGACGGCGTAGATGGGCGGCAAGTGCGCCGAGACGCATGTCCATTGCTCGCCGGCGTTCTCGCTGATCCATAGCGCGCCGGTGGTCGAGCCCATGGCGAGCGTGCGCCCGGTGGCGTCGATATCCAATCCGTGGCGGTAGATGAGGTCGTAGGAGGGCGTTTCCGGCAGCCCGTGCGAGAGCGCGGTGAACGTCTCGCCGCCGTCGCGCGTGCGCGTGACGACGAGGCGGGCGTCGACCGGTATGCGGCACGCGTCGCGCTGTGCGGGCACGAACCACGCGATGTCGGGGTCATGCGGGTCGACGGCGACGGCGAAGCCGAAACTCGACGGTGCCGCCTGAATCCGCCGCCAGGACGCGCCGTAATCGAGGGTACGGAAGATGCCGTTGTGATGCTGTGCCCACAAGGCGTTGGGGACGTCGCGGCATTGCACGAGGCGGTGGACGTCCTGCGCATTCGGATCGAGGCGTCGCTCGGGCGGCATGTAATCGGCCTCCATGCCGCTCGCTGCGAGTGCCCAGGTGTGACCGTCATCGCGCGTGCGCCAGACACCGCCAGTCGACACGGCCACCATCACCTGCCGGCTGTCGTGCGGATCGATGCAGATCGAATGAATGCCCGCATGATCGTAGCCGCCCCCCATCCACTCGGCCCGCTCGGGGCGGTCCCACAAACTCTGCACCAGCGCCCAGTGCTGCCCATGGTCGCCGCAGCGGAACAGGCCGCCCGGGATCGTGCCTGCCCAGAGGACACCGGGGGCGTCGGGGCCGGCCGCTTCGAGTGACCAAAGCAGTGCTACCGAGGGCGCTTGCCCTTCGTCGGCAGATGCTTCGGACTGCTGCGTTTGTTGGGCGAAGGCGGGCGGGGCGAGTTCGGTCCATGCGTTCGCGTCGCGTGCGCGTGACCAGAGCTTGACGCCGAAATGCCCGAGGTTGAGCGCCGCGTAATCCGTGCCGTCACGTTTGTCGTGCAACACCATGCTGACCGGCTCACCCGGAAAATCCGGGGTGTTCGACGTCAGTCGCCAGTCGGTGCCTTCTCGGCCTTTGCGTCCCTCACTTCCCTCACTTCCCTCGCGCACCCACGTGAACAGTCCCTTGCGGGTGGCAACCAGCAGTGTGGCTCCGGCGACATGTTCCACGGTCTTCCTCCTTGACGCGTACGCGTACGCGCCTTGTGCGTTGCGCGCTCGTTCATCCGCCCGATAGCGCCTGTGCGACGAACACGCGGCTCGCGTCGTTGAGCGGGTCGCTCAGCGCGCGGCGGTCGCGAATGAGCCATCCATCGACAAAGACGGCGACGTGTGCCCGCAAGCGTCCCTGATCGTTGAACAGGTAGCCACGCAACTCGGGGGTCAGGGCGACGCACTGCGCGAGCGCGTCGCGCACGGTCCGTGCGTCGACGGATTGGGCGTCCACGCAGACGTGGCGCCGGATTGCGGGGGCGAAGGTGACGGTCACCATACCCTTGTCCTTGTCGTGCGGATGCCGCTGCGTCACGCGCATCCGCCATACGCTGAGAACGAGGCTTTCAGTGTAGACAATGAGGATGGCTCGCACAGTGTGCATTGCAGCACCGTTGTGCGTTCGCCGCGCTATGTTCGTCCGGAGATACCGCGCGCTGCGGCCATATACAGCGCAGCAGGGCGCTATCTGGTGTCCTTTGGATGACGAGCTTCGAGTCTCGCCCCCTGGGAAGCGTCGTCGCAGGGTGTGGCCTCGCATATCGGACACTCCCCAACCCCCTTTCACCTCATTATTGTTCACCATTATCGGAGTGCCCGCGAGCGCAGTGCCGCAGGTAAATTCCAGGAGGGAGCAATGGCAAAAGGCAAACGAAAAGATATCGGCATGGGACGTTGGTCCGATGGGGCGATCAAGCGTCAGTGGCGGCTACACCGTGCCGGAGAGGCGTCGCAGAAGGAGGATTCGACGGTGAAGCGTCCGCCCGAGATCGCGAAGTGCGAGGGTTACTTCTTGTGGAGTGTGCGTCAGGCGGCGTTCATCGGTCGGCACGACGACACGCTCAGGGGTGGCGCACGGCATTACGCGACGTGCACGGCGAAAGCGAAACGCTATGCGAGCGAGGCGCAGGCCCGGGCGGCAGGAGATGCGATTGTCGGTGACGTGCTGATCATGTACGGCTATGCCGCCAACACCCCGCTCTATGTTGTGGGGCGTTGACGGCAGACGGCAGGCAATGAGTCGAGGGCAAGGGGTTACTTGCCCAGTTCGTGACCGATGACACCGCCGACGACGGCGCCGCCAACGGTACCGACGGCGCTGCCGCCGGTGGCTTCGTTGCCGATGACACCGCCCGCGGCTGCGCCGCCGAGCGTGCAACCCAAGAGGGACGAGCCCATGGCGAGCGCGGTGAGGACAACAAGAATCGACTTCGCCGTTTTCATGATGAGTCTCCTGTGGCAGATGCCCGCCGCGTGCTGCGCGGCGAGATGGGTCCAGATTAATGGGCAGGCGATGCGCGCACTATCGGTCACGACTGAATCGGCTGTAGGAATAGGACGACAGGCGCAAGGGCGAATGCACGGGAGTGACAGCAGAAATGGGCGGCAGGCGTGGACGGCAGGAATAGACGACAGAAACGACAAGGGCCGCACGATGTGCGGCCCTTGTGTGCATCTGGTGGGGCGTGAGTGACTCGAACACTCGACCTACGGATTAAGAGTCCGCTGCTCTACCAACTGAGCTAACGCCCCGGTGCTACCGGGAGCAAAAAAGGCGGCGTGTGACGCAGCCTTCTTTGTATTGCTTTGGTGGGGCGTGAGTGACTCGAACACTCGACCTACGGATTAAGAGTCCGCTGCTCTACCAACTGAGCTAACGCCCCGATGCAACCGGGAATAAAAAAGGCTGCACGGCAAAGCAGCCTTTTCAGAATTCGTTTGGTGGGGCGTGAGTGACTCGAACACTCGACCTACGGATTAAGAGTCCGCTGCTCTACCAACTGAGCTAACGCCCCAACGAGACCGAGATAATATCGACTCTTCCGCATGGGGTCAACCCTAAATGGTGAAAATCCGCAAAAAGGTCTCAGGCGAGCAGGGGAACGAGCTCGAAGGCCAGCACGGCGAGCACCGCGCCGATGACCACGAGTAGCGAGCGCCAGCACATTCGGACAGCGCCCTTGCAGGGCATTGCGCCCACGAGGATCGCACCAAAGACGGCGATCGCAAACATGCTGATGAGTTGCGCGTTGGAAAGGTGGGGCATGATCATCGTCGATCTCCCTGCCGCTATCGCGTGAGTTAAGACGCGATTCCAGTATAGAAAATGGCGCTCTCCAAGCAAAGCGGCGCGACAACCGGGATTTCCCCAGTGGCCGCGCCGTGCGTTGTTGCTTTGCGATCTGTCCGATTCAGTCGACTCGAACGCCGCTCAGGGACATCAACGTTATTCGGGCAGGTCGAGAATCAGGACGATCGTCCATGCGTCTTCGCCTTCGTGGTGGTACTGACGCTCCACCACGACGAACGGTTGCTTCTTGTCGCCCTGGCCGAGGAACAGCACGTCGCCTTCGGCCGGCATGCATTCGATCGGCGGCAACGCGAGAGGGGTGCCCTTGGGGACGAGCTTCTCGGCCTTCTTCGCTGCGCGCTCGGTCCACTCGATATCGAATTCGATCTGACTCACCGGATGATCCTGTCTATGCAAAATGAAACGGCTGCATGGTAGCACGCAGCTTGCGAGGCATCATAAAAAAGCCCGCTCCCTGGGCGGGGAACGGGCGAAGGTCCCATGCGATAACGGGGAACGCATGGCGACAGGAGATGCGCCCGTGGGAAGCCGTCGGTGCCTGCTTGACCAGAGGGGAAGAAAGCTGGTCTGGGGTGCATGACGGCTTGCCCGGCAAGGCGTGGGCGCGCGCCTGTCGGCGGGACAAAACGAGGTGACGCAGCACAGGCGGGCGATGCCGTCCCGCCTGTGTGCGTCACGTCATGCTGCCGGGGTACGGCAACACGACGAGGGACGGTCTGGTCCGGAGCGGCACGCTTTTATCGAGTGCGTGTGACTGCCCGGGCCGGTCGAGGGGTCGCGCAATGGCGCAATGGCGCAATGGCGGGTTCAAGCCTTAACGTTTTACGTCTTACGGATTCGAGGGCGTCATCTCGCCGTTCTGGCGCGCGCGCACGAGTTCTTCGTACACCTGAGCGCGGGTCTTGCCCGGTTCGTTGCTGCGCTTGAGCGAGTTGAGTACCGGGTACTCGTAATCATTTTGCGGGATCAGCCCCTGCGCACGGGCGTCGACCAATTCCTGACGCACTTGGGCGCGCGTGAGTTGCGACGTTTGCGATACCCATCCGAGTTGTGAGCCTTCTGGGTAGGCGTCGCTGGTGCGAGCGGTTTGTGCGAAAGCCGCACCGGCTGCGGTGGCCATCACGGCCGACACCAGGGCCGAAGCGATGAGCTTGCGATTCATGACGATAACTCCTGTTCTTCTGTGCTGCGGCGGCGCGCGATGCATCGGTACCGGCGTTGGGTTTGTAACGACGCGGTATGCGTTGCGTGCGACCGATGAAGAGAGTCTAAGCGTCTGGCTATCGCAGAAAAACGCCAATTGACGGAATGAATACTTACGCGGTTAGCAACAATGCGCGATGGGCCTTCCAAAAAAAACGCCACCGAAGCGGTGGCGTTTGCGATGGTGCCGGTGGCCCCGGCGTGGTGTTCAGCGTGTGGCGATGGCGACGGCAGCGCCGGCCATGACCGTGCCGGTGGCCCGATTCAGGCGTCGCACGGCGCGCGCCGAGCTGAGCAGTCGACGGGCGCGCGACGCGAGCACGATGTAGCTGCCGAACACGATGCAGAGCACCGCCAGCGTGACGCCCACGACTTCGATATAGCCGAGCGCCGTCACCTTCTGCAAATCGAGCAGGTTGGGCAGCAGGGCGAAGTAGAACACTACGACTTTCGGGTTACCCATCGTGACCGACAGGCCGCCGAGGAACAGTCGCCAAGACTTCTCGCGCGGTGCCGTGGTCATCGGCTCCGTGGGGGCGATGGCCGGGGCGTGCCACATCTTCCATGCGAGATAGAGGAGGTAGGCGGCGCCCGCGTATTTGATCGCCAGAAAGACACCAGCGAACGTATGCGCAAGGGCGGCCACGCCGAGCACGGCCAACGTGAGCCAGACAACATCTCCGATCGCCACGCCTGCCGAGAAGGCGATGGCGCCCTGCATGCCGCGTCCGAGCACTCGCGCGACGATGGCCGCAATGCCCGGCCCTGGCGTACCCGCGCCCACGAACAGGGCGAGGGCGAATGTCAACAAGTGTGTCCAATCCATCTCGGCGTCTCCTCGCGTTGATGACGATCAGCGTTGTCTGAAAAAGCGGGTCAGGCGCCCAGCCAGGGAAGGCCGCGGAAGCACCAGCCGCTCACGTGCTTGCGATGGCCTGCGCTGTCCTTGTCACCTTCGAAGCCTTCGAGAATATCGAACGACAGCGTGTAACCTGCTTCGTATGCGACTTTGGCGGCCGCCTTCGAGCGCGCGGCGCTGCGGCACAGAAACAGCAGCGGCGTATTCTTGTCAGGCGTCTGAGAGGCGAGTTGTTCGAGGAAGTGCTCGTTGGGCACACCGCCCGGATAACGCACCCATTCAACGTTGGCGTACTGACCGTCGGGCACTTGCGGGCGGCCGACCCAATCGAGTTCGGCGCGCGTGCGCACGTCGATCAGGCGAACGTTGGCATCGGCATTGAGCAGCGCCAGCGCTTCTTCCGGGGTTACGGCGCCCGCGTAGGCGAGTTGACCACTGGCGCGGCGTTGGATGGCTTGGTCGAGAATGGCTTTAGCGCTTGTCATATTGCTGTTATCTCGTTAGTCGAAGGTTGTCGTTCATTCTAGCGTGCACTTTGTGCGAGATGCGCAGTAGCTGACAGGGAAAATTGCCGCGATGCGAAGCACGCGGGACGTCCAAGACACCTGCGAGATCTCGCGCAATGTATTTCGCAAGACGCTCGCAGGGCATTACGACGGTGCAGCGCGACGCACAACTTCGGGTCGCGGTTTGGGATGGTTGGCACTGAAAAGGTGCATAATCCGCAAATGCACCGATTTGGTGTGATTTTGGTGCGAGGTGCACCGAAATAGAGAATTTGAGCCCATGAGCGGGAATTCGGGGCTGGGCGCACCAGCATCGATTATTCCCTTAGAAATCAGAGGGTGAAGCTGAGGCAAGGTGAGTTGGCAGGGCATTGGCACGCTTCCTGCTTTACACAGGCGAATCCGAACACGGAGTTCGTTAAGAGGGTGCGGCGACGCGGGCGATAAGCGCCAGCAGCGCCAGATTGAATCTTTCGGGAGATAGCATGAGCAAATCTGTGGCAGATGTGATTAACCTGGTCAAGGAAGAAGACGTCAAATTCGTCGACTTCCGCTTTACTGACACGCGCGGCAAGGAACAACACGTCTCGGTGCCGGTGTCGCACTTCGACGCCGACAAGTTCGAGAGCGGTCACGCTTTCGACGGTTCGTCGATCGCCGGTTGGAAGGGCATCGAAGCCTCGGACATGCTGCTGGTGCCGGACCCCGACACTGCCTATATCGACCCGTTCTATGAAGAAAGCACGCTGGTGCTGACCTGCGACGTGATCGAGCCGGCCGACGGCAAGGGCTACGACCGCGATCCGCGTTCCATCGCCAAGCGCGCTGAAGCCTATCTGAAGAGCACGGGCCTGGGCGACACCGCCTTCTTCGGTCCGGAGCCGGAATTCTTCATTTTCGACTCGGTCCAGTGGAGCACCGACATGTCGGGCACGTTCGTGCGCGTCAACTCGGAAGAAGCCCCGTGGTCGTCGTCGAAGGACTTCGAAGGCGGCAACACCGGCCACCGTCCGGGCACGAAGGGCGGCTACTTCCCGGTCGCACCGGTCGACTCGTTCCAGGACATGCGCTCGGAAATGTGTCTGCTGCTCGAACAACTGGGCGTGCCGGTCGAAGTGCATCACCACGAAGTCGCGGGTCAGGGCCAGAACGAAATCGGCACCAAGTTCTCGACGCTGGTCCAGCGCGCCGACTGGACGCAGATCCTGAAGTACGTCGTGCACAACGTGGCGCACAGCTACGGCAAGACGGCCACGTTCATGCCGAAGCCGATCGTGGGCGACAACGGCTCGGGCATGCACATCCACCAGTCGGTCTGGAAGGATGGTCAGAACCTGTTCGCCGGTAACGGCTACGGCGGTCTGTCGGAATTCGCGCTGTACTACATCGGCGGCATCATCAAGCACGCTCGCGCGCTGAACGCCATCACGAACCCGTCGACGAACTCGTACAAGCGTCTCGTGCCGCACTTCGAAGCACCGGTGAAGCTGGCCTACTCGGCCCGTAACCGCTCGGCCTCGATCCGCATTCCGTACGTTGCCAACCCGAAGGGCCGCCGCATCGAAGCGCGCTTCCCGGACCCGATGGCCAACCCGTACCTGGCCTTCTCGGCCATGCTGATGGCCGGTCTGGATGGCGTGCAGAACAAGATCCACCCGGGTGAAGCGGCTGACAAGAATCTGTACGACCTGCCGCCGGAAGAGGATGCAAAGATCCCGACCGTGTGCTCGAGCCTCGAACAGGCGCTGGAATACCTGAACGAAGACCGCGAGTTCCTGACCCGTGGTGGCGTGTTCACTGACGGCATGCTCGATTCGTACATCGCGCTCAAGACGGAAGAAGCACGTCGTGTGGCCATGACCACGCACCCGCTCGAGTTCGAACTGTACTACTCGCTGTAATCGAATCGCTGCGCAGGGAATGCGCCGGCATGACGGAACGCCTGCGGCCGACCGTCATGCTCGACGAGCAAGGGGGATGGCCGCGGCCGTCCCCCTTTTTTATCCGTAGCGCGTATTCACCTCGTAGCCAGCCATGAACCTATCGCCTCGATCCTTGATGAAAAGTGTCCGCGCTGGAGCGAAAGGGCAGACGAAGCATGCTTCGCATGGCGCTGCCCCCGAAGACGCCCATGCCACCGATATGACGACTGACGCTGCCGGATTGTCCAGCCACATGTCGGCGTTGCACACGAGCATTGAGCCCTGGGAGGCGAAGCTCGCGGCCACGGGTATCCTGCCCGGTCTCGAAGCGTTGCCCACCGTGTTGCTTGTGCTCGAGAAGCACACGCTACGTGTCGTGTTCGCGAATCCGGCCGCCGAGGCGCTGCTCGCGCTCTCGCGCCGCTCGCTGTCGCAGATGACATGGAACGATGTCTTCACGAACGGCGAGGTGCTTTCGTCGACCTTGGTCGATCTCATTGCCAATCACTTTCAGACGACTCGCCTCGATCTGGTGCTTGAGCGCACCGCACAGGAGCCGCTGCATACGCATGCGATTGTGGCTGCCCCCGAGTCAGCGCCCGATTTCGTGATCGTGGAGCTGATCGAGAACGAGCAGAAGATCAAGAACGAGCGCGAGGAGCGCATCATCGACCAGGCGTTGATGAACAAGCAGCTCATCCGCAATCTGGCGCACGAGATCAAGAACCCGCTGGGCGGGATTCGCGGCGCGGCGCAGTTGCTGGAGTTCGAACTGGATCAGCGCGAGTTACGCGAGTACACGCAGGTCATCATCAAGGAGTCCGACAGGTTGCAGACGCTGGTCGACCGCCTGCTCGAACCGCATCGTCACCCTTATATCGCCACGGACGTGAACATCCACGAAGTGTGCGAGCGCGTGCGCTCCGTGGTGCTTGCCGAGTTTCCGCAGGGCTTGTCGATCGAGCGCGACTACGACGTGAGCTTGCCCGATTTTCGCGGTGACAAGGAGCAACTCATTCAGGCGCTGCTCAACATCGTGCGAAACGGTGCGGAGGCGTTGCGCGAGCAGATCGCGCGGGGCGACGCACGCATCGAATTGCGCACGCGAGTGGCGCGAAAGATCACGATTGCCAAGCGATTGCACAAGCTGGCATTGGAATTGCATGTGATCGATAACGGGCCTGGCATTCCCGCCGACATTCGCGACCGCATCTTCTATCCGCTCGTCTCCGGGCGTGACGGCGGAAGCGGTCTGGGACTCACCCTGGCGCAGTCGTTCGTGCAGCGCCACGATGGTCTGATCGAATGCGAAAGCCGGCCCGGACGGACGGATTTCCGAATCCTGCTGCCCCTGGGCTGATACGGCCCTCACGCCGTTGGCCGTAGCACCTGCGGCCGGGCATAGACGTTACACGGTGAACAATGAAGCCGATCTGGATAGTAGACGACGACCAATCGATTCGATGGGTCCTGGAAAAGGCGCTCTCGCGTGCCAACCTGCCGGTGCGCAGCTTTACGGGCCCGCGCGAAGCGAGCGCTGCGCTCGAACACGACTCGCCGCAGGTGCTGGTCTCGGACATCCGCATGGCGGGCGGCTCCGGACTCGAACTGTTGCAGATGGCCAAGCAACGCCATCCCGGACTGCCGGTCATCATCATGACCGCATTCTCGGATCTCGACAGCGCGGTCGCGGCCTTTCAGGGCGGCGCGTTCGAGTATCTGGCCAAGCCGTTCGACGTGGATCGCGCGGTCGAGCTGATTCTGCGCGCGGTCGAAGAAAGCCTGCGCGAGGCCACAGACGACGAGCGCATCACCGAAGAGCCTGAAATTCTCGGGCAGGCCAGTGCAATGCAGGACGTGTTCCGTGCCATCGGCCGTCTGTCGCATTCGAGTGCGACCGTGCTCATCACCGGGGAATCGGGGTCGGGCAAGGAACTGGTCGCACGCGCGTTGCACCGGCATTCGCCGCGTGCCTCGGGGCCTTTCATCGCGCTCAATACGGCCGCGATTCCGAAAGATCTGCTGGAGTCCGAATTGTTTGGCCATGAGCGCGGTGCATTCACCGGCGCGCAAGCCACGCGCCGCGGACGCTTTGAGCAGGCGGAGAGCGGTACGCTGTTCCTCGACGAAATCGGCGATATGCCGCTCGATCTGCAAACGCGTCTGTTGCGCGTGCTCTCGGACGGCAATTACTACCGGGTCGGCGGCCACAGCCCGATCAAGGCGAATGTGCGTGTCATCGCGGCAACGCATCAGAACCTGGAAGATCGTGTGCGTCAGGGGCTGTTCCGCGAGGATCTGTATCACCGCCTGAACGTGATTCGCCTGCGTCTGCCGTCGTTGCGCGAGCGTAACGAGGATATTCCGCTGCTGGTCCGTCACTTCCTGCAAAAGAGCGCGCGCGAACTGGGTGTCGAGACGAAACGTATCAGTGAGGCGGCGTTGGCGCATCTGACGCGTTTCCCGTTCCCGGGCAACGTGCGTCAACTGGAAAACCTGAGCAACTGGCTGACGGTCATGGCTCCGGCGCAGACGGTCGAGATCAAGGATCTGCCGCCGGAGTTCCAGGTGCCGGCGCCGATGGCCGGGGCGGGCGGGGCTGCGAGTGCGCCGGCGTATGCCGCTGCATCGACGTCCGCTGTGGCGGCATCGATGCCTGCGGGCGCCGCGACCGGGTACGGTGGCGGTGGTGCGGGACCTGCGGCGTCCGGCGTGGCGGCTGGCGTCAATGGCGCGCCTGCGACGACGGGCGTGGCCGGAACGTCGGGAGACGTTGCGGCGGCAGACAGCTGGGAGCCGCTCTTGCGCCGCGAGGTTGCGCGTTTGCTTCGTTCTGCGTCCCCCGACGTGATGGACCAGTTGACGCGTCGTTTCGAGACCGCATTGATCAACGAGGCGCTCGATTTCACCCGTGGGCGCAAGGTCGAAGCGGCGAGCCGTCTCGGCATCGGCCGGAACACCATCACACGCAAGATCCAGGAATTGGGGCTGGAAACCTGACGCCAATCGCGGTAGGCTCCCGGCTTCACTGTTGAGCGATAAGGGAGTCGGACCATGGCAAGACGCATCCTGTTGACGGGCGTGACCGGGCAGGTGGGCTGGGAGCTGGCGCGTAGCCTGCAAGGCATGGGCGACGTGCACGCCCCCGGGCGCCACGAGATGGACCTGCTCGATACCGACAGCGTGGTGCGCACCCTGCGTGACTTTGCCCCTGACATGATCGTCAACCCGGCGGCATATACGGCGGTCGATCGTGCCGAGACGGATGAGGCTGCTGCCCACCAGGTCAACGCGGTCGTGCCGGGGATCATGGCCGAAGAGGCCAGGCGAATCGGCGCGCTTTTCGTTCATTACTCCACCGACTACGTTTTCGACGGAACGTCCTCCACGCCGTATCGCGAGGAGGAACCGACCAATCCGCAGAACGCCTACGGCCGCACCAAGCTGGCTGGAGAAACCGCCATCGCGGCGAGCGGCGCGAATCATCTGGTGCTGCGCACAAGCTGGGTGTACGGCTCGCGCGGCGCAAACTTCCTGCTCACAGTCCAGCGACTTGCCCGCGAGCGCGACGAGTTGCGCATCGTCGCCGATCAACATGGCGCGCCGACGTGGTGCCGCACGATCGCTGAACTGACATCGCAGGTGCTGGTGCAGGGGTTCGGCGAAAAGGGTGTCGATGCCGACTTCTGGCGCGAGCATGGCGGCCTCTATCATCTGACGGCGGCCGGGCAGACGACGTGGCACGGGTTCACCGAAGCGATTCTCGATCTGAGCGCGCCGGAAAAGCGCCCGAACGTTGTGGCGATTCCGACTTCTGCCTATCCATTGCCGGCCAAACGCCCGGCGTATTCGATCCTCGACAACGACAAGCTCGCACGCACCTTTGGCGTTCGAGCGCCCGACTGGCGCGACTCGCTCAAGCTCTGTCTCGGCTGAGGCCGCGGCGTTTGCTGATGAGGCGCTGACGGGGCTGCGCACTAAATCGGAAATTCCTCAACGCGCGGCGCCGAATTCCTTGGGCAACATGGTGGCTTTTTGGCACACGCGTACCAGCGCGTGCCGGGGAGCGACGCATGTGGGCAGTTCATCACGGGATTTCCGGCAGGGACCAAACGGCGACGGCTGCGCGCGATATCGCGGGTGGCGCCGTGGGTCGCAGCCTTTTGTCATCTTCCGATATCGCCGCGCGCAGTGCGGCACCGCCTGACGCGCTGCGTCGTGCGATTCTGCGTGCCAACGAGGACGAGCGGCGCACGATTTCACGGCAGGTAGCCTGGCTGGTGAACATCCTTCCTTCGGCGACGCGCGCACAAAGGCAATACGCAAGCATTGAGTCGCTGGCCGCAAGGGCGGACGCCGCGCTGGGCGCGTTGCCGTTCGATAAGGGGGCCCTCAAGCGGGCGTGGGGCACTCGCTTCGCGCATCTGCTCGATGGCGCGCGGGCCGCAGAAGTGGTTCGCGACCTGGTGAAGTGGTGTGGCTCCGGCGATTGCGGGACGGTAACGGCTTCGCTATGGCATTGGCTGCCGTTGGCTGAGCAAGCGTCGGGGGACGTGCTGGCATGCGAGCGACTGCCGATGCGCGAGTGGCCGGTTTCCGTGCTGAGTGTCGCGCTCACGCTGTCGAACTTGCGTAACGCCGTGCTTCCCGATTTGTGGATGCCCAACGCCGATTTGCGCGGCGTGATGGCACCGGGCGCTCAGTTTGGCGGTGGGCATTTCAGTGGTGCGTGGTGGGCCGGGGCGTCGTTACCCAAGGCAGGGTTCGCGTGCTCGAAGCACATTGGCGCGGATTTTGAGCGGGCAACGCTGCGCGGCGCGTTGTTCCGGGCGGCGGATCTGAGCGATGCGCGGTTCGTGGGGGCCGATCTTCGCGGCGCCGAAATCTTGCATACGGTGATGTGTGACGCAGACCTGAATGCTGCCAAATGTCAGGGGCTGACGTTTACCCAGGCGCGTCTGGACGAGACCTCGTTTCAACAAGCCAAGTTGCATGGTGCCTGCTTCGTCGGAGGCAGCGCACACGGCATGACGCTGAGCGGTGCCAAGGCAAAGCGTTCGCAATGGACGTCGGTGGCAATGCGAAAGGCTCAGGCATTGGGCGCAGACCTCCGTGGAGCGGCGTTCCGCGACTGCGACCTCACGCAATGGGATGCTCGCGGGGCGAAGCTCAATGGCGCGTTCTTCGCATCTTGCGATCTGCGCAATGCCCGGTTCTGCGGCGCGAGTCTGAAACACCTGCGCCTCGGGCCCGATTGCAATCTGGCCGGCACGCAGTGGCAGGACGCTCGCATTCGTCTCGATGTCGCGTGGCTGCGCGCTCTGACACCGCAGGAACTCGACAAGGTCGTGCAATCGTGGATGACGTTTCCGCCCGATCAACCCGCGGCGCGCGCGAATGTCTTCATGCAACTGCTGAACGCGCTTGGCCGCAAGCCGGGCATGTTCGACACGGGGCAGGAGATGGCGCCGCCGCTGCATCGGTTGCCTGACCATGTGCGGCGCAGCGATTGGCTCGGGTGTTTGCTGGCAGCATTGAGCGAGGTGGGGGGAATTGGCGAGTACGATGGCTTTGCCGAACTGCGCGCCCAATGGCTGGCTCGTACCATACGCGAGTTGACCGACGTTCCGCTATCGAGCGCACGGGCGGAGTGGGTCACGGCGTCGCTGACCACGGCATTGCACAGGTACTGCGGAATCGCCTCGGAAGAGGCGCGCTGGTCGCTCGCCGGGGCAATGTGTCAAACGCTCTACTGGGCCGGCGAAGGGGCGGCCGGTGTGAGCGTCGCGCGTGCCCAAGCGTTGCGAGAGGCGTGGCTCGGGGCGCTACCAGCGCAAATGCATATGGCGCTCTCGGCGGACGGGGTCAATGCGTCTGATGCGTCTTGCGTCGTGCTGATTCGTGCCGATGGCAACGTTGCCGCACGCCTGCCGATGCATCTGTTGGCCAGGCTTCTCGGCTCGAATGCCGGCGGCGAGGCGGCGGCGGGGGACGTCCCGTTTGCTAAGGAGTTGCTGCCGGGCTGGCATTGGCTCGGCACGCGGGTCGTGGTGCGCGACGCCGAATCGCCCGACGATTTTCTGCCCGGCACCATGTCGCAGCTACCGGGCCTGTTGCGAGAGTTCGGGTTTCTCGCCGGGCTCTGGCCGGTGGAGCGTCGGCTGGATGCCTTCGTCAGGCTGGTTGGACGTTGGTGTGGCAAGGAAGGCGAGCACCGCGCGAACGCGGCATGCCATGGGACGCGAGGCCCCGAGCGCGCAGACGCCGCTACCGTCGAATCGGCACCGACGAATGCCGCACACGCATCGTTGAGTACGGCCGACCGGCTGGACG
>NZ_JAELTP010000002.1 GCF_016428915.1 Pandoraea sp. ASV26
TCGTCGCCTTCGGCGGCCAGCGCCGCGCCGTCGCGCTCGACATGCGCCTGCCAGTCATCGAGCAAGTCCTGCGTCGGCCAGACGGTACCGGCAGGCAACGCTGGCGTCGCGCCACGCAGCCCTACACGTCCAAGCGGCAGATCGAGGCTAGCGGCAATGGTTTCGAGCAACGCGACAAACCGCTCGCCCAATGCCTGAATGCTCGCGTCGTCGAAGCGCTCGCGCGCGTAGGCAAGAACGAGACGCAAACCGTCGTGCTGCTCGACGATCAGCGAGAGCGGATAGTTGTTGCGGGCTTGTGGCTCGCGCTCCAGCAGCGAGAGCCGCAAACGGTCGTCACGCTGACCGAGCAAGGCGGCATCCAGCGGATAGTTTTCGAAGACGACGATGCTCTCGAACAGCGCACCGTCCGCCCCCTCGCCCTCTCGTTGCACCTCGCGCGCAATGGCTGACAGGGCAACATGCTCGTGTTCGCGCGATAGCGCCGTCTGCGTCTGCAATTGCCGCAGCCATTCGGCCACGGCCACGCGCGGATCGAGCTGCGCACGCACCGGCAAGGTGTTGATGAATAGACCGGCCATGCGCTCGATGCCCGGCACAGCCGCCGAACGCCCCGACGCCGTGACGCCGAACACCACGTCACGCAAGCCCGCATGACGCGCCAGCAGCAGCGCCCAAGCCCCCTGACAGAGCGTGCCCGGCGTGATACCGGCGCGACGTGCCGCGTCGCACCACGCCTGCCATGTCGAAGGATCGAGCGTCCAGGCGGTCTCACCGTGCCCCCTCGCCTGCCCCGGCACGTGGCGCTGGCGGGCGGCAGGCAACGGGGTCGGTGCGGCCACGCCGTCGAGCCGTTGACGCCAATGCGTCAGCGACACGGTGGCGTCCAGTTCCCGCTGCCAGACGGCAAATTCGGCGAACGACGGCGCCGCCGGAGCCTCGGCATCGCTCGATGCGTCGCCCTTCACGCGTGCGCTGTAGCGCGACATGACGTCGCTCAGCACCAGCCCCGTGCTCCAGCCGTCGAGCGTAACGTGATGGCTGCTCCAGAGCAGCCACCAGCGCGCGTGGCCCACACGGATCAATGCCAGCCGAGGCCGATGCGCTTGAGCGAACGAGAAGCCGGCGGCCCGCTCGGCTTTGAAACGCGTGTCCAGACGCGCGTGTTGCCCGGCTTCGCTAAGCCCGCGCCAATCCTCCACCGGAACGAGCGAACTGCGCGGGGCGACCGTCTCGGGCGCATGAACCAGCAGCAGCGGCAGGTCGCCCGCCTCAGTGGCGTAGCCGGTGCGCAACGCCGCATGGCGCATCACGGTCTCGCGCCATGCGTGCGCGAACGCGTCTGCATCGAGATCGCCGTCGATCACGAAGCCCTTCTGATAGAAGTACGGGTCGGCCGTCCCCTGCTGCTGCGAATAGAACAGCAGCCCCTGCTGCATCGACGTCGCCGGCACGACAGCCTCAAGCTGTTGCGCCGACACGGGCAACGCGGCCAGTTGCTCAGACGAGAGCCCGGCATGCGGGAAGTCTTCTGCAATCAACGGTTCGTTGCCCGGCAACGTGTCGGCCAGCGTCAGAAGTGTGGCGCCGATGTCATCGATGAGCGTCTGCACGTCGTCGCCAGACAGACGCGTACGGTCGTAGCGGCAGACCGCCCGCAGCGTATCGCCGTGCTGCCAGACGTCGAAAGTCAGCCAGTTCGGCGACGGCGCGTCGGACTCATGCGACAACCCGCCGTTGACGATGCCATCCGCCTCCATACGACCGAGGAAGTTCACCGTGACGCGGCCTTCCGGCAGGGCGTCGAGGGCGGCTCTGGCCTCCGGCGTGCCGAGATAACGCAACGCGCCATAGCTCGCGCCGTCTCGCGGAGCACGACGCCATGCCTCGCGGGCGGCGGCCAGCGTTGCCCGGGGTGTCGCACCGAGCGCCACCGCCAGCGGCCAAGCAGCGGTGAACCACCCCAACGTGCGCGAAAGATCGCCGTGTTCGTCACCGCCGCCGCGCCCGTGGCCTTCCACGTGCACGACATAACGACTGGCGTTGACGCGCGCGCCCAGCGTATGCGCCACGGCTGCGCTCAACACCTCGTTCATGCGCACGTGACGCAGTCGCACCAGCGGCATGGCGACGGTCGCAGGCCATGTGTGTTCAATCTCTCCCGTGCCCGTCTCGGAACGCTTGTCCTTCGCGACATCCACCGAATCGACGGCACCGGATAACGTCTCTCGCCAAACGTCGAGCGCGACCTGTGCGGCATCGGTTTGCGTCCAGTCATGCCAGCGCTGCGCCCACTCGCGCATCGACTGCACCACCACCGGCAACGTCACCGGCGCGCCCGAGCGTGCTTGCCCGAGCGCGGTTTGCAGATCGTCCAGCAGAATGCGCCACGACACGCCATCGATCACCAGATGGTGCGCGATGAGGAAGCAACGCGGCGCGCCGTCGTGCGCGCGCACCAGCAGCGCCCGCAGCAACGGACCGTCGCTAAGCGAGAGACTTCGCTGCGCCTTTTCAAGAGCGTCGGCGAGTTGCGCGTCGTCGCACAGGGTGGCGTGCCAGAGCAGATCCTCCGGCGCGTGCGGCGCCACGTAGCGGGCTTGCCAACGACCGTCCCGCTGATCGAATCGCAGTCGCAGAGCGTCGTGATGCTTCACGACATGCGAGAGCGCGTCGCGCAGCGACGCCATGCCCACGCCCTCGGGCAAACGCACCTCAACCCACTGATTCCAGTGATCGCGGCGCTCGATTTCCTGTCGGAAGAACCACGCCTGTACGGGCGTGAGCGGCACGTCGCCAGCCAACGGCTCCGGCGCTCGGGTGGATTCGCCTTCCGCCGTTGCCGAGCGCGCCTGCGCGGCAAGTCGCGCAAGGGTCTGATGGCGGAAGACGTCCTGCGCACCGAGGTGCCAGCCTGCCTGACGCGCCCGGCCGACCATCTGCAACGCCACGATGGAATCGCCGCCCAATGCAAAGAAGTTGTCGTCACGACTCACCGTGGGCAGGTGCAACAGATCCCGCCAGACGGCCGCCAACGCCACCTCAGCGGCACTCTGCGGCGCTTGTCCGCCAGTACTGCCCCATACCGGCGACGGCAGCGCCGCCCGGTCACGCTTGCCGTTGGGCAGCTTCGGCAGCGTGTCGAGCGCGATGATGAGCGACGGCACCAGGTAATCAGGCAGCCGGTGCGACAGCGCAACGCGCAGCGCTTCGCCGTCGAGCCCCTTGCCTGCCACGTAGGCGACGAGTTGATCGCCCGCCGGTCCGGCCGCGACGACCGCCAGCGCATCGTCAACGCCCGGTTCGCGCAGCAACTGCGTCTCGATCTCGCCCGGCTCGATGCGAAAGCCCCGCACCTTCACCTGCTGGTCGAAGCGGCCGAGGTACACGAGCGTGCCATCGGCCGCGCGTCGCACGCGATCACCCGTGCGATACATCCGCGCGCCCGGCTCACCGCGAGGGTCCGGCACGAAGCGCTCGGCCGTGAGTCCCGGTCGCCCGAGATAGCCGCGCGCCACCCCTTCCCCGCCCAGGTACAGTTCGCCAACGGCGCCGAGCGGCACCTCGCCAAGCCACGGGTCGAGCACCCACGCCCGGCGGTTGCCGACCGGCGCGCCGATGGGCGCGTACGCCTGCCCCGCGAGTTGTGCCGCCGGTTGCGCGTCCAGCGCACCGTCGATGGACCACGCGACCGGGGTCATCACCGTCTCGGTCGGGCCATAGCCGTTGATCGTCTGCGCCGGACGGAACATCGCCTGCGCCGCGCGCAACGCGGGCCAGGGCATCGCTTCACCACCGAACGACAGCAGGCGCAGCGCCGGTGCGTCGCTCACCCCGCTCGTGGCAAGACGGCATAGATAGGCTGTCGGGAAGCCCGCATTCGTCACCCCGTGACGACGCATCGCGTCGACCATCGTTTGCGGCGCCCAGTGCCGCTCGTCCGCGATAAACAACGATGCGCCACAAATCAACGGCGCCATCCAGCGCTCATGGGCGCCGTCGAAATTGATGGAGAGGACGTGCAGCTCGCACACGTCGGGCGTGAGCCGGTACTGCGCCCCTGTTGCGCGGCAATGCATCGCCAGCGGACCGTGCGCGACCGCCACCCCCTTCGGCGTGCCGGTCGAGCCCGACGTGTAGATCAGGTACGCCAATTGATCCGGGTGCGGCACCCCATCGGGCGTATTTGCCGACAGCGACGCATCGGACGCAATCTCGGCCACGACGCCACGTTGCTTTGGCAACCACGACGCCTCTGCCAGCGACGCCTGCGTCAGCACCAGCGAAATTCCCGCATCGTCGATGATCTGTGCGAGACGCTCGGCGGGATACGCCGGGTCAAGCGGTACGAACGCGCAACCCGCCTTCATGATGCCGAGCAAACCGCTGACCATGCCGGCCTGTCGGGTCATCGCCAGACCGATGCGCGCCTCGGGTGCCACGCCCTGCGCGAGCAGCCAATGGGCGACGCGGTTCGCCTCGCGCACCAGCGCGGCATACGTGAGCGTGCCCGCTTCGTCGCGCAAAGCGATGGCCGACGGTTGCTGCGCTGCCCGTGCATCGATGAGCGCCGGGACGCTCTGAAACGACGCGTCGGCAAGCGGTGGCACGGCGCGACGACCCTCATCCCATGGATTCACGAACGCCACGTCGAGCGACGCCAGCGGCTGTGTCGAGCGCGCGAGCAGTGTGGCAAGCCCTGCGGACCAATCCGCCCCCAAGCGCTCGATGGTCGCAGCGTCGAACAGGTCGGTCGGGAACGTGAGGCGCGCGCGTAAGGTCACGCCGTCGAGCGGGTCGGCATTAGCCGTTGCGCCGCGCCCCGCCGTCTCGTGCAACTCGTCGATGTCGAGGGCGAGGTCGTATTGGGCGCCGCCCGTCAGCGGCTCGGCGATCACGTTCAGGCCGGCCGGCCAGCCCGCTGCCGCGCGCGACGCCGCCGCGTTGGCGACGTGATGATTCAGCATCACCTGAAACAGCGGCGACTGTCCGAGACTGCGCTGCGGTGCGATGCGCTCCACCACGCGCTCGAACGGCGCCTCACGATGTGCCTGCGCCTCGAGCGCCCCGTCGCGGACCTGCGCGACCAACGTGTCGAAATCCGCCGACGGGTCGATCTGTGCGCGCCAGACCTGCGTGTTCACGAGACACCCGAGCATGCGCTCGAGCCCCGCCACGTCACGCTGCGCAATCGGCACCCCCACGCGAATGTCCGTCTCCCCCGCATAGCGATGCAGCAGCCACTGGAACGACGCCGCCAGCACGATGAAGGGCGTGGCTTTGCGCTGCGCAGCGTAAGTCAGCACGTCGCGCGTGAGGCCCGTCGGGAATTCGAACGACAGCGTGCGCCCCGCGCCGCTGCGCAGCGCACCTCGCGCGCGATCCACCGGTAACGCCAGCACGGGCGACGGCTCGGGCAGACGCGCCTGCCACCAGTCGAGCTCGCTGGCGAGCGCCGCACCGTCGACCCGGGCGTGTTGCCAATGGGCGTGATCGCCGGGCTGCACGGGCACCGCCTCATACACCGGCACGCCGCCCACGGCACACGCCGCGTAAGCACGCGCCAGTTCGTCGACGAACACGGTCATCGACCACGCGTCCGTCACCAGGTGGTGCAACACGAACACCAGCCGCGACGCGTCTTCCGCCGTGCGCAGCAGTGCCACACGCCACGGCGGCGTCGACTCAGGGGCAAACGGCTGTGCAAGCAGTTCGCTGGTCAGCCTTGTGGCGGCGGCGGGATCGTCCTGCGCTGACAGATCGAGCTGCGAGAAAGGCACGTCGACGCGCGCGTGCACGATCTGCACGGCAACACCGTCACGCTCGTCGAACGTCGTACGCAAAGCGTCGTGACGCGTCGTCACCACTTCGAGCGCACGAACAAACGCTTGCGCATCGAACCGGCCCTTGACGAGCAACTGCCCACCCACGTGGTAGGCCGCGCTGTTCGCCGGATCGAGCCGGTGAACGAACCACAGTCGCGCCTGCGCAAACGACTGGCGGTAGACGCGCTGCTCAGCCGTCTGCGCCAACGGCGTAGCGGCCGGAATTCGCAGCGCCGTCCCGTTGTCCCCATTACCCCCATTGCCCCCATTGCCCCCATGGCCCCCATTGCCCCCGGCGGTCGAACCCGGCGACAGTCTGGCCAATTCCTTCACCCACTCGCCAAGACGGGCATGCTCGTACAGCGAAGCGGGCGTCGCGCGCAACCCCAGACGCTCCTGCACGCGCGCAAGCACCTGCATGGCAAGCAACGAACTTCCGCCGCACAGGAAGAAGTGATCCTCCGGACTCACCTCGCGACGCCCGAGCACTTCGCGCCAGATCTCGGCTACGGCCGCGTAGCGCGCATCCTCAATGGGGGCACCTGTCGTTTTTCCGCCCTTCGGCTCGCGGAGTTCATCCGGTGCGTCCCCGACGACGGCCCCGTTCTGCCATACCGCCCACGCGTCGAGCGATCCGTCGCGCCAGCCTTTCGCGCACGCGCTGCGCTGCAACTTGCCGCTCGACGTCTTTGGCAAAGCGCCCGGATTGAGCAGCACCACCACCGACGCCGCTTGTTGGCAGACGTCGGCAACCGCCACTGCGACGGCTTCGGCCAGCGACTGCGGCGGCACCATCTTCTGCACGCTGCGGCCAACTTCCGCCGCAATGCCGATACCGGGTTCCCCGTCGATCTCGACAGCGAAGGCCGTCACCCGCCCCTTGCGCACGAGTTCGACATCCGCCTCGACGGCTTTTTCCAGATCCTGCGGGTAAAGATTGTGGCCGCGCACGATGATGATGTCCTTGCAACGGCCAGTGATGTACAACTGAGCGTCATGCAGGAAACCGAGATCGCCGGTGCGCAGCCAGCGCTTGCCGTCGGCCTGCACGAAGGTGCGTGCGCTGGCCTCGTCGTTGTGCCAATAGCCTTTTGCGACGCTCGGCCCGTGTACCCAGATCTCGCCTACGCCCCCCGCCTCCACCGGCGACGGTGCGACGTCGGGCGACTCGCTCCACGTCATGAGCCGAACCTCGTGATCGGCCTGCGTGGTACCGCATCCGACGAGCATCGTGCCCTCTGCCCCGGACACCTGCGCGCGTTGTTCCGCCATCGCGGTCCGGTCGAATTCGGCGGCCGCCATGCCGTCGCCCCGCTGGCCGCCTGTCACGAAGAGCGTGGCCTCAGCCAGCCCGTAGCAGGGGTACACCGCCGACGGCTCGAAGCCCGCCGGGGCGAATGCCTCGCAAAAATCGACCAGCGTGTCGTGACGCACCGGCTCAGACCCCGAGAACGCCAGCCGCCACCCCCGCAGGTTCAGCGACGCGATGGTGCCGGCGTCGATACGCTGCGCACACAGCCGATACGCGAAATCCGGGCCGCCGCTCACCGTGCCGCCAAACCTGTCGATCGCGCGCAACCATCGCACCGGCCGCTCCAGAAAGCACTGGGGCGACATCAGGACGAGACGCGAACCGCGATAGATCGGCGAGAGCAGCCCGCCGATCAGGCCCATGTCGTGATAAAGCGGCAGCCAGCTCACCATCGTGTCGTCGCGGGTCATGCCCAGCCCTGACACGATGGACGCTTCGTTTGCCATCAGATTCGCGTGGCTGACCATCACGCCCTTGGGCGTCGAGGTCGAGCCGGACGTGTATTGCAGGAACGCCAGATCCGTTGGCGCGACGGACGTTTCCTGCCATTGCGCCGCCACGGTGTCGTCGATCTCATCGATCACGACGATCTCGACACCGCGCAATTCCGGCACGGCATCGCCGAAGGCCAGCAGAGCGTCGCGATGCTGCCGGTCGGTGAGCACGAAGCGCGCGCGGGCATCCTTCAAGATGGAGCGAACGCGCGCGAGATGCTGCGGACGCGCCGACTCGGGCGGAAACGCCGGGACCGCGATCGCCCCCGCGTACAGACAACCGAAAAAGCCGGCCACGTAGTCCAGCCCCGTCGGCATGAGCAATACACCGCGCTCGCCGTGGGCCTGTGCGCCGGCGAGCCGTTGCAGCGTCGCCGCGACCGCGCGGGCACGCGTGTCCAGGCCAGCGCAACTGAGCGCCTCGCCGTCGCCCTCGTCGCGGGACAGAACGCGCAGTGCCTCACGCGCAGGCTCGAGGCGGGCGCGCGCGCGCAGCAGGTCGACGACGTGTTCAATGGGCGCACCGGGCGATGCGGCGGCCAACGGGGCAAGCGGACCGAAAGGGACAGGCAGGCGGAGAGCGTCGTTCATGACGGTAGCGACTCACGAAGCAGGAGCGGAATCAAAGACTGGCGCGTGGCCGCCGCCGTGGCGGCAAGGGCAAACAACGAACGGCGGAACGCGGTAAGGAGCAACAAGACAATGGGACAACGGCCGGGTGTCCAGACACTGGCGCAGCGATCAGCGATCAGCGATCAGCGATCGGCGCCGTGCGCCTGCGCCATGGCCACCACCACTTTGCGCGGCCCTTTGAACGGCGAACGCGCGTGAGCGGCGAGCATGTTGTCGAGCATCAGCACGTCGCCGTTCTGCCACGGGAAGCTGATCTTCTCCGCCTCCAGCACATGACGGATGGTCGCCAGCGCCTCCTCCTCGATCGGACTGCCGTCGCCGTAGTACACGTTGCGCGGCAAGTCCTCCTCGCCCACGACATCGAGCAGCGTCTCGCGCACGTCGGGCTCGAGATTGGAGATGTGAAACAGATGCGCCTGATTGAACCAGACCCAATCGCCGGTCGTCGGATGCTGCGCCACGGCCTGACACACCTGACGCGTGCGCAATTCACCGTCGTCCTTCCACTCGCAGGCAATGCGGTGAGCGCGACAATAGGCTTCCACTTCGGCGCGGTCCTCCGTGTTGAAGACCTGCGTCCACGGCACGTCGAAGCCGTTGCCGAAATTGCGCACGTACATCAACCCCTTCTGCGCGAAACGCTCTCGAAGCGCCTGCGGCAGACGCGCGTAGATGCGGCGACTGTCGGCAATCGGTGTCTCACCGCCTTCGGGCGCCGTCTGCACGCTGTAGAACCAGATCTTCATCGGCCAATCGCGCGTGTACGATTGTTCGTTATGCAAAGGAATGTGTTGGTGCGGCGGATATTCGGTCGACGTGTATACGCCTTGCGCCACCTTGCTGCGCGGTGTCGAGCCGAACTCGTAGGTGAGCAACGAGTGGCCGAACGACGCGGCGAACTCGCGGAACGACGCGTCGCCATCGACGCGGAACCCGCGGAACAGCACACCGCCGTGGGTCGGAAGATAGTCGTCCACCAGCGCGTGCAGGGCACTGGCGGCGGCCTCGATGGGCACGCCGGCATCGCGCGGTTCGACCACCATCGGGAGGTCGCCATTGGTGCGCAAGGCGCGCACATCGAGCATCGTATCGAGCATGATTGGATCCTCAACGAAACCGCGGCGCCAGACGCGCCGCACTTTCATTGACGATCCTCGGGCCTGCAATTTAAGGGGTCTGCGCGGATGATTGCGGTTTTTCTGCATTCGCCTCGGCGCCCGGCGTCGGACTGAGCGCAACGACCGGCTCTGCATCGGCGATCAACTGACCGTTCTCCATCTTCACCAGTCGATCGGCCAGCCCGAAATAGCGGTCGTCGTGCGAGATCACGAGGACCGTTTTGCCCTGCGCCTTCAACTCAGGCAGGATCTCGCGATAGAAGACTTCCTTGAACACCGGATCCTGATCGGCCGCCCATTCGTCGAACACGAGGAACGGCCTGTCTTCCACACAGGCGGCCACGAGCGCAAGACGCTTGCGCTGCCCCTGCGAAAGATCGCGCGTGGAGAACGCGCCGTTCGTCACGCTCACCTTGTGTTGCAAGTGCAGCCGCGCCAGCCAGCGTGCCGCAAACGCATCGATGCGTGCCGGATCGGTCTGCGCGTCGTCGGCGCCGAGCAGGGTCTCGAACAGATGGAAGTCGAAGAAGATCGCCGAGAACAGTTGCCGGTAGCGATCCCGGTTGTGAATCCCGACCGGCTGGCCGTTCCACACGATTTCGCCGCTCTCGGGCACATAAAGCCCCGTGAGCAACTTCGCCAACGACGTCTTGCCGCTGCCGTTCCCCCCGATCAGGAAGGTGATTTCACCGGGACGGAACGTCAGGTCGATGGGCCCCATGCGGAAGATCTCGTCCTGCTGCTCGTGATAGTAGCTATGCGTGATGCCGTGCAGGCGCACCAGCGGCGCGCCTGAGTCCGTGACGTCAGACGCCGTCGACTCCTCGCTGCGCATGGCTTCGGTGACTTTCTGAATGCGCTCGCTCGCCACCCGCGCCATGGTCAGCAGCGGGATGTTGTTGAGCATGGCTTCGAGCGGCGTCACCATGTACAGAAACACGATGGCATAGCCGGTCGCCACATGCGTGCCGCCGGACGTGGCGCCGACCAGCACGAACAGCACCAGCCCGATGAGCGCGAAGAACAGAAAGCGCACCCAACTGACGGAGAAGATGAACAGCGTGAGGCCGCGCGAGCGGTTTTCGCGAACGGCTTCGATGGCAGAACCGAGTACACGCGCGAGAAACGCATCGGCACGGCGGCGATTGAGCTTGAGCTCCTTCGCACCGGAGGCCAGCGTCTGGAAATGCCCGAAGAGTTCGTCCTGCCGTTGGCCGGCGGTGCGCAGATAGCGAATCACTTTGGTATGACTGACGTGATAGCCGAGCGCGCCAAGGCCGATCGCCACACAGGCCATCAGGAAGATGGGCCACGAGAGAATCGCCAGGTACAGGAAACAACCTGTGACGATCGCGCCGTTCATCACCAGCGTTGGCAAACCGATGAAGAAGTTGGCGACGTGGTTGGCATCGTCGGCGAGCACCGATTGCACGCGCGCGCCGCCGGTCGACTCCACCACACGCAGCGGGGCGTTCACGATGATGCGCGAGACGTGGCGACGCAGTTCCGCCAGCGTGCGCTGCCCGAGGCGAGTGAAAAGCGCGCCCGCACACATCTGGGCAAGCATCGACAGGACCGCGAGCGCCGCGAAGCGCCATGCGAGCGCGCCAAGTTCCGCCGCCGGCGCGCCCAGCGCGCGGTTGATCGAAGCAATCAGCATGACGTTCGCCACGCCGCAAGCCAGCGAGGCGGCCACCGCGGCGGCAAGCAGCCAGCGCGAGGCACGTAACAGGAACAGAAACAGGAACACGACGCTCTCCGCTGCGATCCGCCGCCACTGGCGCACCAGCGCCGCGCGACCGATCTCGATGAAGGAACCAAGGAGCCACGGCCGCGCCCGGCGGCGCATTCCCGGCTCCACCGCTCAAAGACGATTCAGGACACCGAAAATTTGGGCCACCGCGTCTCACGATGCCCCCGCCCCACCCGAGGGGTAAATTTCGGCACGGGACTCTCGTCTCTCGGGAAACGGATGCCCTGTGCGCATTCCCCCCGATTCCGGGTCCGGGTGAACTCACCGGATGACCTTGCCGAGGCCCTCATGCACGCAAGTACCGAACCGTCCACAACGTCCCACGTTTGTCTTACCCATGATCTGATCGGCGTCGGCTTCGGCCCGTCCAATCTCGCGCTGGCCATCGCATTGGAAGAGCACTGCGGCCAGCGGCTGGGACCTGCCCGCTTCCTCTTTCTCGAGAAGCAGCCCGAATTTACGTGGCACGGCAACATGCTGCTCTCGAACAGCCGCATGCAGATCGCCTATCTCAAAGATCTGGCGACGTTGCGCAATCCGCGCAGCCGCTTCACTTTCATCAACTATCTGCACGAGAAAGCACGCCTGTCCGCGTTCATCAACCTCCAGAGCCACTACCCGACACGGCGCGAGTACAACGACTACTTGCGCTGGGCCGCGGCCCACTTCCATGGTCAATGCGCCTATGGCGAGACAGTGACCGGCATCGAGCCCGTGCTGGAGCGCGATCAGGTCGTGGCCCTACAGGTGCATTCGCGCAACGCACAAGGCGAAACGGACTCGCGACGCACGCGCAACGTGATTCTCGGTGCGGGCGGCACACCGCATATTCCGCCCGTGTTTGCGCCGCTGCATGCGGCCGGCCACGCGCGCACGTTCCACTCGTCGCAATATCTTGCGCGTGTGGCGTCGCTTGGCGACACACAGCCACGCCGCGTAGCGGTCGTTGGCGGCGGGCAAAGCGCGGCTGAGATCTTCCTCGATCTCGCGGAACAGTGGCCGCAGGCGCAAGTCGATCTCGTCATGCGCGGGCGAGCGCTCAAACCGGCGGACAGCAGCCCGTTCGTCAACGAAATCTTCGATCCGCAATTTACCGACTTCATCTACGCGCAACCCGTCGAGCAGCGCGAACGCATTCTCGACGAGTTCCGCAATACGAACTACGCCGTGGTCGACGACGACCTGATCGCCCGCATCTACGACGTGCTGTATCAGCAGCGCGTGGGCGGTCACGGTCATCACGCGCTGCTGTCCTGCCACGACATTCAGGAAGCGCACGCCGACGGCGAGCGTGTCACGTTGCATATGCACGAGCGCCTCACCGGCCGCGCAGTGGTACATCACTACGACGTGGTGGTGCTCGCCACCGGCTACGAGCGCCGCACGCACGAGCATCTGCTCGCTGGCGTGCAGCCCTGGCTCGACGGCTTCGAGGGCGAGCGCGACTACCGCCTTCGCACCCGTGCCAACTTCCAGCCCGGCATCTATCTGCAAGGCTATTGCGAACCCACGCATGGCCTGTCGGATACGTTGCTCTCGATTCTGGCGACCCGCTCGGCCGAAATCGCCACGTCGCTGCTTGCCCGTGCGCCGGAACAGACCAAGTCACCCCATCCACCCACCCCGCCCGCCCCGACGTCGCGCATCGCCGCCCTGGCGGGATGAGCGGCATTCGTCCGCGGAAACACGGCACCGTCAGCCTGACGGTGCCGTCTCCCTCAGCGGATTCGACATGACGAGCGATCGTCGCTGTCCGGCGATTCGAGTTACTGCGGCGCGCCGCCCGCCTGCAACGCCAACTGCCGCTGCAATTGCGCCGGGGTCATCGTCAGCAACAAGGGACACGCACCGCACAGCAGCGCCTCGTCGCATCGGGTGCCTTTACCGGCCAACTGATAGCGCAGACAGCACACACGCCGCGCACGCATTGGCGTGGGCATGACCTGTGACGGCGGCGAGACGTAACGCACGGTGTGAAATAGCGGATTGTCGGCGGTTTGGCCGAAACCGGCGTCTGCCTCGAAGAGCCACGCATAGTCTTCGGCCGCCCGCGCGGCCAGCGACGGCACCTGCCGCACCTGCCGCATCTGTCCGACAATGAATTCCAGCAAGTTTCCCGCATTGCTCCAAAGCACGCGTGCCGAGACACCGGCAGCACGATGCATCGCGGCAATCGCTGCCGGCAGATGCGCATGGATCAATGAGGACAGGCGTACCGAGGCGGGTGGCGACACGAATGCATCGCCATCGTGCGGCCCCGGGGGGCACCAGCTATCGACGGGAAAACGCACTTGCACGGGCAATCCGCCGCGCAGCACCACGCCACAGGCGGCGGGATCGAGTGTCAGCTCGCGGCCGTGCACGATGGTAATGGCCAGTGCCGCTGGCACGACGGCGCGGAAGTAGAACTTGCCCCACTGCGACATGAGCGCACGCGGCTCCACGCCGGGCACGATCCGGCGCACGCCGTCGAACATGGCGGGCAGATGGACGTCGAGATCCGTCAGGCCGATGACGACATCGCCCGCACGCAAGTCGGCAGGTATTCGCGCACCGAACGCCAGTCCGGCGCACAGCGGCCCCAACTCCCCTCGCACGATGTCCGGCAGACTTGCCGCCAGATCGAAAGATTCGGCATTCACTTGATCTGACGCTCCCGTTCGCCCTGCCCGAGCGCGCTCATCGAGCCGCCGCCAGCGTGCGTGGCGCATGCATCGCAGATGCCAGCCGGTTGGCAATCACAGCGAGCAAATGGGCCGGGTCGTCCCGCACGAAGAAATGATCGCCGTCGAAATCGGTACGTGTGTAGGCATCACTCGTCTCACAACGCCAGTCATCGAGCATTTCCGGGGCGAAGGTATCGCGTTTGCCCGCCAGCGCGTGAATCGGCACCGGCAACGATGCGCGCGGCTGACGGCGGTAATGCCCGCACAACTGGAAGTCGGCCTTGATGACGGGCAGCACCATCGCCATCAGCTCAGGCTCGGCGAGCAGCGCCTCCGGCGTGCCGCCCAGTGCACGCATCTCGGCCAGCACCTCGGCATCGTCACGCAGCGCCGCGTAGCGGCTGTCGTCCCGCGTGGACGGCGCACGGCTCGCCGCCACGAACAGCGCCACGGGTGCACACCCGCGCGCATGCAACCGATGCGCGATCTCGAACGCGAGCAGCCCGCCCAGGCTGTGGCCAAACAAGGCGAAGCGCGTGCCCGGCCCGATGTGCTGCGACAGGCACTCGTCACTCAACTGGTCCGCCAGCAGGTGCGGGTCGTGTTGCAACGGCTCGTGGTGACGCGTGCCGCGCCCCGGCAGCTCGAGCGGGCGCACCGCCAGCCATGACGGCGCGGCCTGCGCCCAGCGCGAGTAGACCGTTGCACTGCCCCCCGCGCAAGGCAGGCACAGCAGGCGGCAGGCCTCAAACGCCATTGCGCCCGTCGCCCTGAGCCGCCAGATGCTCGCGCAGACTGCGCGGACGCATGTCCGTCCAGACCGTCTCGATATGGGCCAGACACGTTGCCTTGTTGCCGCTCACGCCGACTTCACGCCAGCCTGCGGGCACCGGCCGGTAGTCCGGCCAGATGGCGTATTGCTCTTCGTCGTTGATGACCACCCGGAACACGCCATTCTCGTCGTCGAAACTCATCGATCGCTCCTCTAAGCATCTTGCGGCGGGACAGCGCGGTCTGCGCCCCCTCCTGGCCGACAGACGGACCAGCGTCCGGGCAATTTACCCCCTCGGCAGCCACGCCAGCGCCGCCCCGTATCCCGGTGGCGCAGGCAGGGGTCTCAACTCCAGCCCCCGCAACGCTTGCGCCAGCCCGGCGTCGTGGGCGTGCCACGCAATGGCGGACGGCGGCACAGACAGCCTTCGGGTCGCGTCGAAGTCGATGCCGTGGTCCGCCACCGCACGCGCGAGCGCCGCCACATCGAGACTCAGCGACGTCAGACCGTCCTGCAAGCCCGTGCCGAGCGCCTTGAACGCGGATTCCTTCAGGCACCAGAGCCAGTGAAACAACGGCCGCATTCCAGCGTTCCGCCCTGTCGGCTGGGCCGCCAGCCCCATGAGCCCCTCCTTTTCGTCCGCGTGAAGGCAGACATCCCACACGGCACGGGGATCGGCCACGGCATCGAGCCGTTCTATGTCGACGCCGACCTGCATGCCAAAGGCATACGCGAGCAGGCCCCACCGGCCTGCGTGACTCACATTGAAATCCAGCCGCCCGCCCCCGGCCAGACGTGGCCGCCCATGGGCGTCGACCTCCAGGGCGATGCTGCCCGGCGGCAGTCCCAGTTCGCGTCCCAACGCGTCGCGCAATGCGCTGCGCACGGTGGCAAACCGTGCACGGTCGTCCTCCCTTAGCAGCCGGGCCATCCTGGCCTGTTCATCTGGGCTTAGCCGCGCCACAAGCGCAGCGAGGGATGCGGCTTGCGCCGCAGTTCCCGAGGTATCGGCAATCCTGATGAATTGCAAAGCAAGGCTCATTGGCATAACGAAATAAACGACGCATCAATCGGGGATCGTCTTGCGACTCAAAATATTAATTGCAAACAGTTCTCATTTTCACTATCGTTTACATCAAATTTGCTGCTGACCCTACGTGAATTGATAGGCGTGCCCCTTGCTATGGGCGCCACGCCGTGGGGCGGCGCGGCAGACGATCTGCATTCCTGTCTTTTCTCCCTGCACCGTTGTGTCGGAATACGCCAAGCGCGTTGTTCCCGGCAGCGTTCGTCCGTCACTTTGTCATCGGCTGTGTTCGCGCCCCTTGCGGGGCTCGCCAGTGTGGTCGCAAAGCGACAGTTGCACACTTAGCCACACAGCCGTGCCTTCGATGCCGATTTGGAGGCAAAAGCATGAGCGAGCAGTTGAGTTACGCCGGATATCCCGGCTGGATGCCTGCGGGTACCGATGCGCCGGAAGACGGCGTCGTCGGGCAGGTCTTCGTGACACACCGGCGCGCATTGGTCGGTCTGGCCATGCGCATTCTTGGCTGTCCGTGCCGAGCCGAAGATGTCGTTCAAGACGCCTACATCAAACTCTGCGATGCGCGCAGCCCGTGCCCCGTGCGCCATCCCGCCAGCTATGTGATGCAGGTCGTGCGCAATCTCGCGCTCGATGGCTACCGCCGCCAGCAGATTGAAAACCGGGTGTTCACGGTGGAGGAGGAAGCCATCGACATGCCCGATCGTGGCGCCTCGCCTGAGGCGCAGGTCACCGCCCGGCAGATGATCGGCGGCATGCTCGACCGCCTCAAGACACTGCCCGAGCGCACGCGCACCGTATTCGAGATGTATTACTTCCAGGACTGTACCCAGCGTGAGATCGCCCAGTCGCTCGGGGTGTCGACGACGCTGGTCAACTTCATGATGCAGGACGCGCGTCAGGCGCTCACGCCGTGGATCAGCGGCACCGACGACGAGGCGGTCTGACGGCGAGCCAAGCGCCGCCTCGTTACCGCAACACCACGCCTTCGAAATCGCCACTGGCGGGTGCGATCACGATCTGGTTCTTCCCTGAGCGCTTGGCCGAGTACAGGGCGCCGTCGGCCAGCGCCAGCCACGATGTCGGCGAGACCAGGTCCGCGTCGAAATCGGCAACGCCAACACTCAGTGTGACGCTGCCCGATGCATCGAGGCCCCGCGTGGCCTCGGCCAGTACCGCGCACACCGTCTCCAGTTTCTTGCGGGCCTTCTCGGCCGGTTGTCCGTCGAACAGGACACAGAACTCGTCGCCACCGTAGCGGCCGATCACACCATGGCTGCCCAACTCGTTCGACAGCACGTCGGAGAGCATCCGGATCAGCGAATCGCCCTGGAGATGGCCATGGATGTCGTTGATCTCCTTGAATCCGTCGATATCGATGAGCGCAATGCTCGCAGTGCCCGACCGGCCGGTGCGCTTTTCCGCATAGCAGTTCGTCAGCGCACGCATCCATGAACGGCGGTTGAGCAGCGACGTCAGATCGTCCTGATCGCTGATCCTGCGTAACGCGCGCTCGCTTTTCGAGAGTCGTTTCGCCAGACGAAAACTCGTGAGCCCGACGAGCGTCGGATAGATCATGAGCAGCGGCAAGCTCGCCAGCAACTCGGAGAATTCGATATCGGTCTTGAACACGAAACCGAGCACCGCGCCCGTGAGGGCACCGCCGACGATCATGGCCAGCGTGCCGTCGCGCAGCAGCCGGTAGCCGCCCGCCGACGCGTTGTGCATGAGCAACATCGAGATCAATACGGTCGACGGCACGCCGCTGAAGTGCATTGCCACGACCCAGCCCCCGCCGAAGGCCGAATCGCACACCAGATTGCGACGCTCGGCCGAGACCGGATCGAGCGCCGACATGGCAATCGCGTGGGCGAGAGCCGGCCAGAGGAATGCGTTGAGCGCCCACACGCCATAGGCGAGGTGAGACGCTCCCGTGTGTTGAAACACCGTGAAAACGGCAATGGCACTCAGCGCGCAACCCAGACTGCGCAAGCCCAGCACGCGACGAGAGAAGTCTCGTCCTCTTTGCGATTTGGCGCGGATAGCCTGGTCTGTCGATTGGTCCGTCATTTCGGCAACGTCAAAGGCGTCATCGGTTTAAGAAAGTGGCGTTGCCTCGCGGCCTGCGCATTATGCCTGCGCTTAGCTCTTTCCCACGACAAAGCGCAACCGTCAACGAATCGATTCCATTCACCGGTGCATGTACCCGAGCCTTTGCACGCCGCCCGGACACGCCCCATGAAAAAGGCCCGCGAATCGTCGCGGGCCCCGAATGCCGACAGCGTACGGTTTCGCCGATTACTTCGCAGCAGCGATCACGGCAATCTCGACGAGCAGGTCAGCGGCCGCGAGACGCGACTCGACGGTGGCGCGCGTCGGCGTGTTGCCCGGGCTCGTCCACGCGTCCCACACGGCGTTCATGCCGGCGAAGTCCGACTCGATGTCCTTGAGCCAGACTTGCGCCGAGAGCAGACGCGACTTGTCGATACCGGCGTCCTTCAGATAACCGTCGATCTTCGCGAGCACTTGCTGCGTCTGCCCGGTGATGTCCTGCGTGCGGTCGTCGGCCGTCTGACCGCCGATGTACACCGTTGCGTTATGCACCACGACACGGCTCATCCGTGCGTTCGTGTGATGGCGTTGAATATCGCTCATTAACCACGTCTCCAAAAGGAATAAAAAGCGTAGATGAGAGGCGCGAGCCATCTCACCTACTTGGGGAAGCCTGCTCGCTCACTCAGAAAATCCGGGGTCTCGACCGCCGTGGCCAACTCGCCCAGCGTGACCGGCTTGATCGGCGGACGAATGCGGTAGTACCCGACTTCCGGCACCGCGCAGCCCTGCGCCTGTGCCAGCAGCTCCGCCACCGTCATGCCACAGAACCGGCCCTGACACGGACCCATGCCGCAACGCGAAAACGTCTTCGTCTGGTTCGGGCCGACACAGCCCAGCCCCGCCATGCGACGCACATCTCCGGCCGTGACCTCTTCGCAGCGGCACACGATGGTGCTGTCGTCGGCGGGTGCGCGAAACGCCTCGGCTGGCCGGTACAGCGCATCGAGGAACGGGCGAATCGCCGTGTGCGCCGCCAGTTCACGGCGCAGGGAAAGCGCGCGCGAGTCGCGCTTCGCCTCGTCGAGCTTGCCGAGCTTCACGGCGGCCTGCGCCGCCGCGAGCCGTCCCGACGGCTCGGCGGCCAGCGCACCGGCGATCCCCGCGCCATCCCCGGCCACGAAGATGCCGGACAAACTCGTCTCGCCCCACGCGTCGGTCTTCGGGCGCCAGCACAACTGCGCCGCGTCCCACGCATGCTCGCAGCCGATCGAGCGCGTGACCTGCGTGTTGGGAATCACGCCCTGATGCAGCAACACGAGCGCCGTGTCGATGCGCGCCGTGCGACCGAGCGCGACATACTCGATGCCCTCGGCCCGCTGGCTTCCGAGCACGCGCAACGATGTCACGTGCTTCACGTGTTGCACGCCCGCCGCGCGAATGGCGCGCAGCAGCTTGAAGCCCTTCATCAGATAGGACGGCGCCCGCAAGGCCCCGCCCGCGTGACGCAAGGCTTCACGCCGTGCGCCCGGCTCGGCCGTATCGAGAATGGCGCGCACCGGCACGCCGGCATTGATGAGTTGCCACGCGAACAGATAGAGCAACGGGCCACAACCGGCCAGCACTGCGGGCGAATCGGGCACCAGTGCCGACGCCTTGAGCAGCGTTTGCGCCGCGCCCACGCCCATCACACCGGGCAGCGTCCAGCCGGGAATCGGAAACGGCCGCTCCTGCGCGCCGCTCGCAAGCACAATGGCGCCCGCTTCGATTTGCAGCGTGCCGCCGCCCGCGCCCTGCCGCGTGATCGACACGCGTCGGTCTGCGCCGATCTGCCATGCGAGCGTCTGCGGCCAATAGTCGATGCCGGCAGCCACGAACGCGTCGACGAGCGCACGTCCGCGCAGGTAGTCCGGCCCGAGCACCGCCGGGTCGGCCAGCGGCGAGCGGCTCACGCTGCGATAGATCTGGCCGCCGGGCAGCACGTTTTCGTCGACGACCAGCGGCGCGAGCCCGTGACGCTTCGCCTCCAGCGCCGCCGCCAATCCGGCCGGACCCGCGCCGATCACCAGCAAATCCACGATTTTCGTGCTCATGCCACACTCCTCGCGCCATCCATGCGGCGCACCTGCATGCCCTCGCGCACGGGCGTCATGCACCCTTGCCGGTTCGGCACACCGTCGATCTCCACAAGACAGTCGAAGCACACGCCCATCATGCAGAACGGCGCGCGCTCGCTGCCCGTCACGGGCGTGGTGCGGCACGCCGTCACCCCCGAAAAGAGCAAGGCGGCGGCCACATTCATGTCGGTCGGCACGTCGACCGGCGCACCCTCGATGAACATTCGTACCGTCGCGCCATCCTTGCGCGCCAGCGATTTAAGCAGCGAAACGTTTGGCATAGAAATGATCCAGAAGCGCGGGACGCGGGCCGCCGAGAATCCACGGCGCGATGGTTTCACAATGCGCGGCGGCAAGCGTCACGCCGCTGTGGCAGGTCGCGAGGAACGCGCCCGGGTAAGCCTCGGAGGCTTCGTAAATCGGCAGACCGTCAGCCGTCATCACACGCAATGCCCCCCACGCGCGCACCACGCGCACGTTCTTGAGCAAGGGGAACGGCGCAATGCCGCGCCGGGCGATGTCGGCGAGCACATCCGGTGTCACGCCGTCGTTGAAGCCCACGTCCTCGGCCGAGTCGCCGAGCATGACCGAGCCCTCAACGGTTTGACGCACATAAATCGTCGGATACGAAAGGAAGGGCTTGACGCGCTCGGTCACGAGAATCTGACCGCGCAGCGGCTTGACCGGCGCATTCAGCCCCACCATCGGCGCGAGATCGCGGTTGCCCAGCCCCGCGGCGAGCACCACGCGCCCGGCGTCGAACGACGCATCGCCCATGCTGACGCGAAACGCGCTGCCCACCGGACGAATGTCGGTCACACGCACGTTCGGCGCATATTCACCGCCCGCCTGCTCGAACGCCGTGAACAGCGCGCGCAACGTGTACAGCGGGCTTACGTGACCGTCGTTCGGGGAATAGATGCCGCCAGCCACGTCGGGACCGATCGCCGGCAGACGCTCGGCAAGCGCATCGTGATCGAGCACTTCGTACTTGAGTGCGGGCTCGGCTTCCTGCAACTTGCGCAGGCTCTCGACCTTGATCGCCAACTCCTCCGGGGTTTGCGCGATGTTGAAGCCACCGGGCCGCTGAAAGCCGACGCTCACGCCGGTGCGCGCGAACAACTCGTCGGCAAAGCCTTGCCAGGTGTTGGCCGAGTGCAGCGACCAGCGCGCATAGTCCGTGCAGGTGCCGCCTTTGCCCTGCACCCAGACCAATCCGAAGTTGCCGCGTGCGGCGCGCAACGCATTGTCCTCGCCATCGCAAACGACGACGCGTTGTCCGCGCTTGGCGAGCCCGTAGGCAATCGCCATGCCGACGAGGCCGCCGCCGATGACGGCGATATCGTATGTCTTTTGCATGTTTTAGTGATTTCCAACCAGAACCTTGTTCAGTCCATAGATGCGATCGAGCACCAGCATCACTGCCAGCGTCAGCCCGATGAGCAGCGTCGAGATCGCTGCCACGCTCGGGTCGACCGTCTCGCTCATGTTCATGTAGATGCGCACCGGCAGCGTGATCGTCGTGGGCGACGTGACGAAAATCGTGGCCGTGAGTTCGTCGAAACTGTTGATGAACGCCAGCACCCAGCCGCCGGCCACGCCCGGCAGAATCGCCGGCAGCGTGATACGGCGAAACGTCGTCCAGCGCCCGGCCCCCAGCGAGCGCGCCGCACGTTCGGCCTCGTCGGCCTGTCCCACGAGCGCCGACATGATCAGACGCAGCGCATACGGGAAGATCAGCAGTGCATGGCAAGCCACGAGGCTCACGAACGATCCCCCCATGTCGAGCAGCGTGAACAGCCGCAGGAACGCAATGCCCAGCACCACCGGCGGAATCATCAGCGGCGAGAGCAGGAACGAATTGATCGCGTCTCGCCCCGGGAAGCGGTAGCGCGCCAGCCCCATCGCCGTCGGCACTGCCAGCACCGTCGACACGCTGGCTGACGTCACCCCCAGCCACAGACTTGTGCGCAGCGCCGACTGGAAGTCCTCGTCGCTCATCAACGACGAGAACCAGCGCAGCGAAAAGTGCTGCGTCGGGATCGACAGGAAGTTGTCCGGCGTAAAGGCCACCAGACACACCACCACCAGCGGCGCGAGGATGAAGACCAGAAACGCCACGTGGAACGCGAGCGCCGCCACACCGTTGCGGTCGTACTGAGGATCTTGCCGATTCATCGCCTTGCCTCCTCAGCCGAGACGGCGCGTGAAGCGCTTCTCGAGTGCACGGTTATATCCGCTGATGATGGCCACGTTGACGATCAGCAGCACGATGGCAATGGCAGCCCCAAGCGGCCAGTTCAGCGTGCCGAGAAATTCGTCGTAAGCCGTGGTCGCCACGACCTTCAGACGTCGCCCGCCAATGAGCGCCGGCGTAGCGAAGGCGCTGGCCGTTAGCGCGAACACGATCAGACTGCCCGACAGAATGCCCGGCGTGACCTGCGGCAGCACCACGCGCCACATCACCGTCGCACGTCCCGCCCCCAGCGAGCGCGCGGCATGCGCCACCGCCGGGTCGAGCCGCGTGAGCGAGGTCCACACCGAGAGCACCATGAGCGGCACCAGCACATGCACCAGCGCCACCGTGACCGCGCCCATCGTGAAGAGCATCTGCAAGGGATGATCGATGAGCCCCAGCTTCGCAAGCACGGTATTGACCAGCCCCTCACGGCCCAACAGGATCGACCAGCCCAGCGTGCGCACGACGACCGAGATCAGCAGCGGCCCGAGCACCAGCACCAGACACAGCGAGCGCCACGGATCACGCATGCGGAACAGGAAATACGCCTCCGGCACGCCGACCAGCACGCACAGCATCGTCACGCCCACGGAGAGCAGCAACGTGCGCAGGAAGATCTCGTAGAAATAGCTGTCGGTCAGAATGTCGACGTAGTGCTGAAGCGAGACCGTCGGCAGTATCCCGCCCAGGTTCGGATCGAAGCCATGCAGGCTCAGCACGAACGTCAGTGCCAGCGGCACCGCGAGCAGCACGAGGAAGTAGATCGTCGCCGGCATGACCAGCGTCCAGGCGGCGCGCCGCTGGCTGGCGATCTCGGGCGAGAGCGCCGCTGTCGCGTTCATGTCCGGCACGGCGCCGACTCCCGATGGCGTAGACGTTGCAGCATTCATGCGCCCTCCTGCACGAGACGCAGCGCGTCCTCGGCCCAATCGAGCCCGACGGCTTCGCCATCGTTCGCGGCGACCACGCCGTCATTCGATACCAGCACGCGCAGCTCGCCGAGCGCCGTCGACACGGTAAGCACCCAATGATTGCCGTGGAAGCTGCGCTGGCCCACGCGGCCGGCGAGCCGCCCCGCCGTCGCCGATGTCAGGCGAATGCGCTCGGGCCGCAGGCTGAACGTGGCCGGGCCACCCTTCGCATGCCCCGCACCACCTGCCGACGCCACGCCGGCATGGGCGGGCGACACCGCGAGACGGTGGCCCTGTGCGTCGAGCACGGCCACCCCGCCGCGCACGTCGAGCTGACCGGTAATGAGATTGGTCTGCCCGATGAAGTGCGCGGCAAACGTGGCACGCGGGTCCTCGTACACGTCATGCGGCGTATCGATGCGCACCACACGCCCGGCGTTGAGCAACACCACGCGATCGCTGATGGCAAGCGCCTCGGCCTGATCGTGCGTGACCATGATGGTGGTCGTGCCGACCTTGCGCTGAATGGCGCGTAACTCGTCCTGCATCTGTTCGCGCAGCTTCGCGTCGAGATTCGACAGCGGCTCGTCGAGCAGCAGCACAGGCGGCGCGATCACCAACGCCCGGGCGAGCGCCACACGCTGACGCTGACCGCCCGAGAGTTCGCGCGGATAGCGCTGCGCATGCTGGTCGAGGTGCACCAACGCCAGCGCGTCCTGCACACGACGCTGTTTCTGGCCCGGGTCCACGCGGCGCATGTCCAGCCCGAATGCCACGTTCTGCGCCACGGTCATGTGCGGAAACAGCGCGTAGCTTTGGAACACGATACCGAGGCCGCGCTTTTCCGGTGGCACCGGCGTGAGGTCGCGGCCTTCAAGCAGAATGCGGCCGGTACTCGGCGCGACGAACCCGGCGATCATCTGCAAGGTAGTGGTCTTGCCGCAGCCGGACGGGCCCAGCAGCGAGATGAACTCGCCCTGCGCAATCGAAAGATCGACGCCCTCGACCGCGACGGTGTCACCGAAGCGTTTGCCGAGTTGCTCGAGACGCAAATATGGGGGGCTCATAGCGCTTGTGATCTCCCTGCGCCTTAACGCTCGATCTGACGGTTCCAGCGCTGCGTCCACTCTGCGCGCTTGGCGTTGACGACATCCCAGTCGACACGCACGAGCTTGTCGATCTGCGCCGGCGACGGCACGCGTGCCGCCACGGACATCGACAGTTGGGTCTTCTTGTTCGACGGCGCCACACCCTGACTCTCGGCGAGGATGGCCTGCGTCTGCGGCGAGAGCACCGTCTGGATGAATTTCTGCGCGAGCGCGTCGTTGGCCGACTTGTCCACCGCGCACATGCCCATGCCGAGCGCTACCGCGCCTTCCTTCGGATATACGAACTCGACCGGAATGCCCTGCTGACGCAGCGCCTGCACGCGACCGTTGCCCCATACGGCGATGCCGACTTCGTCCGCCTGGAACAGCTCGGCGATCTTGCCCGGCGACGGGTCGAACGACAGCACGTTCGGTGCGATCTTCTCCATTTCGCGGAAGCCCGGATCGATGTTGCTGTCGCTACCGCCGTTGAGCTTGGACTCGACGAGCAGCGCGTGCAGACCATAGGTGTTCTTGATGCTCGGCATCACGAGCTTGCCCTTGTACTTCGGATCGGACAGTTCTTTCCACGACGTCGGCGCGGGCCAGCCCTTCGACTGGAACAGACGCGTGTTGTAGGCGATACCCGTCGCGATCAACCCGGCCGCCACGGCATTGCCGCTCTTGAACTTCGCGATGTCGTACAGATCCTGATAGACCGGCGCGTCGGCCAGCTTGCCGCAGAAGCCCATCTGAATGGCCTGATACATCGGACCGTCGTCGAGGAAGACCACATCCATGCCGGCCTTGCCCTTTTGCGCCTGAAGCTTGGCAAGGGTCGTCGTCGAATCGCCCGGCACGATCACCACCTTGGTGCCGGGGTTCGCCCGTTCGAAGCCGGGAATGACGTCCTTCTTGAGCATCTGCTCGAACGAACCGCCATAGGCACCGACGTACAGCGTCGTGTCGGCATGGGCGGCCGTGGCACCGAATACGAACCCGGCAACACCGACCGATGCGGCAGCGGTGCGGCCAAGCTTGCGAAGCGTTTGGGGAACGACAGTCTTCATCGAGAAGCTCCTTGCGTGAAGCAGTGTTATGTGATGTTATGGCCCGGCATTACGAAAAAAAATCAAACTATCAGGTGGTTTTCGTAGAGTCATTTTCGACACACGCACCGTCAAATCACATTTTTTAACCCAGCCATACGCAAATGTTATGGCCCGGTTGAGACGAGGCTTCGATGAAGATCCGGCAGTTGGAAGCATTTCGCGCGCTGATCCTGCGCCAGACGGTCACTCGCGCGGCCGACATGCTTCACATCTCGCAACCGGCGGTCACTCGCCTGATCAACGATCTGGAAGCTGACGTAGGGTTTTCCTTATTCGACCGTATCCATGGCCGGTTGAACCCAACGCCCGAAGCGATGGTGCTGTTCGAGGAAGTGGAGCGCTCGTTCGCAGGCATCGAGCGCATTGCGCAGACGGCCGAACAGATCAAGTCGCTGCGGCGCGGTTCGCTGCATATCGCCGGGGCGCCTGCCCTCGCGCTGGAATTCCTGCCAACGACGCTGACCGGCTTCATGCGCGAGCATCCGGGCATCAGCACCACGCTGCTGATTCACGCGTCGAGCATCGTGGTCGACATGGTGGTTGGGCGCCGCTGCGACGTGGGCTTCATCGCGCATCCGCTCACGCATGCCGGTGTGAACGTCGAGACGCTGCACCGCGCCCCCATGCGGTGCATCCTGCCGCTCGGCCATCGCCTCGCCCATCGCGACGTCATCCACCCCGAAGACCTGCGCGACGAGTCGTTCGTGTCGTATCCGAAGGAATTCGACGGGCGCATGTATATCGACCGTATCTTCGCCGAGCGGCAGATCGACCGGGTGATGAGCGCGGAGTCGCAACTGTCCGCAGCGATTTGCGTGCTCGTGCAGCACGGCGCGGGCGTGGCGATCATCGATCAGATCACGGCCCGCTATGCGGCCGGACGCGTCATCGTCAAACCGTTCGAGCCGACAGTGCTCTCGGGCTTCTCGCTCGTGACGTCCACACAGCACCCGCCCTCGCAACTCGCGCAGGCGTTCGTCGACTATACGAAGCAGCGCATGATCGCCCAGTTCGGCGACTGAGCCGGCGGCCTGACCCCGGTCAATCGCCGCGGCGTTGCAGGCATGCGCGTGCGAGCCAGTCAACCGGCACCCCCTCTCATTTTCAAGAGGGGTTCAACAGTTCAATGCAAAATCCTCACGTTTCATTGTTCGAACTGAAGTGTTTTAACTATGACAGCGTGCTTCCCGGCAAATGAGTTCGCGGGCACGGCATGAGCATGGAAAAACGAATTCGAGTTCGGCAACAGGAGCATGAAGTGAAGTTTGCAGTTTTAACGTCAGACATCGGGCTTTACGACGCGATTGATCACCACCTGCGCACCGATGGCAACTGTCAGCGTTTCGACGACGCCGCTCAGTATCTCGTTGCCGCCTCGCGCGTGCCCTTCGCCGCGGTGCTCGTCGACGCCGCGCTTGGCCCCCTCGACTTGCAGGGCGTGCTTGCCCGACGACGCGGTACGCGAAGCGCCGGGGCGCCCGTCATTGGCTTTGGCACGCCGTTATGGATGCTCGACCTCTCGTTCCGGGCAGGCTGTGACGATGTGCTGCCGTTACCGGTCGACATGGCCGAGCTTCGGATGCGTCTGGCGCTCACGCTGCACCGGCGCGCCTCGGCCAACGCCGCGCGCAGCGACGAAATTCTCGAAGTCGGCGCCTACCTGCTCGACCGCGGCCGTGACACGGTGGCGGTCAATGGCATCGAAGTGGCGCTGAGCGCGCGTGAGTTCGCGCTGGCGTGGATGATGTTCTCTGCCCCTGAGGTCCGGGTGAGCCGCGCCCGCATTGCATCGTTGATCTGGCGCAGCGACGAGACGGCGGCCGCGCGCAGCATCGAACAGCACGTTTATCTGTTGCGAAATCGCCTCGGCCTGCGCGGTGAGCACGGCCTCGTACTGCGCGCCGTGTACGGCGGTGGCTATTGCCTCGCCGCTCGTGTCCGACGCGTCGCACGAGCGCTCCCGCGCGCGCAGGCCTTGCCTGGCGCACCGCGCAATTGATAAGCTCTCGGCCGGCCAACGACCGGACGCGCCGAGGCCACAGTGCGTCCGGCCGTCTTCCGGCACACGACAATAGCGAGATAACAGCATGCAGCAACGCAGGACTCACCGAACGGCACGCACTGCCGCTGCCGCCCTGATGGCACTGACGACGCTCGCCCTGTGCGTCACCCACGCCAGCGCCAACGCCAACGCCGAAGCGCTCCACCCTATCAAGACGTCCAGACAGGAACTGGCCGGACCGGTGTTCGATCGCGCCGACGCCGTGCACGACAGCGAGGATGGCAACGAGACGGTCGACGTGAGCACGTTCACCTCAGGCGACAAGGCCTTTCAGACCGGCGTGTTCAAGTCCGGCCCCGTGCGCGAGGAGATTCGTTCGGCGCCCGGGTATCCGTATACCGAATTGCTCGTTTTCCTGAGCGGCGGGGCAAAGTTCACGTCGAGCGACGGCAATGTCGTTGAAGCCGGCCCGGGCGAAGCCGTCACGTTGCCGAAGGGCTGGACGGGTGTCTTCGAGTCGAACGGCTACACGAAGCTCTATGCTGTCTACGATCCGGAAGCGCCCGCACATATCGGGCAGTAAGCGACAGCACACGGCCTGTTCGCCGTCACAACGAAAACGGCCCGTCATGCGGGCCGTTTTCGTTCATCCTGCCTTGATGCCGGATCAATGCCAGTTCAATGCCGTATCAACGCGGCATCAATACGTCGCCATGAGCGACGCCACCCCGCGCAGGCTGTGCCGACGGTGCCAACGCAGCGTGTCGAGCCCGGTGATCTGCAACTGCGGAAAGCTCCTGAGCAGCGTGTCCAGCGCGATTTGCAGCGTCGCCGTGGCAAGCCGCGCACCCAGGCAATGGTGAATCCCCGCGCTGAAAGAAATCAGACGACCGTGATTATGGCGTCCGATATCGAAGCGATCCGGGTTCTCGAAGCGCGCCGGATCGCGGTTGGCCGCGCCCAGCAGCATGAACACCGTCGTACCCGTCTCGATGGCGACATCGCCCACTCGCACCGGCACGAGCGCCGTGCGCGCCACCATCTGCACCGAACTGTCGAAACGCATGGCTTCGATGACAGCGGCCTGCGTGAGCGACGGATCATTGCGCAAACGCTGCCACTGCACGGGGTCGCGATAGAGGTGAATCAGCGCATTGCCCAGCATGTTCGACGTTGTCTCGTGACCCGCCACGAAGAGCAGCAACATGTTGGCGACGATTTCCTCATCGGTCAGGCCGCCCTCGCCGCTCGTGGCCACGACCAGCGCGGAGAGCAGATCCTCTGCCGGCTGACGGCGTCGCACGTGCAACAACCGCTCGAAATAGGCTTCGAGCGTGAGCGCGCCCTGGTTCGCGTCGGCAAGCCCGGCGTCGTCGAGCGGCGCCAGATCCAATGCCCGCACCAGCGCGGCGGCACTTTTTCCGAGCATGTATCCGTCGTCGAGCGGCACGTCGAGCATGCGGCAGATGACGCGCAACGGCAGCGGGAAGCAATACGCCGGTATCAGATCGACCGGGCCCGTGGCGGGCATTGCTTCCACGAGTCGGGCGGCCTGCTCATGCATGACCGACGAGAGATCTTCCACGCGACGCGCGTTGAACGCGTGCATCAGCAGGGAGCGCAGCCGCGTGTGCTCCGGCGGGTTCGCCATCAGGAACATGCGGCTGATCGCCCGAAAGACCGGTTGCTCGACCGCGAGCGGGCCATAGCGCGCGATGACGCTCGGCATATACGCCTTGCCCATACGACGGTCGTGCAGCAAGGCTTCGATAAGATCGTAGCGGCCCGTCATCATCAGCGACGGGCCGATCGTTACAAGATCGCCCGCCCGACGCAGACGCTCGTAGACAGGATAGGGATCGTCGAAGAAGGCCGGGGTTGAAAAATCAGCGAGGTTCATGAGCATCAGAAAAGGAAGACTCGGCGGCGTCGGTGGCTGGCAGCGTCCTGGCGCCGTCGTACAGCACCGGCACGACCATGTTGGCCAGCGCACGCGCAATCGGCAGCAGGTCAACTGACCCGGAAGGCGCGACCAGCGCGAACATTTGTCCTTCACGGCGCCACGTCACGGTCTGCATGGGGGGAATCGTCTGTGCAGAAGGCCCGTGGTCAAGGCGTGTGTCCTTGACCACGTAGAGTCCTACCGGCGGTCCCTCGCGCGGCAAATAGGCCATCTGCACTACGGCGCGGCCGTCGAACTGCAAGCGCTGCAAACGCTTGAACGCCATGCCGGCACGCCGCAGATCGGGAACGGCGATGGGAATATCGTCGCGCAGCCGGATGGCGCGCACCGTGGCAATCACTTCGGCCGGCTCGTCGTCCAGAGGCTCTAGCGTTGCACGGGCATACAGGGTTTGATAAGACACGAACGCACGCACCCAAGGCTCGTACGAGCCATGCCACGCATTGCGCTCTTCCGGCGGCGACGCGGCGGAAACGGCAGCGACATCGGCATGGCCTTCGCCAGCCACGCTCCCCGTCACGGGCATCGGCGTCGGCGCGGGTTCTTCCGTCAGAAAACGCGCCCCGGCACAAGCGATGAGTACGGCAAATACCGCCGCCCCGGCAGAGAAGCCACCGACCTTCCACCACACGGCGGCGCGCTGGTGATCCGCCTGGATACGGCCACCTGCCGCGCCAGCGCGATACAGCCGGGCACGGGCACGATAGCGCGCACCCGCGAAGCATGCGTCGTTCGCACTTGCCGCGTGCGACGGCACCTCGGGCGCAGCGTGCGCGCGCTCCAGCGTGCGCACGGTTGCGATCAGCGTCGAGGGGACCGGGGGAGCGACCAGTGTGTCGAATGCCTGCTGGTAAGGCACGTCGGAGGCACGCAACGCGGCGAGGCGCGCCGCCAGTTCGGGCGAGCGCAAAAGTTCGGCCGCGACCTTCGCGCGAGCGTCGTCGCTCAGGCTGCCATCGAGGTAGGACAAGAGGGTCTGGTCGTAGATCAGCATTCGATCGAATTACGTCGAATCACGAGGGGCACATCAAGGGCAAGCGTGGTCACGTCGCAGTTTCGCCGAGTCCGGCGCTGCGTCGCCTGCGTGGCTCCACGTCGAATTGCGCGCCAAGGCGCTCACGCGCAGCGCAAAGGCGTCCCATGACGGTAGCGATAGGAACATCGAGAATCTGAGCGGCTTCGCGATAACTGAAGCCTTCGACGGCCACCAGCAGCAACGCCACGCGTTGCGGCGCTGGCAAGCGCTCAACGGCATCGACGATCTGGCGGTGTCCAACGTGTTCGTCCGGCAATCCCGACACACAGTCGGCAATATTTTCAAGAAGCGCATCGTCCCAGTCGACACCACCGCGATTGCGCACGTTGCGTGCGCGCAGTTCGTTCAGCCACAGGGAATGCACGATGGCATAGACCCAGTGCAGCGGCGCACTGTCTGGCCGTAGCTGGGCATCGGCACGCTCGAGCGCACGCACGCAGGCGCGCTGCACGAGGTCTTCGGCGTCATGCCGGTCGCCGGTCAGCCGCAACGCGAACGTCCACAGCTTCGGCAACATGGGGAGCAGCAAACGCGCAAACCCCGAATCGTGCTCGAACTGCATCATGATCACTCGCCACTGCGGCCACAGGCCGAAAAAACCGCATTATTCACAAGTCGAGGTATGCAAAGAATATAAATCGCTCCAAATTCGCCTCAATACCGGCCGCAATACCGCTCATCCACGCGTAGATCGCCAGACCATGCGGCATACCGCCGTTCGACGGAATGACGACGGGATGCCGTGACTGCGCATCCCGTCGCCATTTCGCGACACAACCTCAAGTCGTCAGAAGCCGATTCCCAGCACTACATGCTCCGGCGACGGCGAGACCAGGGTGGAACTCTGGTCTGCCACGTCGTCGTACGAGAAACCGTAAGCCTTGCGATCGATGCTGTGGTCATGCCAGAACTTGGCGTAGGCGTTGTAAGGCGCCTTGGCATACCAGGCCGGCGACGGTGCTGCCCACTGCGTGTCGTCTTCCATGATGTGCCGGTTCAACGCGGCGGCCACCTGCGCTTCAATCGCCAGTTCCGTCGAATTACCGGTCGCCAGCGTGCCGCGCGCTTCGAGCATGTCCTGCGTGCTCGGGCGGCCTACGTAGTACTTGCCGCCGACATACGCGCCGTTGCCCTGATCCACTTCCGTGAACACGAGCTGATCGCCCACCGTCTGACCGAGGAACTTGCGTGCATTCCCCCACATCGACAGCGTGAGCGTGTGGGTGCGGTAGTAATCCCACATGCTGGCGATGTAAGCATCGAAATACTTGCCGTTCGGTTGTCCCTCGTCAAAGCTCCCCTTGCTCGGCGCCATGATGCGATACGGCGACGGGTTCATCGGGAGGAACTCCGGCGGCACTTCCTTCTGGTAAGCCGCGAAGATCGATGCCCGCGACTCGGTGATACCTGAGCGCACGTGCGTGGTCCGGTTGCTGCCGTACACATCCTGCGTCAGCGGGAAGCCGAACTGGTCGACCTGCGTGTTGTTCAGCCAAAGGCCGTTGTCGCCATACGTGAACTCGTACCAGTCGAAATAGACGTCGATGTTGGGATCCGTCGGGTTGCGCACATCCGGGCCGGCAAAGCCGATCTGATTGTTCGCATCCTTCAGGGTCTTGATGTACAGCGGCGAACCCAATGCCACGAAGGCTCGTGCGCCCGAGAGCTTCGGGAACTTCAGCGTCTTCGCCTGTGCCAGCGTGAAGAAGTAGTTGCTGTAGTTCTGGCCGTTCTTCGTCAGGTGCCCCGGCGCATCGTTATCGGCAGCCGACATCAGCACGGTGGTGCCATCCGGCTTCAGGTAGACGAACTGACCGTCCTTCGCCGGATCGTGTGCAATCACCGCGACGTAGATCTGGTCGTCCCGATAGGCACCGTTCGTGTTGTTGCGCAGTTCAACGCCGATCTGATTCTGATAGATCGGGTAGTTCGGGATGCTGCCGTCGTCCGGATTGCCGCCGGGATTGCCGCCCGGGTTTTCCGTCGTCGGCGGCGGCGTCACCGTCAGCGTTGCCGCCGACGACGTCACCGTGTCGCCCGCCGAGTTGCTCACATCGACCGTGAACGTGGCCCCATTGTCGGCGGCCGTCGTCGGTTGCGTGTCGTACGTCGAGGCATTGGCGCCCGGAATCAGGGTGCCGCCACGGCGCCAGCGATATGTCACGCCCTCAGGGTTGGAGACCGCCACGGCGAAATGTGCGCTCTGCCCCTGTTGCACCGACACATTGGCCGGCTGGCCGATGATGACGGGCAGCGCAGGCGGCGTCGGCGGCGGCGTGTCGCCGTCCGTCGGACCGTACACTTCGAACTCGAACAGCGAATAACCATAAGGTGAAGCGCGCTTGATACCTGCCATGCGGACATAGCGGGCCGTCGTCACGGCAAACTTCAGGGTCTCGACGCCCCCCTGGCCGTTCGGCTGCGACGCCACCCGGGTCCAGTTCTGGTTGTCGTTCGACACCTGAATTTCGTAAGCAGCTCCGTAGGCACGCTCCCAGCGCAGCACCACTCTCGACACAGGCACCGGAGCGCCCAGGTCGACAGAGAGCCATGCGTTATCGGCGAAATCCGACGACCAACGCGAATCCAGCTTGCCGTCGACCGCAAAGCGTGCCGCCGTACCCGGGCCCTCGGCACCGCTTGCGAAGGCGGGCTTGCCCTGCGCAAGGTTGCCGTTGGTCACACCACCGCCACCGGTATCGCCACCCACCGGGTTGGTCAGCGGCGGGGTGCCGCCAGCCGGGCCATACACTTCAAACTCAAACAGCGAGTAACCATACGGCGACGAGCGCTGGATACCGGCCATGCGGACATAGCGCGCCGTGACCGGAGCGAACGGCACTTGCTCCGTACCGCCCTGACCGGCGGACTGGCCACCGACCTTGCGCCACGTGTTGCCGTCGTCCGAGACCTGAATCTCGTACGCCGCACCGTAAGCACGCTCCCAACGCAGCACCACTTGCGAAATCTGGGTGGGTGCCCCCAGATCCACCGCGAGCCAGGCGTTGTCGTTGAAGTCCGACGACCAACGCGAGTCGCCGTTACCGTCGACCGCATTGCTGGCCGGCGTACCTGCGGGGTTCTCCGCACCGCTGGCGTAGGCGCGCTTGCCCAGTGCCAGATTTATCGGCTTGGTGCCGTCGTTGCCATTGCCACCGCCGTTGCCGTTGTCGCCGGGCCCGCCTGGCGCCGGATTACCGGGGTTGCCCGGATTATCGGGATTGCCGGGGGTGCCACCGGTCGGCGCCGACGTCACCGTCAGTTGTGCCGGGGTGCTGGTGATGTTCAGTTGGCCGTCATCAACCACCACGGCGTACTGCGCACCGTTGTCGGCCATCGTCGCAGGCGGCGTGTCGTACGCGGGCTCCGAGGTCACGGCCACTTGCTGAGCGTTTCGGAACCACGTGTATTGCAGTTTCGCCGCACTGATCACCGACACCGAGAAGTGCGCCGACTGGCCCACCTGCACGGTCTGCGGCTGCGGTTGACGATCGAAACTCAGCTTCGGACCATAGATCTCGAACTCGAACAGCGAGAAGCCGTACTCGGTCGCACGCTTGACACCCTGCATACGGACATAGCGTGCGGTCACCGTCTGGAACGACAGGTTCTCCGTACCGCCACGGCCCGAATTCTGGGTGTACACCGGCGTCCAGTCACCGTCGTTGCCAGTGTCCGAGACCTGAATCACATACTGCTTGCCGTAAGCACGTTCCCACTTCAGGCGCACCAGGTTGACTGCCTGCGACTTACCCAGATCGATCGTGATGTTGGCCTGATCGACGAAGTTCGACGACCAGCGCGTGTCGAGGTCCCCATCGACCACGTGGGACGCCGCGCCGAACCCGGGATTTTCAACGCCCGAGGCCGTGACCGTCTTGCCCAATGCGAGGTTCTGGTCGTTGGACGGCACACCATCCACGACGTTGAGCGTCGCACCCTGACTCAACAGACTGGCGCCACCCGCGCTGACCAACACGGTGAATTGCGCACCGTTATCGTCGAGCTTCACGGCCGGCGTGGTGTAGCTCACCGACGTTGCACCGTCGATCGGCTGCCCATCGCGATACCACTGATACGACAGCGTGCCATTGCCGGTAGCGCTGATCGTGAACGTCGCCGTCTTGCCAATCGAGGCCGATTGGTTCACCGGCTGCGCCGCGATCACCGGCAGCGGCACCTGGCCGTTATTGCCGTTGTTACCGTTATTGCCATTACCCGGGTCTGGCGCCGCCGTCACGCTGAGCTTGAATTTCCGGCTCGTGACGCTGCCCGACGCGTTGCTTGCCACGACGTAGTATTGCGTGCCGTCGTCTTCCTTCTTCAACAGCGGCGTGTCGTAGACCGGGGCCGACGACGTGTACACCAGCGTATCCGCCGCCTCACCGGCTCTGGCCGCGCGATACCAGCGCAACGTGAGCGGTGCCGAGCCGTTGATGCCCAGGCTGAAGTGAGCCGACTTGCCGACCGTACCCTGTTGGTCGTCAGGCTGCACCGTCACCGTCGGCGGCGTCACCTGTGCCGTACCGGCAACGCACAGCACCCAACCCGGGGCATTGTCGATCAGGCCCTGCTGGTCTTCTCCGGCCGACGTAATCAGGTAAGCCTGACGCGAATCCGTCGGCAGCAGCGTCGACGTCCATGTCGTCCACTTTGCCGGGAACGCACACGCCGCACTGTTGTTGCCGGCAATCGACAGCGCTTCGTCGCGCGTCGGCAGACGCTTGCCTTGCGCTTCGCACCAGGCCTGCGCGGCCTGCTGCGTGAACTGCGCGCCCGCCTCCGTCAGCGTGTACTGCTTGCGGTTCCAGACGAGCGTACTGCCGGTATCCTTCACTTCGCCGGGATTGAGCACCGTGTAACGTTCGTTGGTGAAAAGCCCCCCGTCGTTACAGTTCGGCACGTTGTAGACCTCAACCTCGTAGAGCGAGTAACCGTATTGGGTTGCGCGTTTCTGGCCGACCATGCGCACATAGCGTGCGGTGACCATCGGGAAGGTGAAGTCATCCACGCCACCGGAAAAACCGACCGGCGACTCGTACGCCTTGACGTAGTCGATGTTGTTGTTCGACACCTCGACGCGGTACGAGCTCGCATAAGCGTTTTCCCAACGCAGGATCATGCGGTTGATCGGCATCGGCGCCCCGAGGTCGACCGTGATCGATGCGTCGTCGCCGGCCTTGATATCCGAGCCCCAGCGCGAACTGACGTTGCCATCGGTCACATTGCCCGCCGGCATGCCTTGCGGGTCTTCATAGCTGCTCGCGAAAGCCCGCTTGCCCTGCGCCAGGTTCACACCCGGTGCTGCCTGACTCAACGTCGCGGGGTCGCTTGTCACTGACACGCCAGAGGCGTTCGAGACGGTCACGGTGTACTTGCCCAGATCCTTCGGTGCGACAGCATCGATCGTGAAGGTCGGCGAGTCGCCGCCCACCACGCCCGACGGGCCGCTCCACAGGTAATGCAAGGGCTTCGAGCCGTCGGCCTCGACCGTGAAGGTCGCGCTCTGGTTGAGCATGGCCACCGTGTTTGCGGGACCACGCGTGATCTTCGGCGTGGTTGCCGCGTTGACCTTGAGCGCTACCGGCGTCGACGTCACCTGAGCCAGCGGGTTCTTGACCGTCACCTTGAACAGTGCACCGTCGTCCTGCGCCGACACCACGGGCGTGGTGTAGGTCGCCGACTTCGCGCCGTCAATGGCGACATCGTTGCGGAACCACTGATACTCGATCACCGGCGAGCCCGTCACCGCCACGCTGAACGTCGCTGTCTGGCCGACGAACACCGTTTGCGCTGCGGGCGGCGTGTCGATCGTGACTGCGCGCGCCGGGATCACCGACAGCACGGCGTCGTTCGAGGTGACGACACCGGCGCCGTTGCGAATCCGCACACCGTAGACATGGCCATTGTCCGTGCCGACGGCGGCAGGCGTGTCGTAGCTGCTGCCGGTCGCGCCCGGAATATCCTGATGGTCGCGCTGCCACTGGAACGTCATGGGCGCGGCCCCCGAGGCCAGCACATCGAAATGCGCCGGCTGACCGACACTGACCGTCTGGCTTGCGGGTTGCACCACAATCACCGGCGCCGACGAGGCGGCCTGCACCGGAACCACCACGGCCGGCTTGACTTCGTACGAGACCTTGCCGCTGCCCAGACCCGGCGACGTGGCGCTCACCGTCACACGGCCCGGCTGGAACGTGCTGCGGATGGCCACACGCGTCAGCCCCCCCTCGGCGGCAAGTTCGGGATCGCCAGGGGCGTGATAACCGGCAGGCTTGCCGTCTGTCACAACGTGATTCCAACCGCCGCGATAGTTGGCCACGGCGGTGTTGTCCACCGAGAACGTGATGTTGTTCGTTGCGCTCGGCACGACCACACCGTTGGCATCGACGACAGCCGCCGTGATGAAGACGGCGTCCGACCCATTGGCCGTGACCTGGAACGACTGCCCGTCCGGGCGCACGACTTGCGGCACCACCGACAGCACGATGTGATCCGGTGCCCCGGCGGTGACCTGCTCGTCCATCACCGTGACGCCGTTGGCCGTGACAAGCGCGCCGAACGGGTCGACACACAGTGCCTGAATGCGACCCGGCACCCAGGGCACGTTGTCCCAATGGACCTGACCGACCAGACCGGTCGTGGTCCCTGCCGCGTTGTCGGTCGACGTGGCAAGCGAATTGGGCTTCTGATCCGCACCTTGCACCACGCCGTTGACCACGAGGCGCACGGCCGGACAGTTACTGAAAGCGTTCACGCGCACCAGACCGCTGCGATTCCAGGTGTGGGCGAGGTGCACCACCGGCTTGATCGAGAAAGGCGTCCACGCCGCCTGATAGGCGTAGTAGAGCAAGCGCGGGAAGCGGTTGCCGTCGGCCATGGAGTCGGCCAGCGAGCGCACCTTCACGCCGTTCGGATTGAGATCCTTGTCGTACGTGGTGCCGTTCCAGTAGTAATCGACTTCGCCCGGCGTGTCCGCCAGATACCAGTGCGCCATACCGAACGCATTGGCCAGCACCCCGGCGCGCCAATCGGTCATGAACGACGCCACCATGTCCATCTCGAAGTCATAGTTCGCGCGGAACTCACCGCGGCCCCAGTATTCGGCTGACCAGGCGGGCTTATTCGGGAACTGATTCTTCACACCGACTTCGCAGCCCTGACGCGAACAGCTCAGGATGTCGCCATTGAGCGAGTTCGGCGTACGGTCGGACTGCGCGCGCGTGTTGACCGGATCCCAGATGCGGCCGATCTCGGCGAGCTTGGGCGCGAACAGCGTGCTCGTGATGCCGTTGTCCGCTTCCCAGGCGAGCACCGACGGGTTGTTGCGATCGCGCACGATCATGTCGCGATGCATCTCCAGCTTGAGCGCGTACTTGTCGATCTTGTTCTGCGGACAGTCCTTGGTCGGCGCGTCAAGTTGATAGCAGTCGATAAAGCCGTTTTCGCCGTCACCGCTCGGTTGAACGACGAAAATGCCCAGGGCATCTGCCGCCTGAAGGAATTCGGTGCTCGACGACGAGTGCCCCGGCCGATAGAGATTGCCGCCGGCGTCGGCCAGCAAGCGAAGATCGCGCCATTGCTGCTCTTCCGGCACGGCGGTGCCCAGCCCCGGATAGTCGTAACGCCCGGAAGCCCCCCACAAGTGGGTGGCATAACCGTTGATGCTCGGGAAGTTGTTGTCCCAGGTGATCATGCGAATGCCCAACGGGCTTTCCGCCGCATCGACCACCACACCATCCACGCTCACGAGATGGAACACGCGATACATGTACGGACGGCCGCGCGGCACGTTGTTCGGGTACCAGAGCGTCGGGTGATCGACCGTCAGGTTCTGACGCACGAGCGTCGGACGCAGACCGGGACCGGCGTTCGGCGGCAGCACCAGATCGTCTTTCGCCTGCGCCACGACCTTACCGGTCGCGTCGACGATCTGCGTCGTGACCTGCGCCGTCTTCGCCGCGCCCGACTCGTTGAGCACGTTGGTCTCGATCTGGATCTGCGCCGAAGCCGCTGTCCCCGAGCCGTCGGTGGCCGGGTCCTGCACACTCACGGTCGAGACGTGCGTACCCCAGGTATTGAGCACCGGATAGACGTTCAGCGGGATATGCACCGGATCGGTAATGTACATGTACACCGGCCGGAAGATCCCCGTATCGCCCTGACCGAAGCGGAACGCTTGCGAGAAGTCGGGGTTCTCGAAAAAGTCGCCGTTCGAGGCGACCTTCACAGCCATCACGTTATCGGTCTTGCCGTCGGCCGTGACCATGTCGGTGATGTCGACCACGAACGGCAAGAAGCCGATCACGTGCGTGGCGTCGGGATTCCTGACGCTGCTGCCTTTGATCAGCTTGCCGTTGACGTACACCTGCACGCCGGTATGGGCGCCCTCGAACTCCACGAGCACCTTGCGGCCCGCGTTGGACTTGTCGAGGGTGAAGTGCTTGCGATACCAGCCCTGCCCGTGCGGCGTATCCCCCCCGCCTTCGACGTTCGAGAACATTTCGTTCTCGTTCATCGAATGCGGAACGGCGACCGACTTCCAGCCGGAATCGTTGAAGCCAGGCTGCGAAGCGCCTGCCGGGTCGGCATCGGGAAGGAACTTCCACGGGGTTGCGCCGAGGTTGATCTTTACGCGTCCCGACGCCGGTACAGATACCGGCGTCGCTCCCGCGTTCGTCTGAGGCGTCGCTGTGCTCGCCATCAGGAACATCCACATGAGCAATAGCCCGGTGCATGTCCACGCTAATGAGTGTTTATTTCTCATTTCGTCATTGTGGTTCCGAATATTCCCGCGCAACATTCGTCCCAGGCAGTTCCGGGACTACCGGAACCTTGCCAGGAGAACGTCGCCGGTTAGATTGAACTCCGAACGAGTTTCAGTGGACTGACCCACTTCGGGCGCAATACTAAGTGGGCTTTGCGTGGCGGAATTTTCACGAGTGTCTTTAGCAGATTTCACTCGAAAAACCTTCCGGCATGCGTTTTTCGCCAGCCAGGACAGCATGAGATTCCCGCTGCGTCAGTCCTGACAGGGCGCATTTGGATGCGATGCAACAATCCTCAAATTTGCCCTGTAGGAAAAACCACCCACCTTCCGGTAAATGCACACCACCCTTCGGACTACTGTCTTCTTCGTATCGGTCCGCACTGAGATTTTTTCAATTCTCTACTGAGCGCTTCGCACCTTCCCGCTCCTTGGCAATTCCACGATGATGCGTGCGGCCGCACTCTGCCCGGCCCGGATTCGTCCGTCGTTTTCTATCCCGGCAAACGATCCGCAGTCTTTTTCGCTTAGAGCCCTCGCGTCATGAAACTCTGTCTGCCCGCCCGCCGCCGCTCTCCCGCTACCTGCCAACGTCGCGCTCAGCGAGGCTTCACGCTGCTGGAATTGCTCGTGGTGGTCGTCATCATCGGGTTGCTCGCGGCTTACGTGGGGCCAAAGTACTTCGCGCAACTGCGCAAGTCCGAAGTCACCGTGGCGAAGGCGCAGATCGACGCGTTCACCAAATCGCTCGACGCTTACCGGCTCGACGTGGGTCGCTATCCGACCACGGCCGAGGGCCTCAACGCCCTGATGGTCGCGCCGACGTCCGCCGGTCCCGGCTGGAACGGTCCGTATCTGCAAAAGGCGATTCCGCTCGACCCGTGGGGGCATGCGTACCAGTACCACTCGCCCGGCGCGAAAGGCGACTACGAGGTGATTTCCTATGGCCGCGACGGTCAGCCCGGTGGCACGGGCGACGACGCGGACATCGTGTCGCAATAAGCGCAGCCATCCCGCTCACGCTGTAGCGCGCACCCGCCCATGCTCTTCGACGTCCGCACGATCGGTGCGCAAGGAACGATCGAGACGATTCGTATCGAGGCCGATGGCCCCGAGGACGCCCGACGTCGCGCGCAAGACAGCGGGCGCTTCGTGAGCGAGGTGCGTGCGGTGCACATGTTGACGCGTCTCGGTCGTGGCAAAGGAGACGCCGCAACCAGGAAGCTCTCGCTGGTGCTCTTCAGCCAGGAACTGCTCGCGCTGATCAACGCCGGGCTGGGCGTAGTCGAATCGCTCCAGGCGCTGCACGAAAAGGAGAGCAACGCGGGCGTGCGGGAATGCCTGCACCGTCTGCTGGAGAGTCTTTCCTCAGGCAAGCGCTTCTCGGCCGCCCTCGCGGAGCAACCGCGCATCTTCCCGCCGCTGTATGTCGGCATCGTGCAAGCGGCCGAGGGCACGAGCGACCTGCCACGCTCGCTGGCCCGTTATGTCGACTATCAACAACGGGTCGACCGCGTACGCAACAAGGTCGTGAGCGCCGCCATCTACCCGTGCATTCTCATGACGGTCGGCGGTGCAGTGAGCTTTTTCCTGATGATGTACGTGGTGCCGCGCTTTGCCGAGGTTTATCACGGTGCGGGACGCCAACTCCCGTTCGCCTCGCAACTCATGCTCGACTTCGGTCAACTCGTCAGCGCCCACACCCCGTATTTTCTCGCGGCACAGGCGGCCGGCGTGCTGGCGCTGATCGCGCTCTGGCGGCGGCTGCAACGTCGGGGCGGCGTTGTTCTGCTGCTCTCGCGCGTGCCGGTGCTGCGCGAGCGCGTTCGCATCTACGAACTCGCCCGTGTGTATCTGACGCTCGGCATGCTGCTCGAAGGCGGCATCACGATCCTGCGTGCGCTCGGCACGGTGCAGCCGATGGCCTCGGCCAACCTGCGCGCAGCGCTCAGTGCCGCCGCCGCGAGTGTCGACGCCGGCACGCCACTGTCCACGGCTTTCGAAGCCGCCGGGCTGACGACACCGATCTCGTTGCGCATGCTGCGCGTGGGTGAGCGCACCGGTGAAATGGGGCCCATGCTCACACAGTCGGCCGCGTTCTACGACGGCGAGATCGATCGCTGGATCGATCGCTTCACCCGCGCATTCGAACCGGTGCTCATGGCGGCCATCGGCCTGGTCGTGGGGGCCATCGTGATCCTGCTCTATATGCCGATCTTCGATCTGGCCGGAGATCTCTCGTGAGCCTCATCGACCTCGCGCCACCTGACGATCAGATGGCACCCCTCATCGACGCATCGCTCGTCGCTCGCGCGCGTGACGTCCAGCGCGACACGGGCCAGGATCTCGTAAGCGCACTGCACTCGCTCGCAGGCGGCAATCTGCATGACCTTGTGCATGCCCTTGGCGCGCAGCTCGGACTGCCCGTGATGAATGTCGCCGACATGCTCGCGGCGACACCGGCGTTTGACGCGGTGCCGCTCTCGCAAGCGTTGCAGCGCCACTGCGCCTTGCTCTCGCAGGCAGACGGCGTAGTCGTGGGGGTCGTGAGCGACCCGTTCGATCTGGATCTACGCGTGTGGCTGATTGCGCGGGCGTCGGGGTCTTTGTCCTCCTCGTCCGCCCCGTTGCCCTTCGCGCTGGCGTTACGCGGCGACATCCAGACCTACCTCGCCAAGCAGGAGGAAACGGCGCGGGCCATCGATCACGTGGTCTCGGCTGATGGCGACGATGCGAGCCACGACCGCACGTCGACGCGCCTGTCGTTCGCCAGTGTGGCCGAGGGCGCCAGCCCGGCGGTCAAGCTCGTCAACTCGACGCTTTACGACGCGCTGAAGGCCGGCGCATCGGACATTCATCTGGAGAGCACGGCGACCGGGCTGGCGATCAAGTATCGCGTTGACGGCGTGCTCGATCACGCGGCGTCGGCGCGCGGCACCGATCTCGCGGAGCATGCCATCTCGCGTCTCAAAGTGCTTGCCGAACTCGACATCGCCGAGCGACGCATTCCGCAAGACGGCAGTTTCCGTGTGGAAGCCGCCGGGCGCGATATCGATCTGCGCGTGTCGATCATGCCGAGCATTCACGGCGAAGACGCCGTGATCCGTATTCTCGACAAACGCGCCATGATCGAAGCCTACGGCGCGCTCACGCTCGAGGCGCTGGGCTTCGACCCGACATCGCTCGTGAGTCTGCGATCGCTCGCACGCGAGGCCTACGGCATGTTGCTGGTGACCGGCCCGACGGGCTCGGGCAAGACGACAACGCTGTATGCCGCGCTCACCGAGATTCACGATGGACGCGAGAAGATCATCACCATTGAAGATCCGGTGGAATACCAATTGCCCGGCATTTTGCAGATTCCGGTGAACGAGAAAAAGGGGCTGACCTTCGCCAAAGGGTTGCGCTCGATTCTGCGTCACGACCCCGACAAGATCATGGTCGGCGAGATTCGCGACCGGGAGACGGCCGAGATTGCCGTGCAGTCGGCCCTGACCGGCCACCTCGTGCTCACTACCGTCCATGCGAACAATGTGTTCGACGTGTTCGGGCGGTTCAACCACATGGGGATCGATCCCTATGCCTTCGTCTCGGCACTCAACGGCATCTGGGCCCAGCGGCTCATGCGCGTGAACTGCCCGCACTGCCGCGAAGACGCCCCTGCGCCCGACGACGCCGAGTTGACCCGCGTCGGCCTCACAAGGGCGGACGTTGCCGACTTCCGCTTCATGCGCGGTGCCGGATGCGCGCATTGTCGTGGCTCCGGCTACAAGGGTCGCCGCTCGATTGCCGAAATTCTGATGCTCAACGACGAACTCCGCGAGCTGATCGTCGACAAGCGTCCCATCCGCCAGATCAAGGCGACCGCCCATGCGAACGGCACGCGCAGCCTGCGCCATGCCGCGCTCATGCTGGTGCGCACGGGCGACAGCACGCTCGATGAAGTCCGGCGGGTGACGACGAATGCTTGAGTGGCGCACCCACGCACTGCATCTGGGCGTATCGCGCGACGCGCTCAGTCTGGTGTTGCATGACCGGCGCTCGGCCGCGTGGCGTGTGCTTGGCACGACGTCACTGCCCGAACACCAAGACGAGGCGTTCATGCCGGCGGTGCGCGATGCCGTGCATCACCTGCTGAGTGCGCACGCCCCGCGCCGCGCCACGCTCGATGTCGTGTTCGACGACCGGCTTGCTCGCCTCTGGATGACCACGCCCCCGGTGGGCGCGACGCGCCTGTCTGACATTCAGGGCGCCGCCGCGCTACGTTTTGCGACCCTGTTCGGTGAGACGGCGGCCCTATGGAAAATCGTGGGCGACTGGCAGGTTCGACATCCGTTCTGTACGGCAGCCCTGCCTCGCGCGTGGGTCGATACGCTGGTCGTCACAGCGCAGGCGTGCCAAATCCCGGTGATCGGCATCGCACCGCATTTCGTCAGCGCGTGGAATCGTTGGCAGCGGCAGTGCCGAACGCCCGGCTGGTTTGCCCTGCGGCATGAACAGCGCATGCGACTCGGCATCACGCACGGCGCCCACATGCATCTGCGCGCGATGCATGAGATATCGGTGCCTCCGGTGGCTGACATGCGCTGGTTGTCGCAAACCGTCTCGCAAACGTCGGTGCTGCTGGGCGTCGCCCCTGCGACCACACTGCATCTTTGTGGCGACATGCCCGAAGCGGGTTCCGCCGGCGCGGCGTCACTCGAGGTCCACGCACTCGCGCCCCTTGCCAAGCGCCATGCCGAGGACTGGCACCCGTCGGCCATTCTCGCGACGGGAGGTGCCCTCGCATGACACGCATCGCCATCGACTTCGCACCGCGCGGCTGGCAACGCACGCTGCGCCGGTTATCCCCGCTTTGGTACGTGCTGCTTGGACTGAGCGGCATCATCGCGCTCGCCGCAGCCGTACTCGGCTACCGGGTCTACGCGCACGAGCACGCGCGGCAAGCATTGGCCGAGCGCATCGAACAACGGGAAGCGGCGCGCGCGCGTGCCAACCCGCCGGTCAAGCCCATTGCCATTCCCGTGCCGCAGGCGAACGCCATCAATGCCATCGCCCACACGCTCAATCTGCCATGGCGCGAACTGCGCGATGCCTTTGACGCTTGCGCCATGCCGAACGTCGCCCTGCTCTCGCTCGCGCCCGATGTGAACCGGCATTCCGTGCGCGTGACGGCGGAGACGACGACACCGGACGACATGATCGTCTACCTGCGCACGCTTCGTGAGCAGCCCTTCTTCTCCGATGTTCAATTGACGCATCACGAAATCAACGAACAGGACATCAATCGTCCCATCCGCTTTCAGTTGGAGACCGTATGGGTCGCGCACTGATGGCACGTCTGCCCGCCTCGCCGTGGCTCATCACCCGCGTCGCCCTCGCGCGGCTCGGCGCCGCCCGCGCGACGGTGCTCGCCTTGCTGGCCTGCACGCTCCTCACGCTTGTGACGCTCACGGCGCTCATGCGCCCCCTCGGGCAAGGCGACGCCGCACCCGCGCATCTCTCCACGCCGGGAAAACAGCCCGCGGCGGCCACCGCCGCAGCCCCCGCCGACGCGCGTCTGCTGGCGTTCTTCGAAACGCTCGGCAACCGGCGTCAGAACGATCTGCACGTCAAGCTGCTCTTCGATCTGGCCAGGCAAAACGGTCTAACGCTCAAGCAGGGCGAATACCAGTACGGGTATGACGCCGCCGCGCGTGTGGCGACCTGCCAGATCGTGTTGCCGCTCAAGGGTCGCTACGATGCGATCTGGCATTTCGTACTCGAAGTCCTGAAGACGCTGCCCTTCGCCGCGCTTCAGGACATCAATTTCAAGCGCGACGCGATCGGCGACGAGGCCGTCACCGCACAAGTGCGCTTCACGCTCTATCTCCGGGACGCCCCGGTGCGCACACCATGACGCGCCGTCGTCTGCTCTTGTGGGGCTCGCTCGTCACGAGCGTGGTGCTGGCGCTCGTCGACACGACATGGCTGCCGTGGACGATCTCGCCGACCGCTTCGATCTCGGCGCCGGTCGCGCCCGCCCCGAACGTCCGTGCTCACCCGGCGGTGGCAGCGAGTCAGGCAACGGCATCGGCGGGGCCATCGGTGGCTTCGGAAGCTTCGGCAACTTCGGCCGATGTCGAAGGTCAGGACAGCGCTGCGGCGCGGCGTGAACTGCTCGCGCAAGCGCGCGCATTCGTGACGGGCGGCGGGCCTACGGTTGGCGATGGCGCCATCGTGGTGCCGACACCGCGCGAGACCCTGATCGACGCCGATGGCACCCCCGCACAGCAGCGTCTGTTCGTCAGCCAGAACTGGGGGCCACCGCCGCCGCCGCCGTCATCCACGCCCGTGCCATCCACCCCGCTGCCGCCGAGCGCGCCGCCCATGCCCTTCACCTATCTCGGCAAGGCGCAGGCAGGGGACACGTGGGAGGTCTATCTGGCGCGCGGCGACAAGACTTTCATCGTGCATGACAACTCGGTGGTCGACGACGTCTACCGCGTTGAGTCGATCAAGCCACCGCGCCTGTCGCTCATCTATATCCCCTTGAACCAGCAGCAATCGCTGGATATCGGAGCTACGCAGTGAAGTTGCCCGTATCGTCGAACCGCGCACCTCGTCGCCCCGCCCCGCTGGTGCTTCGCTGCGGTGTCATGATGGCGCTCGTCGCCTTGTCAGGCTGTGCCGCACAACTGGCGCTGCGCGACGGGCGCGACCTGATCGCCCACGATCAGCCCGAGGCCGGGCTCAAGAAGTTGCAGGAGGCGAGTAATCGCGAACCCACGAACGGCGAATACCGGCTGATCTATCTCAATGCGCGCGACAAGACGCTGCTCGAATTCATCTCGAACGGTGAGCGCGAAATCGCCGCCGGCAAGCTCGATGCCGCGCGCCCATGGTTCAAACGCGCGCTCGATCTCGATCCGAACAACGAGAAGGCAAAGGCCGGCATGCGGACGATCGAAGCGCTGTCCCGGCATCGGCAATTGCTCTCGCTCGCCGCCACCGCGATGGACGAACGGCGCTTCGAGACGGCGCGCAAGTCTCTCGAACAGATTCTGCGCGAGCGTCCCGAGAACGACGCCGCGCGCAGCATGTTGCGCGAACTGGAAGCGCGAGCGGCACAGCCCGCGCTCAGCACCGAACTGTCCGATGCGTTCCGGCAACCGATCGCCATCGAATTTCGCGATGCGCCGCTGCGCCAGGTGTTTCAGGTCATCGCCCAGCGCTCGGGGCTGAACTTCGTCTTCGACAAGGATCTGAAGGCCGACACCAAGGTCTCGATAGCGCTCAGGAACAGCACGGTGGAGCAGGCGCTGTACTTCCTGCTCGTGACCAATCAGCTTGAGCAGCAGGTAATGGACAACAACACGTTGCTCATCTACCCGAACCTGCCGGCCAAAGTGCGCGAGTACAAGGAAATGGTCGTGCGAACGTTCTTCCTGAACAATGCCGACGCCAAGCTGGTCGCCGCCGCGCTCAAGACCATCACCAAATCGACCGACGTGGTCATCGACGAAAAGCTCAACGCGGTGATCGTGCGCGACACACCGGAAGCCATCCGCGTGGCCGAGCAGATCGTAGCGTTGCAGGATCGCGCCGAGCCGGAAGTGGTGCTCGAGGTGGAAGTGCTGGAGATCACGCGCAATCGCTTGCAGAATCTGGGCATCCAGTGGCCTTCCACGGTGTCGCTCTCGCCGCTCGCCTCGGGGGGCAGCGGTGCGGCCGTCACGCTGGCCGACTTGCTCTCGCCCACGCGCAACACCCTTGGCGTTGGCAGCCCGTCGGCCACGATCAATCTCAACGCGACCGATGGCGACACCAACATCCTCGCCAATCCGCGCATTCGCGTGCGCAACAAGGAGAAGGCGAAGATCCTGATCGGTGACAAGGTGCCGGTCATTTCCGCCACCGTCGGCGCCGGCGTGGGCGCGTTTGCGTCGGAGTCGGTCAGCTATATCGACGTTGGCCTCACACTCAACGTCGAGCCGACCGTCTACATGAACGATCAGGTCGGCATTCGCATCTCGATGGAAGTCAGCAGCCTTGGTACGAAGACCACGACCCAGTCGGGCAGCACGGTGTTCCAGATCGGCACACGCCAGGCGTCGACGGTATTGCAGCTCAGGGACGGCGAGAATCAGGTGCTCGCGGGTTTGCTCAACAATCAGGAGCAGACGTCCGGCAACAAGATTCCGGGGCTTGGCGACTTCCCCATTCTCGGCCGGTTGTTCGGCAATACGACCAACAACGATCAGAAGACCGAAATCGTGCTGTCGATCACGCCGCACATCGTGCGCAACGTGACCCGTCCCTCGGAAAACACCACCGAGTTCCTGTCCGGCACCCAAGGCAACTTCCGCCGCCGGCCAGCGCCCGCCCTGCCGGACGCGACGCCCGCCGCCGCAGCACGCGCGCAAGGCACAACGGTGCCGGGCGTCGTGATGACCACCTCCGGGGTCGGCGGCGCCGCCGTGTCGGCAAACGGACTCTCACTGTACGAATCGACGCGTGGCGCACCGGCCGCCGCGGCCCCCGCCAACGGCGCGCCTGCGCCATCGCCATCGCCCTTGCCGCCGCCGGGCGCCACGCCGCAACCCGGTGGCGCCGTACCGCCTCCGCCGGGCAACCCTGTGCCGCCGCCCAGTGCGCCCGCCGCACCGCTTGGCCCAACGAGCGATCCGGTGCCGCTCTCGTCGCAACAACCGGTGCCCGTTGGCGGCGCCGCCGCGCCGCGGTAATGAACGCGGTCACTAACTCGCTAATGAACGCGCGCCCGGTAAGCCGCCGCTCACGTCAGGCCAGACAACGTCTGCCGGGCGGGCGTGAGCGCGGCTTCACGCTGATCGAATTGCTGGTCACGCTGGCCATCATGGCGATGCTCGCCAGCCTGGCGGTACCCGTCGCGCAGGTGGCGGTGCAACGTCGTCAGGAGCAGGAACTCGCCCGCAACCTGCGCGAAATTCGTCAGGCCATCGACGCCTACAAGCGCGCATGGGACACCGGCCATATCGAAAAGAAGGCGACGGAAAGCGGCTATCCGCCATCGCTGGAATTGCTGGTGCAAGGGGTGCCCGATATGCGGGATCCGAAGCGTAAGCGCCAGTATTTTCTGCGCCGTGTGCCGCGCGACCCTTTCAATAACGACGACTCGCTCACGGCCTCGCAAACGTGGGGCAAGCGCAGTTATGCCAGCGCCCCCGACTCGCCTGCCGAAGGCGAGGACATCTACGACGTCTACACACGCTCGACAGGCGTAAGTCTGAACGGCGTGCCGTACCGCTTCTGGTGAATCCGGTCATGACCCTCGCCCCGACACCTCGCGCACGTCGCGCCCAATGCGGCTTCACGCTGATCGAACTGCTGGTGGTGCTAGGCATCATCGCTACGCTTGCCACCCTGATGGTGCCGAACTACGTGCCCGCCATCACCAAGGCGAAGCACACCGTGCTCGCCGAGAACCTTCGCACGATGCGCCGAGTCATCGATCAGTATTACGACGACACCGGCCGCTATCCGGTCAATCTCGCCGAGTTGGTGCAACGCAAGTATTTGCGCGCGATTCCGCAAGACCCCGTGACCGGCAGCGACAGCACATGGATCACGCTCACTTCCGCGGAGAACGCCGCGCAAGACCCGAGTGCGGTGATTCTGGCGACGACTCCATCGGCGCAAGACGCCTTTCGCTTCGGATCGTCCGCGCCCGTGCCGCCGCCGGGCGCGATACCGGTCGTCGAAGATAAAGGCATTTGCTGCGTGAAGAGTGGCGCAACCGGCGCCGATCCGGCAGGCAAGGCATATGCGGACTACTGAGCGCAACGTGTACGCCACGCCTGGCGCGCGAAGACTTCACGCACAACGCGGCTTCACTTACGTGGGTCTGTTGATTCTCATCGCCGTATTGGGACTGGTCGCCGCGCTCACGATCAAGGTCGGCGCGCTGTGGCAGCGCGCCGCGCGTGAGGCGCAGTTGCTCGACATCGGCGCCCAGTTCAGCGACGCGCTGCGGGCTTATGCCGATGCCACGCCCGCAGGCCAGCTACCGCAACCGCCGAATCTCGCAGCGCTGCTGCTCGACCCGCGCTTTCCCACGCCGCGCCGGTATCTGCGCAAGATCTACGCCGACCCGATGACCGGGAATACCGATTGGGGTGTGACGTATGTCTCCACCAACAAAGGTGTGCTGGAGGTCTACAGTCGCTCGTCGGTCACGCCCCTGAAAGTGGGCCACTTCGACGAGCAGTTCGGCGCATTCTCCGGCAAAACGCACTACTACGACTGGCGCTTCTCGGCTGCGACGGCCACGCCAGTGGTCGTCCCCACCACGCCGCTGGCCGCCTCACGGCCGGGCGCGCCGCTCGACAACTCTCTGATGAACCATGCGCCAGAGCCTTGATAACGCCAATCGGTCGCTGCGTCGATTCGCCTCGCGCTGTGCGAGTTTGCGCACGATGGCCCTCGCCGGGGCGATGCTCGCCTCTCTCGCGGCGAGCCAGTCGGCCCTGGCCGACTGCTTCGACGACGCCGCCACGTATCACCACGTGAATGCCGACGTGCTGCGCGCGATCGCGTGGCAGGAGTCGCACAACCGGCCGGACGCGCGCCGCACGAACACCAACGGCTCGGTCGACTACGGTCTCATGCAGATCAACTCGGTGCATCTGGAAACGCTCGCGCGCTTCGGCATTGGCACCGACGATCTCATGGTGCCGTGCAAGAGCGTGTACATCGCGGCGTGGCATCTGCAACGTCAGATGGCAAAGTACGGCAACACGTGGGCCGCCATCGGTGCGTATCACTCGGCGACGCCTGCGCTGCGCGACGCCTACGCCGCGAAGATCGCCACGCGGCTCGCCGCGCTCAAGGACGCCCGCGAGAACGGGCGTTGAACGTCGCCGGCGCAGTGGCAAACCCGGAGCGGCCTGCCTGTGAAGTCAGCGCGAGCAAGGCCCGCGCCTGCGTGCGCAGGTCTTGCGCCCCCGGATGGAACCCGAACGGGATGACCGTGGTCAGCCCCTGCAACATCTTGCGAGCGCTGCGTGAATACGCCGGATCGTAGTGCCGGGTGATGAGGGCTTCCGACAGCTCGCGCTGCTGCCCGGCATCGAGCAACGCCAGCCATTGATCGATGAGCGCGCGTCCGTGAAGCGGCACCAGTCGGAGAAGTTGCGTGCGAAGATGCTCCGGCGCCGCCAACAGATGACCGTACTCCTGCATCAACAGATCGACACGTTCTTCGAGAGAAACGCTCAGCTCGACGCATGTCGTCGTGCCCCGCAACGACGTCATCAGCGACGCCGGCAGCGTAATGAGCCCGATGCGGCGGCTCTCCGCTTCGACGAACACCGGCCGCTTCGGATCGAAGCTGCGCAACGCGCCGATCAACGACGTATCGAACGATTTCTGCGACGGCTGGGGCGTGTCGGGCATGGCCCCGAGCAACGAACCGCGATGCATCGCCAGCGCTTCGAGATCGAGCGTCTGGGCACCCTCCTCGGCCAACGCGTGCAGCAGGCGGGTCTTGCCGCTTCCCGTGTGTCCCGCCAGCACGATGTAATCGAGCGTCGGCGGCAGCGTGTCTAGCGACGCCACGACGTCGCGCCGGTAGCACTTGTAGCCGCCCTCGAGCTGACGCGCCCGCCAACCGATCATGTTCATCATGACGGTCATCGACTCGGATCGCTTGCCGCCCCGCCAGCAATAGATGAGCGCGCGCCAATTGCGCGGCCGGTCGGCAAACGTCGTGTCGAGATGGGCGGCGATGTTACGCGCGACCATGGCCGCGCCCACACGCGAGGCGTCGAACGGCGACACCTGCTTGTACATCGTGCCGACGATGGCGCGTTCTTCGTTGCTGAGCACCGGCGCGTTGATGGCGCCGGGAATGTGGTCTTCGGCGAATTCGAGCGGCGTGCGAACGTCGATGATGTCGTCGAAGTCACCGGCACTCTCCAGGGGAACACGCAGAAAGTTCATTGTGCCCCCGCCGCCAGTTGCCCGCAATGGGTGCCGTACGGCGTGCGCGATGTCGTCTGCCCAAGCGCCTCGTCGCCAAGGTCGGCGCGCACCTTGGCCGCGCGGTCGATGATGCGTGTCGCGGCTTCGGCGTCGCCCGCGCCGCCTAGCGCCAACGCGTAGTCGTCGAGTAGCTCCGCATAGGCGAGTGGCGTCTTGCGCGCCGCCTCCATCCGATCGAGCGAACCGACTGCCCGGCCGAAGTACCTCGCCGACTGCGCAAACTGCCGCTGCACCAGCGCCAGCCGGGCCAGCTCGATCAGCGCCGGATAGCGATAGCGCGCCGTCAGAATATCGAGATCGTACGCCAGGCTCAGTTCACGTTCGGCTTCGGTGTAGTAGCACGTCACCCCCAGCGCCCGGCCATAGTCAAAGTGGATCGCCGCGCGCTGCGACGCCGGCCAGCCCGACTGGTCGGCCACGAGTACCGCCTGCCCGAAGGCCCGGCGCGCGCTGTCCCAGTCGCCACGCACTTCCGCCGCACCACCCAGCGCAGCATAGTCGGGACCGGACGGCCTTTGCTCAGGCGCACTGCACCCGGCTGCGCTCAATACACCGCCGAGCGCGCACACCATCGCCAACCACGTCAAAGATCGATTCATCAGGAAAAGGACACCGCCGGAAAGTCATCTGTCGCGGGACCCCTGCGTCCCGCGCTCGCCCGACAGAATACCGCGTCGCACCTGAGCGCCCCAATGTTGACGTCCGGTCAGGAAGTAGCCCCAGCCCAGCGCCGCCCCCGTATGCCGCATCAACTGGAACGAAAACGGCTCCAGCACGGCCGCGACGAACGCCAGTCCGAGGCTCGTGCCCGTGCGGTGTCCGGTCCAGCGTCGGTAGGCATTTACCGACCACAGATGAAAGCCGAGATCGATCACGATCTTGCCGAGGATGATGCCCGAGACCGGCAGCACCACGCCGTAATGCCCCTCGCAGACGAACGTGACGAGCAATGCGAAAGCGGCCAGACCGTAGATCGGCTGAAGGGTGTCGAACGCCTTCACCGGCAACATCCAGCGCCCCAGGTTGCCGTAACGGCCATTGCCCACCATGTCGCGATACCAGTATTGCGTCTGGAGAAAACCGGCAAACCAGCGACGACGCTGACGCAGGAAACTCGCGAGCGTGCCCGGCGCATCGGTGATCGCCTGCGCACCGCCCACCACGCGAACGTCCCAGCCCAGCCCATGCGTGACCGAGTACCGACGCAGGCGATGGATCAGTTCGTAGTCCTCGACCAGACACGCCGGATCGAACCCGCCCACCGTGAGCACCGCCTCGCGCCGGAAACAGGCGAACGCGCCCGAAATCAGCAGCAAGCCATCTGCCCGCATCCAGGCGAAGCGCGAAATGAAGTTGCGGATGTACTCGTAAGTCTGGAAGAACTGCAACACACGCCCGCTCACCGTGTCGCCGCACACTGGCGTGAGCACACCGGTAGCCGCCACCAGTTGGGGGCGACGGGCAAACGCATCGTGCATGGCGGCACACGCGTCGGCATCGAGCAGCGTGTCGGCGTCGACCGTCATCACGATGTCGGTGTCCATGCCCACGAGTGCCGCATTGAGCGCACGCGCCTTGCCGCCATGCGGCACGCGCAGCCATCGCAGATTCGGATGGCGTGTGCTCGGTGCACTCAGCCCTCCCACACCGGGGTCCGTCAGGCCATACTCCCCGGTGAGCAGGGCTACCGTGCCGTCCTGCGAGCCGTCATCGGCAATGACGATGGCGTCCGGCACCTTGCGCCCGGCCATGAGCGCGCGCAAGGTCACCGGCAATGCCGCGGCCTCGTTGTGCGCCGCGATCACCACGCCGAGCGTGAGTCGAACGGTGGCCGCGTGGTGGTTCGCAAGGGCTGGCGTCTCTTCGGGATCAGGACGCATCAGGCGCCACGCCTGCGAGAACACGAACACGAGCAGTATCGTGTCGTACACGACATAGGCCACCCCGGTTCCCCATGCGAAGACCCCCTTGAGGAAGAACGCCTGCGCGAACAACAGGCACCACAGGACTGCCACGCCGGTGTGCACGAGCCAACTCGCCAGCGGCGTCGGCGGCAACGTGAAGCGCGGCGAATGCGCCTCACGCGCGGCGTCGAGCCGCGAGGCTTTCACGGTCATGTCGGCGCTCACGGCAGCATCCGGCCGAGCACCGGGTGACGATCGACCCACTGGTGCTTGAGCGCACCGCCGATGTGCAACGCCAGCAGCACGTACAAGCTATAGGCGCAGTAGGTGTGGACGTTGCCGAGCACGCCATGCCAGTAGTCCTTGTTCGCATCGCTCATCGCCATCAGGAAGCCCATGCGCGGAAACGGCACGCTGCCGAAGAGCACCAGCGGATGCGTCGATGCCGCGACCCAGGCAGAGTCATGCGCCCAGCCCGAGAGGGGCAGCGCGAAGATCACGACATACAGCAACCAGTGCACCACATGCGCTGCCGTGCGCTCCCACGAGGCGAAGACCTGCGAGAGTGCGGGAGGACGATGTGTTGCGCGCCACAGAATGCGCAGGATCGCGAGGCCCAGCACGGTAATACCGATGGACTTGTGCAGATCGATCCAGAAGCGCACGTCGATCTTCTCGAGTGTGGCGTCGGAGAGCAATGCGATCGTCTGGCCGATGGCGACGTTACCGAGCATCAACAACGCGACCGCCCAATGCAGCAGCATCGCGACACGGGTGTACTTGGCGTCATCGAACAAGGCCACACCGGGCTTGTGCGCAGACGCGGAAGAAGCTGAGGGAGGCAGAGAATTCACGTCGGACATCCTGAAGATACAGTGGTGATGATTGCATAACGCGAGTTCAATCGCGCTTATTCCCGCATTGCGGCAAAAAAGGTTGTTACGGCGGATTACAGCGCCCGCCGACGCCGACCCCACGTCTCGTACAACCCGCCAAAAACACCCATCAGTCGGTATTACGTCTCACCTGCCCCGCATCTTCCTTGCGACCCCGACGCAAAACCGCGATGATCGGACATTCCACGCGCGGCGCGAGCGCCGCTGCCCCCCCCCCAAATGAGACACGCCATGCCTCGCAGCACCGCCGAAAAACGCGCCGCCTTTCGAGAACTCCACGTTGCCGGCTGCTTTGTGATCCCGAACCCTTGGGACGCCGGCAGCGCGCGGTATCTCGAACACGCCGGCTTCAAAGCGCTCGCTTCGACCAGTTCGGGCTTTGCCTGGTCAACGGGCCACCCGGACAACGGCGTGACGCGCGACACCGTGCTCGCGCACTTGCGCACGCTCGTCGAGGCCACCGACCTGCCCGTCAACGCCGACTTCGAAAGCGGCTTCGGCAAGACGCCCGACGACGTGGCGCAAAGCGTCAAGATGGCGGTGGCCACCGGTGTCGCCGGATTGTCCATCGAAGACTCGACCGGCAACGCCAACACGCCGCTCTTCCCGATCGACGAGGCGGTCGCCCGCATGAAGGCCGCACGCCGCGCCATCGACGAGACCGGCGGCGACACACTGCTCGTCGGCCGCGCCGAGAACTTCTTCGCCGGCGTGCCCGATCTCGACGACACCATCGCACGCCTGCAAGCTTACGCCGAAGCGGGCGCCGATTGTCTCTATGCGCCGGGTATTCAGTCAATCGAGCAAATCCGCGCCGTCGTCGCGGCGGTTGCCCCGAAACCGGTGAACATTTTGATCGGCGCGACGTCGCCGCTGACATTGCAAGACCTCGCCGCGCTCGGTGTACGCCGCGTGAGCGTGGGCGGTGCCCTTGCCCGCGCCGCATGGGGCGGCTTCATTCACGCGGCGAAGGCGCTTGCCGAAGGTCGCTTCGATGGCTTCGACGGCGCGGCCAGCGGCGCCACCCTCAACGGACTGTTTCGCACGAGCGAGTGATCCCCGCCCCGGCCCGCTCGTCAGGCGGGGCGATTCGGCCACCGGCGCGGCAGGTACATGTCCAGTGACTTTTCGTCGATGGACGTACCCCCCGCGTGCCGGGAGAATTCGCTCTGAGCCGATGCGCCGCCTTGCCATGTCTTCCGAATGCGGCATGCACGGCGTCCCCCACCCGATGGAGCGTCCGCATGAATCTGCCGCACGAGGCTTTTGCCATTCCCACGCCGCTCGGCGCACCGCTGCCCAAACCGCGCGTTTTCGATAATGTCGAGCATGAGCGCGCCGACCGGAAGCTGCGTCTGGCTGTCGCCTTCCGGATCTTCGCGCGCTTCGGTCTTGCGGAGGGCATCGCCGGGCATATCACCGTGCGCGACCCCGAGTTTCACGACCGTTTCTGGGTCAACCGCTATGCACAGCACTTCTCGTCGATCCACCCGGACGATCTGATGCTCGTCGACGAAGCGGGCCGTCTGCATCACGGCGACGGCCCGGTCAATGCCGCGGCCATGGCCATCCACGCGGGCATTCACGCCACGCTGCCCCACGTGACGGCCGCCGCGCACACGCACACGACACACGGACGCGCCTTCGCTGCCCGCGCGCGAGCGCTCGCACCGATCAATCAGGAGGCGTGCCTCTTCTACGACGACCACGTGCTGTTTCGCGGCGATGTGCTCGTGCTCGGTGCCGACGAAGGGCGTCGCATCGCACAGACGATGGGGCACAAGCGCGCTGCCGTGCTGCTCAATCACGGGCTGCTCACTGTGGGCTCGTCAGTCGACGCGGCCGCCTACCGCTTCCTCGCCATGGAGCGATGCGCGCAAGTGCAGTTGCTCGCCGAAGCCGCAGGTTCGCTCGAAGTGCTCTCCGATAGCGAGGCCCGCGAGGTGTTTCGTTTGCTCGGCTCGGACTATGTGGCGTGGCTGGGGTATAAGGGCCTCTACGAGCAGGTGCTGCGCGAGAGCCCCGATCTGTCGGCACGATAAGTGTCCACCGCACGGCGCAGCCACGCGTCGAACTGACGCAGCGGCGCCCAGTCGCTGCGCTGCGCCGGATAGGAGAAGTAGATGGTTTGCGGATTGGCGAGCGTATGCGGATGCGCCTGCACCAGCGCGCCACTGGCCAGCTCACGCTCGATCAACACACGCGGCAGCAAGGCAACGCCAAGCCCGGCGACCGCCGCGTTGATCGCCATGATGAACATGTCGTAACGCTGAGCACTGCGCCTGGGCTTGACGTCCAGCCCGACGGCCGACGCGTGGCTCAGCCCCTGCGACGCGAGCCAGTCGTCCCACACGTGCGGCAGGTCGCGCGCGCAGATCCATGACAACGCGGCGATCTGTTCCAGCGAAAGCGATGTCCGTCCATCGAGCAAACGGGGGGCCGCCACAAGCAGCAGGGCGTCGTCGGTAATGAGCGCCGTGCCGGGCATGCCCGGCCATCGCCGCGTGCTGAAGTAGATCGTGGCGTCGAAGGCGGAATCGTCGAAGAACACCGGCTGATCGCGCCCGAGAATATGAAGGCGCACGTCGCGCGTGCTCGCGTAAAAGTCGTCCAGCCGTGGAATCAGCCACTGGGCGGCAAACGTCATGCCGACGGCAATTTCCAGTTCCGTCTCGCGCCCCTGCTGCACGACGTCCAGCGTGTCGCGTCGGATCTGGTCGAGATGCACGCGAATCCGTTTGGCGTACTCCGCGCCGACCGACGTCAATACGAGCCGTTGCTTCACGCGCTCGAACAGCGCCACGCCGAGGTGCTTCTCCAACTCGCCCACTCGTTTGCACACGGCACCATGGGTGAGCGCGAGTTCCTGCGCGGCCTGCGCGAAATTCTGATGACGGGCGCTGGCCTCGAAGGCCTGCAACGCCGAGAGGCTGGGAACGCCCAGACGCATGATGGCTCCTGCGGGAATACGATCTAGCCCGACAGTCTATGCGAAGCGTCTCGGGGAAAACAAACGGCCCGCCGTGCCGAAGCATCGACGGGCCGCCGGGGTGCGATGACAGCGCAGCGCTTACTCGACGTGTGCCACACCGCCCGCGAGGACGGCACCGCCTGCCACGTCCGTCGGCAGCGCCCACGACATCCAGTGCGTGCGCAGCGCAACGACCAGCACGAAGGCGAGCGCCGCCAAGGCGCCGAACGTGGCGAAGCCCATCTGATAGCTGCCCGTCGACTCTTTCGCAATGCCCATGATGACCGGCAAATAGAAGCCGCCGATGCCGCCCGCCGCGCCGACGATGCCCGACATCAGCCCGGTCTTGCCGTGCCAGCGCTGCGGCACGAGCTGGAACGTCGCTCCGTTGCCGAGACCGAAGCACAGGTAGATCAGCACGAGCAGCGCGATACCGGCACCTTGCGGGGGCATCCAGACGGCGAAAACCAGGTCGATGATCGAAATCGCCGCGAGCAGCAGCACGAGCGCCCGCACGCCGGAAATGCGGTCAGCAACCAGACCGCCGATCGGACGCACCAGCGCGCCGAGAAACGCGAGCAGCGACATGAACAGACCCGCTTCGATACGCGCCATGCCATACAGCGAGATGAGCAGCGTCGTGACATACGACGACATGCCGACGAAGCCACCGAACGTAATGCTGTAGACCAGCATGATGACCCACGTGTCGCGCTCGGCCAGCACCCCGCGATAGTGACGCGGCAGTACGGCAATCGCGAGCAACGCGCCCAGCACCGGCAGCAGCAACACGCCAGCCTTGCCTTCACCGAACGCGCCCGAATGCACGCACAGCACGAGTGCGATCAGACCGAACACGGTAATGCAGAAGCTCGTGAACGCGCGCGGCGCACTGCCCGACTTCACGCCCTGATCCTTCGCCCAGAACACCAGCGCCAACCCGGCGAGCGCGAGCAACGGCAATGCGGCACCGGCCGCGTGCGCCCAGCCATAGTGCTCGGCCAGCCCGGGGAACATGAAGCCATCGAGCACGGCGCCGATGTTACCCGCCGCCGCGAGCCCGAGCACCAGCCCCTGCACCTTCGGCGGATAGTTGCTGCCCGCCATCGGCAACGCTACGGCGAAGCTCGCCCCGCCAATGCCGAGGAACACACCGAGCACCAGCAGCAGCGTGTACGAGGGCGTGCCCGGCATGAGCAGCAAGACCACAGACGGAATGGCCGACAGCGTGAGTCCCATCAACGCGATCTTGCGACCGTCGAAGGCCTGATAGAGATTGCCAAGCGTGACGCGCAGAATGGCGGCGCCAAGCACCGGCACGGCGACGAGAAAGCCGGTTTGTGCCGGCGTCATCGCGATGTCTTTGCCGATGAACGGGGCCAAGGGTCCGAGCATCACCCAGACGGTGAAACCGGTGTCGAAGTAGAGAAAACACGCGACCAGCGCGCGCCAGTTGCCACTTTTCAACGATTGCGTGAGCGTGCTCATGGATACCCTCGTATTCGTATGCCGAAAAAAAAGCGCCCCGAAGCCGTATGCCTGTGAACAGGCCTATGGCTTCGGGACGCCGTTGCCCCGAAGTCCCCGCTCGCGCGGGGGCATGCATGCGGTGCAGAAAATTCGCTTGTCTTCACTCGGCCGCCGTTGGCCTTATGCAAGGATTAGCAAGTGCCGTGCCAGGCAGGCGTTCGTCGCGCGGGGCCTCGGCGCGGATGTCCGTTTCACGCAGGTTTGCGAGCGATGCGGGGTGGATCGCGGCACCCGTCGCCAGGTGACGTGCGGCCTGCGCTGGTCGCGCGCGGTGACACCGCAACGGGCACGATGCCGCATCGCGATGCGGCGCCGCACCATAATTGTGCTGCATGCCATCGGCACGGATGGCGCACTACAGTTTGCCCACCGATTGTCGTTATTCCCGTGGGAGCTCGCCGCGTATGCGCCGGCGAGCAACAACAACAACATCCTTGGATCTCCCGCGTGTACCGCACCTTTCTCTTTCTGCTTGTTGCCGCACTCGGCGTCTTGCCGCTCGCGCCATCGCACGCCACACAACCCGCTCCCTCCCCCGGCCACGGCTTGCTGAACCTCGACGAAGCGTCCAGGCAGATCGATGCAGCCTCCTTAGCCAAATATCGTCAGATCGCTGCGGACTACACCGCGGCCGTGCGCGCCAAGCCCAACGACGCCGCGCTGGCGCTGGCACGCTGCCAATTCATGCAGACCTTCGCCTGGTCGGATGAGCTGCGATGGGGCGAGCAGGCCCAGAAAGACCTGGAGACGTGCCAGCACGAATTGAGAGAGACGTTTGGGGAGATGCCGGAAATCGCGCTGTACCTGCTGCAAAGCGTGTACGGCAAGGCAGCGATTTCGCAAGGCACCGCCCTGCTGCCCAAGGCCACGGGATGGCCGGCGAAGGATCGCGCGAGTTTGCATGCTGCGCTCTCAAACGCCTATCAAGTGACCAAGGACACGAAGAATGCCGGGCTGCACGCAGTGGAAGCGGCCAGACTGGCACCGGATACCCCCTTACTGCTGAGCGCTGTTCGCTATCTCGCAACGACAGGCGAGAAAGACGAGGCAACGCGTCTGCTGATGAACGCGCCTGTGCCGACGACACCGTGGATGGCCAATTCGTACGTCAATACCGCCCATGACGTACTACCCGGCACTGCGGCACGCGAGGTCTTGCTTCGCGTGCAAAAGGCGGGGATGAAGGTCGATCCGTATGCGAGCGCGCGCGCCTTTCTTCAAGCCGGCGACGCCGCTGGTGCGCAACGTGCCATGGCAGACAAACCGCAGAGCGAGACCGAAACCTCTCAGAATCGCGCGTTGCGTCTGCAAGTCGCGCTTGCCGCCGGGGATGCCAAGGCGGCAGAGGGCGCTTTGCAAGCGTCTCTCGCTCACGATAAGGGCAATATCTGGCCGCTCACGCAATCGTACGGCATGCTATTGACGATCGAGCCGGCGGCAGCGTTTCATCCCGCCCTCTTCTCGCTGCTGGTCTCGCTACTGTCCGGCCTGCTTGCGATCGCCCTGTCGCCAGGCCTGCTGATGTTCCCCGTGCATTATGTCGGCACCGTTCGCGCACGCAAGAAACGCCTGACGGTTCCCCTGTTCGACAGCATCGGCCTGCGCCACGCATGGTATGGCCTTGCAGTGTTCTTCGTTGCCAGCTGGCTGGTTCCCCAGGCCATGCTCGGACGACTCGCGCTGACGCTCGCTGGCAATGCCGCCAACCTGCCGCTTCTGCAACCCAAGCTCGCCATTGCGCACGCCGTGACCCTCGGCGTCGTCTCGCTTGCTTTGGCGCTAACGGTATGGCGTTTCGGCTGGCGGCAGTGGCTTGGGAGCGGCAAGTGGGAGGTGAAATGGCTCATCTGGCCCGTGATCGCCGTCGGGCTCGCGTTGCTCGGCAGCTGGGTGGTCACTCGCTACGGACCGACTGGGACGCAGGCCCTCCTTTGGGCCGAGTCGATCGCGCGCGGTGCGGCGCAACTGGGCGGTGCCGGGCTCGCCCTGTTGCTGCTCGCCGTCGCGGTGCCGATCGTCGAAGAGTTCGTGTTCCGGGGCTGCCTGCTGGGTGGCCTGACACGTCACATGAGTTTCGTCGCCTCGAATATTTGGCAAGCCGTGATCTTTGCCACCGCTCACTGCGATGCCAAACGCTTCCTGTTTTATCTGCTGATCGGATTGACGGCTGGTTGGCTGGCGAAGAAAACGCGTGGTCTGGCAGCCCCCGTCTTGCTGCACGCGGCAATCAACACGGTGTTTGTCGTGTCGATCCTGAGCCATTGACCGAACGGGTGACGGCGTTAGTGGATAATCGAAGCGCTCACCGTCATCGTTCGGACATCGCCAATGAATGCCAAGCTCTTCCCGCATCTGGTTCGCTTTCACCCGCGACTGCTCATCGCGATCGTCATCGGCTTGCTGGCGGGTCTGTTGGTTCAGCTCGCCGTCAAAGGCGAGTTCAGTGTCGTCACGCGCACATTGATCGGCTGGAACGCCGGGGCCTGGTCCTATCTCGCGATGATCTGGTTCATGATGGTCACCGCGCCCAAGCGCAGCATCGAACGCTTCGCCGAACAGGAAGACCAGAGCGCGGCCATCGTGCTCACGGTCGTCAGCCTGTCGGCCATCGCGAGCGTCGTCGCCATCATCCACGTGCTCGCCAGCGCCAAATCCGGCGTGCCGCACCAGACGTCCGAACATGTGCTGTTCGCCGCCGCCACGCTGATCGCCGGGTGGTTTCTCGTACCGACGATCTACACGCTGCACTACGCCCGTCTGTACTTCACCGACACGGAGTCGCCCTACGCGCTGGCATGGCCCGACCGTGACTGCGATCCGGATTACTGGGACTTCCTGTACTTCTCGTTCACGATCGCCGTCGCCTCGCAAACCGCCGACGTGGCGCTCAAATCGCGCCGCATGCGACGCGCCACGCTCGCACAGGCCATCCTCTCGTTCTTCTTCAATCTGGCCGTGCTCGGCCTGTCGATCAATATCGGTGCCGGGCTGCTCAGCTAAGCCATCGCCCTCGCGGCAACTCGCTCCCGTGTGACATGGGGTCGCACGGGGCGCCGACATAAATCCCTTAAAAAACATACAAGTAGCGCCTGCAAACAAGCGCATACGCGACGCGTCAATGCGCCGCATGTGACGACTTGTCACGCGTGCTGCGATGCAGCATCCTCTAATATGCATGCAAATAAATGGCGATAAGTGGATCTATACGCCATACAAGACAGGGTTAATTTGCATACATAGAGCGCAACATGACTGCCGTTCCGGAAGCCCTCGACCTCGCACGCCTGCAATTCGCGTTCACGGTCTCGTTTCACATCGTTTTCCCCGCCGTCTCCATCGGTCTCGCGAGCTTCATCGCCGTGCTCGAAGGTCTCTGGCTGAAAACACGTCAGCAGCACTATCTCGACCTTTGCCGCTTCTGGACCAAGGCATTCGCCTTGTGCTTCGGCATGGGCGTGGTCTCGGGCGTGGTGATGGCCTATCAGTTCGGCACCAACTGGTCAGGCTTTTCGAGCTTCGCCGGTGCCGTCACCGGCCCGCTGCTCACCTATGAGGTGATGACGGCGTTCTTCCTCGAAGCCGGCTTCCTCGGCATCATGCTGTTCGGCTGGAACCGCGTGAGTCCGCGTGCCCACTTCGCCGCGACCTTGTGTGTAGCCATCGGCACGCTGATTTCCACGTTCTGGATTCTCGCGTCGAACAGTTGGATGCAAACGCCGCAGGGCTACGAGATCGTCGACGGCCGCGTGGTCGTGCTGTCGTGGTGGGAGGTGATCTTCAACCCGTCCTTCCCCTATCGCCTCGCCCACATGACCATCGCCGCCTTCGTCGTGTCCGCACTGGTCGTGGCAGGCACCGGCGCATGGCATCTGCTGCGCGGGCGCCGCGATCCGGCCGTCAAGACCATGTTCTCGATGGCGATGTGGCTGCTGCTGATCTTCGCGCCGTTGCAAGCCTTCGTTGGCGATCTTCACGGCCTGAACACGCGCGAACATCAACCCGCCAAGCTCGCCGCCATCGAAGGGCTTTGGGAGACGAAAACCGGCGGCACGCCGCTCAATCTGTTCGGCTGGCCCGACATGGAAGCCGAGACCACGCGCTACGCGCTCGAAATACCGCATCTGGGCAGCCTCATCCTCACCCATAGCTGGGACGGTGAGATTCGCGGCCTGAAGGAATTTCCGAAAGACGAACGCCCCAACGTGCCGCTGGTGTTCTGGAGCTTTCGCATCATGGTCGGCCTCGGTCTGGCCATGATCGGCGCCGCCCTCGCCGCCGTGTGGCTGCGCCGTCGCGGCACGCTCTTCACGTCGCGCAACTTCGCTCGCGCCATGCTCGCGCTCTCGCCTACCGGGTTCATCGCCTTGCTCGCCGGCTGGGTCACGACCGAAGCGGGACGACAGCCGTGGGTGGTCTACGGCGTGATGCGCACCGCGCACGCCATGTCGCCGGTCAGCGCACAGCAGGTGCAGGTCTCGCTGCTGATACTCGTGCTGGCCTACTTCCTGGTGTTCGGCACCGGCGTGTACTACCTGCTCAAGACGCTGCGCGGTGGCCCGGTACTGCCCGGCGATCCGTCGACGGCCTCCGGCCATGGCCACGCACCGCATGACGGCCACTTCGGCACGCAAGCCGCCCCCGCCATGTCGGGTCTGTCCGGCCGCATGGACACCGACCGCGCACACGCAACCTGATCGGCACGCGACACGAACACGACATCGACCTTAGCGAGACTACTCATGGATCTGACCTTAGCCTGGGCCGCCATCATTGCGCTCGGCCTGTTTCTCTACGTGGTGCTCGACGGCTTCGACCTCGGCATCGGCATTCTCTTTCCCTTCTTCCCCGACGCACGCGAGCGCGACACGATGATGCACTCCGTCGCCCCGGTCTGGGACGGCAACGAGACGTGGCTCGTGCTCGGCGGCGCCGGGCTGCTCGCTGCGTTCCCGATGGTGTACTCGGTGCTGCTCTCGGCGCTGTATCTGCCGCTGGTGTTCATGCTGGTGTGCCTGATCTTTCGTGGCGTGGCGTTCGAGATTCGCGGCAAATCGCGTCGCACGCGGCAGTGGTGGGATCTGGCATTCATCGGTGGCTCGGCAGGCGCAACGTTCTTTCAAGGCGTGTCGCTCGGCGCGTATTTGTCCGGCATCCCGGTAGAGAACGGTCAGTTCGCAGGCGACGCTTTCGCCTGGGTCACCGCCTTCAACCTGTTCACCGGACTGGGCCTGCTGGTGACATACGCACTGCTCGGCGCGTGCTGGCTGATCGGCAAGACCGAGGGCGATTTGCAGCGCCGCCTGCGCGTGCTCGCGTGGCCGCTGACGCTGGCGCTCGTGATCACCATGGCCGTCGTCTCGTTGTGGACACCGCTGCAATTGCCGCTGATCGCCGAGCGCTGGTTCGACGATCAGTGGTTCTGGCGCTGCCTGCCGGTACCGTTCGCCGTGGCGGGCGCCACGCTCGTGATGCGTCGCGTGTTGCGCCGCGCGCACGACGCCACGCCGTTCTGGCTCGCCATCGGACTCGTGTTCCTCGGCTACAGCGGCCTGCTCATCAGTGCCTATCCGTATGCCATCCTGCCCGGCATCACGATCTGGGACGCCGCTGCGCCGCATTCGAGTCTGTCGTTCACGTTATGGGGGGCAGCCTTCATCATTCCGGTAATCATTGCCTACACGATGCTGGCCTACTGGGTATTTCGCGGCAAGGTGACGCCAGATGCGCACTATCACTGATCTCGTACGCCCCCGCGCGCGCCGGCAACGCGAGCGGGCCATCGCGCGCCGCCCATGGCAACTGGCGCTGATTCGATGGGGATGGTTTATCGCGCTATGGTGTGCCGGTGTGGCAGGCACCGCACTGCTTGCACTACCATTCAAACTCATCATTGCATCTGCCAAATAGGAGGCATGCTTATGAAACGGCTCTCATCGCCGGGCGCAAGGGGCATTGCAGGCGTGGCGGCCATCGCCATGGTGTTCGCCGCAGGTACGGCGCATGCCGAAGGCATGAGCGTCTCGTCGAGCGCGTTCGCGGACAACGGCCTGCTGCCTGCGGCTCACGCCGGGCTGGGCGAATGCGGCGGCAAGAATGTGAGTCCGCCCGTCGAGTGGAAGCATCTGCCGCAAGGCACGCGCAGCGTGGTCATCACGATGAAGGACCCCGACGGCGCGAAGGGCGGCGGCGTCGTGCACTGGGTCGCTTACAACATTGCGGCGACGGTCTCGTCGCTTGCCGCCGGTGCAGGCAATGAAACGACCCGGGAAGTCACCGTCGGCAAGAACATCAGCGGTGCGACGGCGTATCGCGGTGCCTGCCCGCCGGTCGGCGACTCACCGCATCACTACATCATCACCGTGACGGCCACCGACATCGAACCGGGCCAGCTGCCGGCCGGACTCGACGCCGACGGCCTGTCCGCCGCGCTCGCCGGTCATACGATCAATGGCTCGACCATCGTGGCGCGTTACGCTCGGTAACGCCTGACGCCCCATAGCAAAAAGCGCCGACGGGACACTGCCCCGCCGGCGCTTTTCGCTTTTCCCTTCCTGTTTGCTTGCGGCTCGCTTCGCGAGCTTTACACGAGCTTTACACGAGCTTTACACGAGCTTTACGCGATTACTTGTCGCGAGCGAGCGCGAGGAATTCGGTGCGCAATGCCAGATTCGGTTGCAATTCGCCGAGCATCGACGACGTGACCGTCTCCTCACCCGCCGTACGAATGCCCCGGCTTTCCATGCACATGTGACGGCACGATACCACCACGCCGACGGCCTTCGGTTGCAGATGCGTCATCAGCGCTTCGGCGACTTGCGTGGTCAGACGCTCCTGCACTTGCAGACGACGTGCGAAGCAGTCGACCAGACGCGTGAGCTTCGACAACCCCACGATCTTGCCGTTGGGCAGATAGCCGATGGTCGCCTTGCCGAAGAACGGTGCGAGATGGTGCTCGCAATGGCTGTAGACGGGAATGCCACGCACGACGATCAATTCGTTGTATTGCTCCGCGCCGTCTTCAAAAACCTTGAGCACTTCCGCCGGATCCTGACCATAGCCAGAGGTCCATTGACGCCATGCTTTTTGCACGCGTGCCGGCGTTTCGTGCAGGCCGGGGCGATCCGGGTCTTCGCCGATGTGTTTCAGGAATCGCTTCCAGTCGTTTTCGTCGAACGTGTCGTGAGACATATCAATCAAGCTCCTTGCATGAGGTCCGGTGCGCTGCGCCGTGACTGCTGGCGCGCCCCGTGCGCCGCCGGACATGTGCGCACAATAGCAGAGAGTCCCTTCGCGCGCATGGCGCCGGCCCTGCCTGCCGCCAATCGCTTCATTTGCTCCGCTTACTCCGGTTGCTCCGATTGCTCGCTACATCGCTTTTGCGCTAAGGTGGCAGCGGACAACCGCAACGCACGAGGCATGTCATGCAGGCATACACTCGCATGTGCACTAACGCGATGACCCTTGCCGTCACGGCCGCACTGACCGGCTGTGGCGATCACGGCCCCACGCCGTGGCAAGGCTATGTGGAAGGCGAGTTTGTCTACGTCGCCTCCTCGCAGGCCGGCACGCTTCAGACCCTGTCGGTCAGGCGCGGACAGCAGGTCAAGGCGGGCGACGCCCTCTTCGATCTCGAATCCACTTACGAACTGGCCGCACAGGCCCACGCGCGCGAAACGCTCGCCAGCGCCGAGGCGCAGTTGCGCGACCTCGACACCGGCAAGCGTCCCGACGAAATCGCCGTGTCCGCCGCCCAACTCAAGCAGGCCATCGCCGTGCGCGACAAGTCCGTCGCCCAGTTCGACCGGGATCAGGCGCAATACGCCGCAGGCGGCATCTCCCGCGAGCAACTCGACGCCAGCCGCGCCGATGCGCGTAGCAGCACCGCGCACGTTCAGGAACTGCAAAGCAGTCTGGCCGTGGCGAGACTGCCGGGGCGCGAAGCCCAGCGGCAGGCACAAGCCGCGCAAGTCGACGTAGCCCGCGCCTCGCTCGCGCAGGCCGACTGGCAGCTCGCGCAGAAGCATCCGGGCGCGAGCGCTGCCGGGCGCGTGTACGACACGATGTATCGCGTGGGCGAATGGGTGCCGGCGGGCAGCCCCGTCGTGCGGTTGCTGCCGCCGGGCAACATCAAGGTGCGCTTTTTCGTGCCGCAGACCGTAATGGGCAGCCTCAGGGCCGGGCAGACGGTGCACATCGCCTGCGACGGCTGCGGCGCAGGCGTCGACGCCAACATTACCTATATTGCCAATCAGGCGGAGTACACGCCGCCCGTCATCTACAGCAACGACACGCGCGACAAGCTCGTCTACATGGTCGAAGCGCACCCCGCCCCGGCAGACGCGGTGAAACTCAATCCGGGGCAGCCGGTGCAGGTGACACCCCAATGAACGGCCGCGACACGCATCCGCCCACACCCGCCGCGCCGCAAGGCGGCAAGGGCAATAACGACGGCCCCCAAGGCGACCTCGCCATCGACGTGAGCGGATTGAACAAGCACTTCGGTGACAAGCACGTCGTCAAGGACGTGTCGCTGCAAGTGCGGCGCGGCGAGATCTTCGGCTTTCTTGGCCCGAACGGCAGCGGCAAAACGACCTGCATTCGCATGATGTGCGGACTGCTCACGCCCGACTCGGGCAGCGGCACCTGCCTGGGCTTCGACATCGTGCGCGAGAGCGCGCAGATCAAGCGTCTGGTCGGCTACATGACACAGCGTTTCTCGTACTGGGAAGACCTGACGATCCGCGAGAATCTGGATTTCGTGGCGCGCGTGTACGGCATGCCGAACCGCCGCGAAGCCGTCGAGCGCGCGATTGAAGGGCTCGGACTGAAGGGGCGTGCCAAGCAGTTGACCGGTTCGCTCTCGGGCGGCTGGAAGCAGCGCCTCGCGCTCGCGGCGTGCATGCTGCACGAGCCGCAGGTGCTGCTGCTCGACGAACCGACTGCCGGGGTCGATCCGACCGCCCGGCGCGACTTCTGGGAAGAACTGCACGAGTTGGCCTCGAAAGGCATCTCCGTGCTCGTGAGCACGCATTACATGGACGAAGCGGAGCGCTGCCACAAGCTCGCCTACATCTCGTACGGCGAGTTGCTCGCGCAGGGCACGGCGGCCGAGGTCACTGAGAGTCAGCATCTGTCGACATGGACGGTGCAGGGCGACAATCTCGTCGATCTGGCGCGCGAGCTACGCGCACAGCCTGCGGTAGCACAGACGGTCGCGTTCGGCAGCGCGCTGCACGTCAGCGGACAAGACGCCGATGCGCTGGGCAAGCTGCTGCACGACCTTTCCAGCACGCACGCGCTGCGTGTCACGCCCATCGACACGAGTCTCGAGGACGTCTTCATCTACCTGATGAGCCACGCGAAAGACAACTTCGGAGACGGCGCATGAGCACGCCGCTGGGGTTCTCCATCGCCCGCTGGTGGAGCATCGTGTGCAAGGAGTTCCTGCAACTGCGCCGCGATCGCGTGACCTTCGCGATGATCGTGGGCGTGCCGCTCGTGCAACTGGCGCTCTTCGGCTTCGCCATCAACACCGACCCCAAGCACATGCCCACCGCCGCGATCGTTGCCGATGACAGCGAATTCACGCGCAGCGTCGTGGCGGCGATGGAGCACTCGCAATATTTCCACTTCACCGAGACCCTCACGAGCGAAGACGCCGGGCGCGCCGCGCTCGCGCAGGGGCGCGTTCAGTTCGTGCTGAACATCCCGGCCGACTTCACGCGGCGCTTGCTGCGCGGCGAGCGCCCCGCCCTGCTCGTCGAGGCCGATGCGACCGACCCGATGGCGATGGCCTCGGCGCTTGGCGCGTTGCCCGCCATCGCACAGTCCGTCGCCCAGAAGGACCTGACGGGCCCGCTCGCGTCGCTGGCCGGGGGACAGAGCGCGTTCGACGTGCAGGTGCACCGGCTCTACAACGCGGAAGGCATCACGCAATACAACATCATCCCCGGTCTGATGGGCGTGATTCTGTCGATGACGCTCGCCATGATGACGGGGCTCGCCATCGTGCGCGAGCGCGAACGCGGGACGATGGAAAACCTGCTCGCCACCCCGGTGCTGCCCATCGAAGTCATGACGGGCAAGATCGTGCCGTACATCGCCATCGGACTGATTCAGGCCAGCATCATTCTCGTCGCGGCGCGCTTCGTCTTTCACGTACCGTTCGAGGGCAGTGTCGTCGCCATCTATCTCGCCGCACTGGTCTTCATCGCCGCCAACCTCACGGTGGGCATCGCGCTGTCGTCGTTCGCGCAGAACCAGTTGCAGGCCATGCAACTCACGGTGTTCTACTTTCTGCCGAACATGTTGCTCTCGGGCTTCATGTTTCCGTTTCGCGGCATGCCCGCGTGGGCGCAAGCCATCGGCAACGTGCTGCCGCTCACCTACTTCAACCGGCTCATTCGCGGCATTCTGCTCAAGGGCAACGGCTGGGGCGACGCCTGGCACGACCTGTGGCCGCTGCTGGTGTTCTCCGCCGTGCTCATGACGGTGGCCGTGAGGTTCTACAAACGAACGCTCGACTGAGACCATCATGCGAGTCTCCCGACACGTGCATCGTCAACGCCCCGCCCTCAGCGCATCGCTGTGGCCGGCGCTCGCGCTGAGCGCAACGCTCGCGGCCTGCGCCGTCGGGCCGGACTTTCACCCGCCTGCCCCGACGAGCGTTGTGCAGTACACCACGGGCGCACAGCCCTCAGTGACGACCGGGACCGACGGCGCACAGGGCGCCGCGCAGACCCTGCTCGCGGGGGAAGACATGCCGTCCCGCTGGTGGACACGTTTCGGCTCCCCCGCGCTGAACGCCCTCGTCGAGCAGGCGCTGGCGGACAGCCCGACACTGCGACAGGCCGAGGCGAAACTGCGTCAGGCGCAGGAAGACTATCGCGCACAGGCGGGCGCGCGATTGCTGCCGTCTGCGGACCTCAAGCTCTCGGGCACACGCGAGCAGGTCGATCTCGAGTCGTTCGGCATCATCGGCGTGCCCAATCCCGGGCCGTTCACGTTGTACAACGCGAGCGTCAACATTTCTTACACGCTGGACGTGTTCGGTGCGAATCGGCGTGCGCTGGAAGGTCTGGCCGCGCAGATCGATTACCAGCGCTTCGAAGCGCAAGCCGCCCGGCTCTCGCTTGCGGGCAACGTGGTGACGGCAGCCCTGCGGCAAGCCAGCGCACGGGCTCAGCTCTCGGCGCTCGAAGGCATGGCGAGCGCTCAACGGGCGCAGCTCGACATCACGCGCTCGCGTCAACGCGTGGGTGGCGTCGCCACGCTCGACGTCGAGAATCAGGCTGCGCTCGTGGCACAGACCGAAGCGCAGTTGCCCGCGCTGCGCTTGCAGATCGCCCAGTACGATCACCAACTGGCCCGCTTGACGGGTCAGGCACCGGGGGCCTTCACGTCGCCCGTCATCGATCTCAACAGCCTGCAACTGCCGCAAGCGGTGCCCGTTTCGCTACCGTCCACCCTGGCCCGGAGACGTCCGGATATCCTCGCCGCCGAGGCACTGCTGCATAAGGCGAGCGCCGACGTCGGCGTGGCGAGCGCGAATCTCTACCCGCAGTTCACCCTGTCCGGCAGCTTCGGCACGCAACGCATGCGCATGGCAGACCTCGGTAACGGCATCAACATCTGGAGTATTGGGATGAACCTCTTGCAGCCGCTGTTTCGCGGCGGCGAGTTGCGTGCGCAACGACGCTCGGCCATTGCCGCCTATGACGCAGCATTGGCGTCGTATCAGGACACTGTGCTGCTCGGCCTCGCGCAGGTCGCCGACGCCATGCGCGCACTCGAGGCCGACGCGAACACACTCATCGCCCGGGACGACGCCGCGCGCCGCACGGAAGCGGCCTTCCGGATTGCGAGCGAGCGATACCGCGTGGGCGGCATCAGCCATCTCTCGTTGCTCGATGCCCAGCGTCAGGCGCTCGACGCCACTCGCGCCCGACTCGACGCGCAAGGCGCTCGCCTCGCGGATACGGCCGCGCTTTGGCAAGCGTTGGGCGGCGCGATGGCCGAGCCGCCCACGCCGCAGTAAGCGACCTATGCCACCTATGCGCGCGACTGCGCCTCGTCGGCGAGACACTTCATCAGCGTGGCGACCGGCGCGCGTTTGAGGGCCGATTGACGCACGAGCACGCCCAGCTCTCGCGTGAGCGGTGCGCCGGCGAGCGGCAGCACCTGAACGCCCTGAACGGCGGTCCCGCCCGCCTTGCCTGCTTTCGCCGCGGCATTGCCGTCGATCGGCAGACCGATGAGCGTCGCGGGCACGATCGACCATCCCAGTCGCGCGCGCACCAGCCGCAGGATGACTTCGGGCTCGTCGAGCTCCACGCCTTCACGCACCCAGAGCCGATGCCGGCGCAGGTAGCGCTCGACAAGATCGCCCCCATACGAGCGCCGGTTGTAGCGCACGAACGGCATCTCCACGGCCCAATCGGCCACCGTCCCACGCGCGCCCTTCGGGGCGATGGCGACATACGGCTCGTGCATGAGCGTGAGCCATTTCATGTCAGCCGGCACGCCAATGCGCGGCCGGATCATCACCGCCAGATCGAGCTCCTTCGCGTCGAGCTGCCCCAGCAATTGCACCGACATGCCCGGCACGATATTCAGATGCGGCATCGCGCCGAGCGCCGTCCAGCGCTGCACGGCGCCCGGCAAAAGGCCAAGCTGCACCGTGAGGATCGCGCCGACGTGGATAGGCGCGAGCGCCGCCTGCCCGTCCTGTGCCCCGGCCTCGCCGCGCATCGCCTGATACCCCGCGATCACCCCCTGCGCCTGCGCGAGCAGACGCCGGCCATCATCCGAGAGCGACACGGCGCGTCCGGTGCGCTCGAAGAGCTGCACGCCGAGATCGTCCTCGAGACGCTGAATCTGCGCACTCACGGCCGACTGCGTCAGCCCCAGACGCGCGCCCGCCGCCGAGAACGACGCGGTTTCGGCTGCCGTGACGAAAGTTTTCAGGTAACGGATCATTGATCGAAATTTTTGTGACTGAGCTGTCGAATTATTCGTTTCTGATTATTTTTATCGATGGATAGAATTTACAGCAAATCGATGAGGCCGTTCGGCCCGTCGATGAGCCAGGAAAAAACGTCCGCGAGACCACGCGGCATTTGAACCTCGTTGAACCCCACATTGCACCGGAGTCCCCGTATGGCCACACCGCTCTTTCACCTCGCGTTCCCTGTCGATGACCTCGAAGCGGCCCGTCGCTTCTACGGCGGCGTGATGGGCTGTGCCGAAGGACGCAGTTCGGATCACTGGATCGACTTTGATTTCTTCGGTCATCAACTGGTCGCGCACCTCTCGCCGGACGAGGCGGGCAAGCGCATCACGAATCCGGTCGACGGCGACGACGTTCCTGTGCCGCATTTCGGCGTTATCCTTGACATGCCCGCGTGGCACACACTGGCCGAGCGCCTGCGCGCCGCCGGCACCCGTTTCGTGATCGAGCCGCACATTCGCTTTGCCGGACAGGTCGGCGAGCAGGCGACGCTGTTCTTCTACGACCCGGCCGGCAACGCGCTGGAGTTCAAAGCGTTTGCCGACATGTCGCAGGTCTTCGCGAAGTAGTCTCGCAGTCGTCGCGAAATCGCCGCTCTGGCGTTCGTCGCGAAGCCGTGCCATTTTGCTGTCGTTCGTGCCGATGGGCGCGACGTTGTTCAAGGCGCCGTCATCTGCCGGCGTTTGTATCTTGTTGGTTATTGTTTCGTTTCAGCCGAGAGTCTTCTCATGAGCCAATTCGTTATTTCGGCGCCGCCCCAGGCGTCGGTCGCCGTCGCAGGCAGCGACGCCCGCTTCCCCGTGCGCCGCGTGTTCTGCGTCGGCCGCAACTACGCCGCACATGCCCGCGAGATGGGCAGCAATCCGGATCGTGAGCCGCCGTTCTTCTTCATGAAGCCGGCCGATGCCGTTGTTGCCGCCGAAGGCACGCTGCCCTACCCGCCGCTCACGAGCGAGCTGCACCACGAGATCGAACTGGTGGTCGCCATCGGCGCCGACGGCGAGAACGTCGATGCCAGCCAGGCGCTGTCGCTGGTGTGGGGTTACGGTGTCGGCGTCGATCTCACGCGTCGTGACTTGCAGCAGCAGGCCAAGGACACGCGTCGTCCGTGGGACTGGGGCAAGGCGTTCGACGCCTCGGCACCGTGCGGGCCGCTGCACGCCGTGGCAGACGTCGGTCATCCGAAGGAAGGCCGCGTGTGGCTCGACGTGAACGGTGACAATCGTCAGACCGGCGATCTCAACGAACTGATCTGGTCGGTGCCCGACCTGATTGCCGAGATCTCGCGCAGCGTGAAGCTCGCCGCCGGCGACCTGATCTTCACCGGCACGCCCGCAGGCGTGGGGCCGCTCGAACCGGGCGACAAGGTCAGCGCCGGTGTGGCAGGCGTGGGGGAGATTGCCTTCACCATCGGCAAAAAGCCCGCCGCCTGACGCATCGTCGTCCGATCGATTTGCAGGTCCTGCACCGGTAGACGGCAAGGATATCCACAGCAACTGTTGATAACCCTTTGCATAAGTACCCGGCCGGCGGCGCAAACGCCCGCCGGCATTGCGTGTCAAGTGCATTGCCTAATTTGCCGTCACCGGTGCGGCATCCGGTCTCTCAAACCGGTGCCGCGCAATGCGCTGCAATGCGTTGTAACGCGCCTCGCCCCCCTACATCGCCTTTCATTCCTGAAACATTTTCCGCCGGACGACGGAACGCAACCCGTTTCAATCAATGAACTTCCCTTTCAATTCAATGAGTTGTGGAAACTGGCATGCTTCTCGCATAAATAGGTGCGCAAGCTGTCCGCCTCCGGGGAAGCCTCTTCGCCTGGGTCGATCGCCTCGGGGATCAAGCCATGCACGCCACATGGCCCCGGCACGCCCGATGCCTATCCCTCGCCGGGAGCGCCCCGGACGCGGACGGATTGCACCACAGACCGGTTCACTTCGGACGATGGGAAACTTTCAGCGAGGGGATCATGCAAATTCGCCGCACCGGGCCTTGCGCCCTGAGCCCCTGCGCCCGGTCGCTCGCCCCTGCGAGCCCCGCGAAGTCAGCCCGCCGTCATCCGCGTGAGCGGTGTGCGAGCTGGCGGCACCGGCGGCACGATGCCGCCGGCGATCGCCGCCAAGTGGCGCCCGGCAGAGCCTTGCGCTGAAGCCAACCCTCGTCAGGCGGCTTCAGCCCTCTTCCGCCCAGACCTTGGCGGCGCGCACCGCGCGTTGCCACCCCTTCACCGCACGGTCGACGTCGCTCTCGGAGAGTTTGCGGGAGAAGCGTCGCTGTAATTGCCATTGACGTTGCAACGTGTCGATGTCCGGCCAGAAACCTACGGCGAGCCCGGCGAGATAGGCGGCCCCCGCAGCCGTCGTTTCGATCACCTTGGGACGCACGACGTCTGCCCCCAGCAAGTCCGCCTGCCATTGCATCAGAAGATCGTTGGCCGCCGCGCCGCCGTCGACGCGCAACTCGGACACATGCAGCCCCGCGTCGGCTTCCATCGCGCGCAAGACGTCGAGTGTCTGGAACGCGATGCTGTCGAGTGCCGCGCGCGCCACATGGGCGGCGGTCGTGCCGCGCGTTGCGCCGAACAGCGTGCCGCGTGCGCGTGGCTGCCAATGCGGTGCGCCGAGGCCGGCGAACGCCGGCACGAGGACAACGCCGTCGGCATCCGGCACGCTGGTCGCGAGCGCTTCGACATCACGCGAGTGACGAATGATGCCCAGTCCGTCACGCAGCCACTGCACGACGGCGCCACCGATGAAGATGCTGCCCTCGAGCGCGTAGTCCACCCGATTGCCGATCTTCCAGGCCACCGTCGTGAGCAGGTTGTGGCTGGACGCCTGCGGCCGGCTGCCGGTGTTCATCACCATGAAGCAACCGGTGCCGTAGGTGTTCTTCACCATGCCGGGCGCAAGACACATCTGCCCGAAGAGCGCCGCCTGCTGATCGCCCGCGATGCCTGCGATCGGCACCGGCACGGAGAACAGCGACGTGGCCGTATGTCCGAACACTTCGCTCGACGAACGCACCTCCGGCAACATGCTGCGCGGCACGCCAAGCAACGCGAGGAGTTCGTCGTCCCACTCGAGCGAGTGGATGTTGAAGAGCATGGTGCGCGAGGCGTTCGAGACGTCCGTCACATGCAGCTTGCCGCCCGTCAAATGCCATACGAGCCAACTGTCGACCGTGCCGAACGCGAGGTGTCCCGCCTCGGCCGCGGCGCGCGCGCCGTCAACGTTATCGAGAATCCAGCGAATCTTGCTGCCGGAGAAATAGGCGTCGATACGAAGCCCCGTGCGGCTCGAGACGAACGCTTCCTTTCCCTGTGCGCGCAACTGATCGCAGAAATCGGCCGTACGGCGATCCTGCCAGACGATGGCGTTGTACACCGGCTCGCCCGTGCGGCGATCCCAGACGATCGTCGTCTCGCGCTGGTTCGTGATGCCGATGGCGGCGATGTCGCTGCCACCCACACGGGCATGCGTCAACGCCTCGGCGGCAACGCCGGCCTGCGTCGACCAGATTTCCCGCGGGTCGTGCTCGACCCAGCCAGGGTGCGGATAGATCTGACGGAATTCCTTCTGCGCGGTCGTCACGACACGGCCATCGCGATCGAACAGCAATGCTCGCGAACTGGTCGTGCCCTGATCGAACGCGAGAATGTACGCTCCTCCTGCCATTGCGCTTGTCTCCTGTTTTTCTACTGACTTCAGGCAGCCATTTCCATATGACGTGCAAACCACTGCTGCACGCTGGCTTCCCCGTCCTTTCCGACGTGCAGACCGAGTTTGGTCCGGCGCCACAGCACGTCTTGCGCCGTGCGCGCCCATTCGTACTGCACAAGATAGCGCAGCTCGGCTTCATACAGATCGCCGCACAGGCGCTGCCCCAGTGCGTCGAGCGAATTCGCATCGCCCACGAGTACCTGGGTGCGTGTGCCATAGGTGCGCGCGTAGCGATGCGCCAGTGTCTGCGGCAGCCACGGCATTTGCGCACGCAGCGACGTTTCGAACGTACTCGCATCCGGCTGCGCCATGTCACCGCCCGGCAGCGGCGCGCCCGCCGTCCAGTCGCCATGCGTGAAGCCCAGCGGGCCTCGCAGATGCGACATCGCCTCTTCTGCGAGACGGCGGTAAGTCGTGATCTTGCCGCCGAACACCGACAGCAGCGGTGCGCGCGTGGCGGACGCGTCCAGTTCCAACTTGTAATCGCGCGTGACGGCCGACGGGTTCGAGACCTCTTCCTCCATCAACGGCCGCACACCGGCGTAACTCCAGACGACATCGTCAGGCACGATCGGCTTGGTGAAGTATTCGCTGGCAGACTTGCAGAGATAGGCGATCTCGTCGTCGTTGATCGCCACCTGCGCCGGGTCGCCGTGATACTCGATATCGGTCGTGCCGATCAGCGTGAAATCGCGCTCGTAGGGAATCGCGAAAATGATGCGCTTGTCCGGGTTCTGGAAGATGTAGGCGTGATCGTGATCGAACAGCTTGCGCGTGACGATGTGGCTGCCCTTGACCATGCGGATGCGATGCGCCGCGCTCTGGCGAAGTACGTCGCCAAGCAGATGCCCCACCCACGGCCCCGCCGCATTGACGATGGCCCGCGCGCACACGGTCTGGTGCGCGCCCTCGGGCGTCTCGATCTTTGCCGTCCACATGTGCTCACCGCGCTCGGCGCCGACGAGCCGCGTGCGCGTGAGAATCGTTGCGCCACGCTCGGCGGCATCCTGTGCGTTGAGGACGACCAGACGCGCGTCCTGCACCCAGCCGTCCGAGTAGACGAAACCGCGCTTGAGATCTTGGCGCAGCGGTGCGCCCGCCGGATGCCGGCGCAGATCGATGCCGCGCGAGCCGGGCAGAATCTCGCGCCGGGCAAGGTGATCGTAGAAGAACAGCCCCGCACGAATCAGCCACGCAGGACGCAGGCTGGGCATGTGCGGCATCACGAAACGCAGCGGCCACATGATGTGCGGCGCCGCGCGCAGCAGCACTTCGCGCTCCTGCAACGCCTTGCGCACCAGACTGAACTCGTAATACTCGAGATAGCGCAGACCGCCGTGAATGAGCTTGGTGCTCGCCGACGAGGTATGCGACGCCAGATCGTCCTGCTCCACGAGCAACACACGCAGGCCGCGACCGGCCGCATCGCGTGCAATGCCCGTTCCGTTGATCCCGCCGCCCACGACCAACAGGTCATAAGGCGCAAGTCGATTGTCCGATGGCGATTGGGCGGATGTCAGCACGTCGTCACTCCCGGGTAATGGGCGTCAAATCAGGGAAAGGTCGAAGATGTTCGCTTTGAACGCTTGGAATGTTCGTTTACGAACATCATTCTTCGAATTCTAACATATCACGTCCGATGAGTTTCGAATTCGCGCATTTCACTGACCGGATGTGCGAATTCGCACCGGCCCTACTGGCGGCGGGCGTCAGTCCGCAACGTGCACCAGCGTGCCCGCGTCGGCAATCACCTGCGCCATGGCTTCGGGCACCGGGCGATCGGTGAACAAGGCGTCGACTTGAGACAGATGCCCCAGCCGAACCAGTGCCGGACGTCCGAACTTGCTGTGATCGGCGGCCAGAAAGACCGTGCGGGAGTGCTCGATGATCGCTTCGGCTACCCGGACTTCGCGATAGTCGAAGTCTCGCAGCGTGCCGTCGGCGTCGATGGCCGAGATGCCGACGATGCCGAAATCGACCTTGAACTGGCGAATGAAATCGAGCGTGGCTTCGCCCGTCACGCCCTGGTCGCGCGCACGCACGACACCACCGGTGATGATGACCTCGGCGTCGGCGTAGCCGCTCATCATGGCCGCGACGTGCAGATTGTTGGTGATGACGCGCAAGCCGCGATGACGCGACAGCGCCCGGGCCACGGCTTCCGTCGTGGTGCCCAGATTGATGAAGATCGATGCGTGATCGGGAATTTGTTCGGCAAGACGCACGGCAATGCGGCGCTTTTCGTCGGCCAGTTGCGTCTGACGCGCGTCGTAGGCGTCGTTCTCGGCCCCGCCCGGCAGGCCGACACCGCCGTGGTAGCGGCGCACCCATTTGCGTTCGGCCAGGAAGTTGATGTCGCGCCGGATGGTCTGCGGCGTGACGTCGAAGCGCGCCGCCAGTTCGTCGACCGTGAGAAAGCCGTCGCGTCGAACCGCGTCGAAAAGCGCCTGCTGGCGCGGGTTCAGCGAAGCCTGTCCGGCATCAGCGGCGGCAGCGGAAAGCGCCTCGGTGACATCGACGGATTCGGCAGATTCGGTATGGGACATCGGCACGCACACAGTAAAAACCTTCGTGCCGCCCGGCCGGCGGCACGTTCGCCGTCATGATACCCCGCCCTTGTATGACACCGCCGTGACGGCCGCATGACCGTCAACGGTTATCGGCGTCGCTTGACGCTCAGAGGCACTGACGCACGGCGTCGGCGAGCGACTGCGGGCCGGTCGAGCCGAGATAGAGCGAGCCTTCGCTGCCCGGCTTGCGCGGCGCGAGATCGAGAACGGCGAGGACGCCGTCGTCTTGCGAGGAGAGTTGGAGCGTCTGGCCGGCGCCGGCCTTCTGCCGTTGCAGGCGGGCATAAGGCAGTTGCTTCTTCCACAGACGCGCGGTGCAGGCACTCACCCTGGCAAAGGCTTTCTTCGATGAGCCTTGCCACACCGCACCGTTGCTGCGAGCGTCGTCGATCGTGTCGCGGTAGGCGGGCAACGTCTCGACTTTTACGTTTTCCGGTGCAACGTCAGCGACGCTGCCCACCGGCGGGTCGTCAGTTGACGCAGCCGGTGCCGTCTGCGCACACGCCGCCAGCAGCGCGACGAGCGTCAGGCTCGCTGCGGCCACCACCCCCGCGGCACCGCGCCGCGTCACACGCGTCGTGCCGGAATTCTTGTCTTTGCCCCGGTTCATGCCCCGCTCCACGCTTGCAAATGGCTGTCGCACGCGTCGAATCTCCGGTGTGCCGCAGCAGGCCGGGCATCGTCGTGACGACAACTTGGTATCTGGTCCAGGCGCCACCATCGCTGGTGAGTGGGTGGCCACGCGATGTCTTCTTGCATGCGTGTGAGGCCACAGCTCGCGCCGTTTTGTTCGTTCTGCTCTGGTCATGCCGGCCCGCGCCCGTGCACGTCGCAGGCCCGACTTTGCAGGCCGTGCGGACTATCGGGCCACGCACCGCCAGTTGGCGCTCATCTTACTCGTGTTATTCATAGCATGGCAATTCGCGCAATGCGCGCTGGCCCGAATCGCGTATATTGCATGTTTCTGTCACACTGCGCCGCACCGCTTCGCGCCCAACCCTGCTGCGAACCGACGTGCGGTCCCGCCCACCGGGCCGCGGATACCTCCGCCGGCCGGTACGCCATAAGCGATCACAACCCGCGGGCCGATAGACACACGTGGCGCACGTGAATCCTGCCAACCCGTATCAATTTTTGCGACTGTCCCGATTTCCATGTCCAGCAATGCGCAAGCCCCGATCATCGTCATCGCCCCCGATTCGTTCAAAGGTTCGCTGAGTGCCCCGGAAGTGGCACGCGCCATCGCGTCCGGCATCGCCCGCGTGTTGCCGCAGGCCGACCTGCGCTTGCGTCCGATGGCCGATGGCGGCGAAGGCACGCTCGACGCCCTGCTCTCCGCAGGCGGACGCCGGGTGCCGCTGTCGGTGCGCGGTGCGGGTCAGGCATCGGTCATGGCCGAGTACGGCATCATGCCCGACGGCACGGGCGTGCTGGAAAGCGCCAACGTGGTGAGCATTACCGACCCCGTGGGCATGCGTACGCCGGTGGCCGAGCGCTCGACGGTCGGCCTTGGCGAACTGCTTCGTGCACTGCTCGATACCGGCGCGCGCCGCGTGCTGATCGGCCTGGGCGGCAGCAGCACGAACGACGGCGGCGCGGGTCTGCTCGTGGGCCTTGGCGCGCGTTTGCTCGACGAATCGGGTGAAGCCGTGCAACCGGTGCCGGCAGCCCTGCATCGCGTAGCGTCGATCGATCTGAACGGGCTCGACGGCCGTCTGAAGGACTGCGAACTGATCGCCATGTCCGATGTGAACAACCCTCTGAACGGCCCGCAAGGGGCGACGGCGATCTTCGGGCCGCAAAAGGGCGTGAGCGACGCGCAGGTCGAACCGCTCGACCGCGCGATCGCTCATTTCGCCGGACATGCGCATCGCGCCTTCAGCGCCAACGAAGCGGCAAGCCGCGCGGGCGCAGGGGCAGCGGGCGGTCTGGGCTTCGCGTTGCATTTGCTGGGCGCACAGTTCCGCTCGGGCGCGGAAGTGGTGGCCGAGCGCGTTGGACTGCCGCAAGCGGTGCAAGGTGCTGATTGGCTCATCACGGGCGAAGGCCGCAGCGACGGTCAGACGCTCTCGGGCAAGACCCCGATGATTGCCGCACAGGTGGCGATCAAGGCGGGAGCGACGGCGTCACTGCTCTCCGGCGCGATCGATCGCAGCGCGCTGGATAGCCTCTCGCGTGTGTTCTCGGGATGCTTCTCGCTGACGTTCGGCCCGACGACGCTGGAAAAAGCGATCGCCGACGCCGCCGGTCTGCTGGCCGACAGCGCGGAACAGATGACTCGCCTGCGCTATACGCACAAGGGTTGAACCTCAGGCGTTACTGCCTCACTGCTTCATTCGACGATGCCAAGCGCGGCGGCCGCCAATCGCGCCACGTCCAACGTGCTCCGGGCATCGTCGCCGTCCTCCCGACGCCAGACAGCGGACAACCCCGCCCACGCCAGCACCCACTGCAACAGCCGCTGACGGTCGATCGCTGCCGCGTGCGTCACGATCTCGACGCGCCGCGCAAAGACCCCGGGCGCGAGCGCCGTGCCTGCGTCCGGATTGCAGAACAGATTCGCGTACTCGAACCCGCGCTCGCCATAGAGCCCTTTCGGGTCGATGGCGAGCCACCCGCTTTCGCCAAAGTCCAGCACATTGGCATGGTGGATGTCACCGTGCAGCACGACCTCGTCACGCGGCGCGTCAAGCAACGCGCGCGCAGCATCCGCGCTGTGGGCCAGTATCGACGCTGCACCCGCTGCACCCGCCTTACCCGATGCCCCCGACCCAAGCGCGAGCAGTGCGTCGAACCACTGCCGCAAGGGCACAAGGGGCGGTCTGGCATCCGCGCGTGGCCGATGCAAACGCGCGATCGTCGCGCAGAGAATGCGCGTTGCGTCGTCGTCCCGTCCCGCTCGGGCCATTTCCGTGAGCGACGCCACGCCCTGCGCCCGCACCATCAACAAGGCTTCGCCTTCATGCGCCAGCACCGGCGCTGCGCCGTCGCCATTCCACCACGCCATGACATGAGCGCCCGCGATTTCCTCGGGTTCATGTGAGACTTTGAGCATAGCGGGCGTGCCTGCCTGACGCACCGGCAAGAGATGACCGCCAAGGGAAGCCAGCGCCTCTCCATCGGGCGTGAGGTTCCATCGCTGGAGATAAGGCGCGAACATGTCGGGCGCCATCAGCGTGCCCCGGGAGCGATCCGCGCGCGCAGACGCGGAGTGGCGAAATCCAGAAACGCGCGCAGCTTGAGCGGCAACGGTGTCTGCCCCTTGTGCACCAGATTGACGGGCAACGGGGCCGCTTCGAAGTCGTCGAGCACCACTCGCAGGGTGTCGTCGTGCAAGGCTTGCGCGACCTGATAGGACAGCACACGCACCAGACCCACGCCCAGCACGGCCGCTGAAATCGCCGCCTCGGCCGTGTTGACAGCCAGACGCGAGCGAATGGGCACCGATTGCTCGGACCTGCCCGCACCGAACACCCACGCACGCCGCGACGCCAGCACTTCGAAGGTAATGCACGCATGGTCGGCAAGATCGCCCGGCGTTGCCGGCGTGCCGTGCGCATCGAGATACCCGGGACTGGCGCAAATGACACGACGTACCGCGCCGACCCTCGTCGCCATCAGCGTGCTGTCCGGCAAGTCGCCGATGCGCAGCGCGACATCCGCATGCTCGTCCATCAAATGCACCACGCGGTCCGTCAGCACAAGGCTGATGTCGATCTCCGGATACTGCGCGAGGAACTCCGCTACCACTGGCAACACGTGCAAACGCCCGAACACCACCGGGGCGGTCAGCACCAGTTCGCCCTTCGGCATCGCATATTCGCCCGTGGCGGCTCGTTCGGCCTCGCCGATCTCCTCCAGAATCCGGCGGCACGCAGCCACATAGGAACTGCCGGCTTCCGTCAGCGATAACTGCCGCGTCGTCCGGTGCAACAAGCGCGTTTTCAGATGCGACTCCAGATCGCCTACCTTGCGGCTCACGGTCGCCAGCGGCATCCCGAGACGGCGCGCTGCGGCCGACAGGCTACCGGCGTCAACGACCGCAATCAGGATGGACATGGATTCGAGCCGATTCATGGACTCTACCGAATTCTGGAAAGATGATTCCTGATCTTGACGGATTCTCTACACAGGTGCAAGCGCGTAATGTCACCCCTAAAGCGGCGGGCAGACACCGCATCAGTCAACTGCCGCGCCGACCTTCGATCACCGACCTTACCGGAGTGCACCGTGAGCGCATCGCCTACCGCCGCCCTACCACCGCCGTCACCGGCCCCTCATGAGACCGCCTCTCGCGGCAAGATCGTGATGATGGCGATCATCGCGGGGGCGGTCGTCACCAATATCTATTGCACGCAGCCGATCCTGCCATTGATTGCTGCGAGCCTGCATGTCGACCTTGGCACCGTCGACCTGGTCGCCGCCGCAGCGCTTCTGGGTTTCTCGACGGGCCTGGCGTTGTTGCTGCCCTTGGGCGACCGTTACGACCGACGCAAACTGGTGCTCACCCAAATCGCGCTGGCCCTCGTGTTCGCAGTGGCCGCCGCGTTCGCGCCGGGCATCTGGGCGCTGATTGCGGCGTCGTTCGGACTGGGCATCGTCAGTTGTGTGCCGCAACAACTCGTGCCTTTCGCAGCCGTGATGTCGCTGCCGAGTCAGCGCGGACGCGCGGTCGGCACGGTGGTCAGCGGCATCATGGTCGGCATCCTGCTGGGACGTACGATTGCCGGCGTGGTCGGCGAGCGCTTCGGATGGCGCGCCGTCTACGGTATGGAGGCGGCCTTCATGGTGCCGATCTGGATTGCGGCGGCATCGTTGCTGCCCAAAGGCCGGCCGAGCACCGACCTCTCGTACGGACGCCTGCTCGCCTCGCTCTGGCCGCTCGCCCGAGACAATCGCCCGATCCGGGAGTCGATGATGATTCAGGCGCTGCTGTGGGCGTGCTTCAACGCGTTCTGGGTCAATCTGGCAGCGCTGCTCGCGAATGGCCCGTGGCATCTGGGCAGTGCATGGGCAGGTGGCTTCGGCATCATCGGTGCGGCAGGTGCCTTCGCCGCCTCGTTCGGCGGACGCGCCACCGACCGGCTCGGACCGCGCGGTGTGATCGCGGCGAGCATCGCGATCGTTACGCTGGCTTACGTGCTGCTGGAGGGCGCCGACACCTCGCTGGTGCTTCTGGTGGCCGGCGTGGTCGTGCTCGACATCGGCGTGCAAGCAGGTCTCGTGGCGAATCAGACGCGCGCCTTTGCCGTCGACCCGAAAGCGCAAGGCCGGATCAACAGCCTGTACATGACGGCGACCTTCTTCGGCGGCGCCGTGGGAGCGACGATCAGCGGCTGGCTGATGACGCGTTTCGGATGGTCGGGCATCGCCGGGTTCGGCATTGCCCTTGGCATGCTAGCGTCGCTCCTTCATTGCTTTGGCGCACCGCGCAATCGTTCGACCACGCCGGGTGAAGGCAACGCCGCGCGGTAAGACGCCAACACCCGGTGCACGCATCGGCACCGGGTGGCCGAAGCGTCACACCGTCACACCGTCACACCGTCACACCATGAGATCCACGAACTGGTGCACCGGCATCGCTTCCAGCCGCTGCTGATCCAGCGCAACGTCGAGAATGCGCGCCTGCGCCCGGGCAGCGAAGCGGCGCGCCAGATTCGTCTTGAACTTCTCCACGAGCAGCGGAATTCCCTCGGCACGGCGGCGCATGTGACCAATGGGGTATTCGACCAGCACTTCGTCGAGCGTGGTGCCGTCGGTCAAGGTGACGCTCAGTCCGTTCGCAATCGAGCGCTTGTCGGGATCGTGATAGTCGCGGGTGAACTGCGGGTCTTCCTCACAGACGATGTTCGCGCGCAGGGCATCGATGCGGGGATCGGCCGCCACGGCATCTTCGTAATCGGCGGCCGTGAGCCGCCCGAACAGCAGCGGCACCGCCACCATGTACTGAATGCAGTGATCGCGGTCTGCCGGATTGGCAAGCGGTCCCTGCTTGTCGATGATGCGAATCGCCGCCGCATGCGTGCGGATTCTGACCGAGCGAATGTCCTGCGCGCTGCGCCCCATCGCCTGCAACTGGCGATGCAGCGTCATCGCCGCCTCTGCGGCCGTCTGCGCGTGAAACTCCGCCGGGAAGGAAATCTTGAAGAGCACGTTCTCCATCACATACGACCCGTAGGGACGCTGGAACGCGAACGGCCGGCCCTTGAACAGCACGTCGTAGAAGCCCCACGTCTTGGCGGTGAGCACCGACGGATAGCCCATCTCGCCGGTGCGTGCCATCAGCGCGAGACGCACGGCCCGGCTCGTCGCGTCCCCCGCCGCCCACGACTTGCGGCTCCCGGTGTTCGGCGCATGACGGTACGTGCGCAGACTCTGCCCGTCGACGAATGCGAGCGAGAGGGCGTTGATCAGCTCGTCGCGAGAGAGCCCGAGCATTTCGCCGACAACCGCCGTGGAGGCGACCTTCACCAGCACCACGTGATCGAGGCCGACCTGATTGAACGAGTTCTCCAGCGCCAGACAGCCCTGAATCTCGTGCGCCTTGATCATGGCGGCAAGCACGTGCCGCATGGTGAGCGGCGGCTGCCCCTGCGCTACTGCCGTGCGCGAGAGCCAGTCGGCCGTCATCAGAATGCCGCCGAGATTGTCGGACGGATGTCCCCATTCGGCAGCCAGCCACGTGTCGTTGAAGTCGAGCCAGCGAATCATCGCGCCCAGACTGAACGCCGCCTGCACCGGATCGAGTTGATACGGCGTGCCGGGGACTTTCGCCCCGTTCGGCACGACCGTGCCCGGTACGATGGGCCCCAGCAACTTGGTGCAGGCCGGATAGGACAACGCTTCGAAACCGCACCCGAGCGTATCGATCAGGCAGTTGCGGGCGGTGTCGAAAGCGAGATCGCTGCGGATCTCGTAGGTGAGGACGTAGTCGACAATGTCCGCGAGAACCGTGTCGGGCGAGGGACGCACATTCGAGATGCCAGCAGACATCGACGACCTCCTGCTATCACGTTGTCAGAACCTCAGAACGCGTCTGCGGGCGAGTCTCCGGGCGCATTTCCAGGAATGCGCACCCACCCCTCCATCAACACGCGCGCGCTGCGGCTCATGATGGCCTTGGTGACCGTCCACTCGCCGCCTTCCTGCTTCGCTTCGGCGCCCACACGCAAGGTGCCCGACGGATGTCCGAAGCGCACTGCGTTGCGCGCCCCGCCACCGGCGGCCAGATTGACCAGCGTGCCCGGAATCGATGCGGCGGCACCGATGCAGACGGCTGCCGTGCCCATCATGGCGTGATGCAGTTTGCCCATCGATAGCGCACGCACCAGCAGGTCGATGTCGCCCGGGTTCACGACCTTGCCGCTCGACGCCGTATAACCGGCCGGCTTCGCCACGAAGGCGACCTTCGGCGTGTGCTGACGCGTTGCCGCTTCCGACAGGTCCTTGATCAGGCCCATGCGCAGGGCACCGTGCGCGCGAATCATCTCGAACATCGCGAGCGCCTTCGGGTCGCTGTTGATCGCGTCCTGCAACTCCGTGCCCCGGTAGCCGATGTCTTCGGCATTGAGAAAGATCGTCGGAATGCCGGCGTTGATCATCGTTGCCTTGAACGTCCCCACACCGGGCACTTCGAGATCGTCGATGAGATGGCCGGTCGGGAACATGGCCCCGCCCTCACCGTCTTCCTCGGCGGCCGGATCGAGGAACTCGAGCTGGATTTCGGCGGCCGGGAACGTCACGCCGTCGAGTTCGAAGTCCCCGGTCTCCTGCACGGCACCGTCGGTCATCGGCACGTGGGCAATGATCGTCTTGCCGATGTTGGCCTGCCAGATGCGCACGACGGCCACGCCATCGCGCGGCACCCGCGCCGGGTCCACCAGACCGCCGCTGATGGCGAACGGCCCGACGGCCGCCGACAGATTGCCGCAGTTGCCGCTCCAGTCGACGAACTTCTGGTCGATCGACACCTGACCGAACAGATAGTCCACATCGTGCCCCGGCCGCTCGCTCTTCGCGATGATGACCGTCTTGCTCGTGCTCGACGTGGCGCCGCCCATGCCGTCGATCTGCTTGCCGTACGGGTCCGGGCTGCCGATCACACGCATGAGCAGCGCGTCGCGCGCCGCGCCCGGCACCTGTGCGGCGGCGGGCAGATCCTGCAAGCGGAAGAACACGCCCTTGCTGGTGCCGCCACGCATATAGGTGGCGGGAATGCGGATTTGTGGCTGATGCGCCATCACAACTCTCCTCAGGCAGCCGCCTGCGACGATTCCAGAAAGTCCTGCGCGAAGCGCTGCAACACCCCGCCCGCCTCGTAAATCGACACTTCTTCGGCCGTATCGAGACGGCAGATCACCGGCACCTCTAACCGCTCGCTGCTGCCGTCCTTCTTATGGCGGTGAATGACCAGCGTGAGCTCCGCACGCGGCGTGCGCTCACCGATCACGTCGAACGTCTCGCTGCCGTCGATGCCGAGCGTCTTGCGGTTCGTACCCGGCTTGAATTCGAGCGGCAACACGCCCATGCCGACCAGATTGGTGCGGTGAATGCGCTCGAAGCCTTCGGCAACGATGGCTTGCGTGCCTGCCAGACGCACGCCCTTGGCCGCCCAGTCGCGCGACGACCCCTGACCGTAATCGGCCCCGGCAATCACGATGAGGGGCTGCTTGCGCGCCATGTACGTCTCGATCGCTTCCCACATGCGGGTGATCTTGCCTTCCGGCTCGATGCGCGCGAGCGAACCCACCTTGACCTGCCCGTCGACCACGACCATCTCGTTCCTGAGCGTCGGGTTGGCGAACGTGGCGCGCTGTGCCGTCAGGTGATCGCCGCGGTGTGTGGCGTACGAATTGAAGTCCTCTTCCGGCAGCCCCATCTTCGCGAGGTATTCGCCGGCTGCGCTGTCGGCCATGATCGCGTTCGACGGCGAGAGGTGATCGGTCGTGATGTTGTCGCCCAGCACCGCCAGCGCGCGCATGCCGCGCAGCGTGCGCTCACCGGCAAGCGCCCCCTCCCAATACGGCGGACGGCGAATGTAGGTGCTCTTCTCGCGCCACGCGTACAGCGGCTCGGCGCGCTCACCCTGCTCGACGGATGCGGCGAACATCGGTTCGTACACGCGGCGGAACTGCTCCGGCTTGACGCTGGTCGCGATGATCGCGTCGATCTCCTCGTCGGTCGGCCACAGGTCTGCGAGCCTGAGCGGCTTGCCGTCGGCATCCACGCCCAGCACATCTTTCTCGATGTCGAAGCGGATCGTGCCGGCGATGGCGTAGGCCACCACGAGCGGCGGCGAGGCGAGAAACGCCTGCTTCGCGTACGGATGGATCCGGCCGTCGAAGTTGCGGTTGCCGGAGAGCACGGCCGTGGCGTACAGATCGCGCTCGATGATTTCCTGCTGGATCGCCGGATCGAGCGCGCCCGACATGCCGTTGCACGACGTGCAGGCGTAAGCGACGACGCCAAAGCCGAGCGCTTCAAATTCGCGCAGCAGACCGGCGGCTTCCAGATACAGCGTGACGGCCTTCGAGCCGGGTGCCAGCGAGCTCTTGACCCACGGCTTGCGCACGAGGCCCGCGCGATTGGCGTTGCGCGCGAAGAGACCTGCGGCAATCATATTGCGCGGGTTGTTCGTGTTGGTGCAGCTCGTGATCGCCGCGATGATGACGGCGCCGTCGGGCATCAGGCCCGGTTCGTTCTCGACTTTGCCGCTGATGCCGCGTGCGGCCAGCTCGCTCGTGGGCACGCGCTTGTGCGGGTTCGACGGCCCGGCAATGTTGCGCACGACGCTCGACAGATCGAACGTGAGCACACGCTCGTACTGCGCCTTTGTCAGACTGTCGGCCCACAGGCCGGCCTGCCTCGCATAGGTCTCGACCAGTGTGACGAGCGCGTCGTCGCGGCCGGTGAGTTTCAGATATTTGATGGTTTGCGAATCGATGTAGAACATCGCCGCCGTGGCGCCGAACTCGGGCGCCATGTTCGAGATCGTTGCGCGGTCGCCCAGCGTGAGGTTCGCGGCCCCTTCGCCGTAGAACTCGAGATAGGCGGACACCACCTTTTCCTTGCGCAGGAATTCGGTGAGCGCCAGCACGATATCGGTCGCCGTGATGCCCGGCTGCGGCTTGCCCGTGAGTTCCACGCCGACGATATCCGGCAGGCGCATCCACGACGCGCGGCCGAGCATCACGCTCTCCGCCTCCAGCCCCCCCACACCGATCGCGATCACGCCCAGGGCATCGACCATCGGCGTATGCGAGTCGGTGCCCACGAGCGTGTCGGGATACGCCACGCCGTCCGTGACCTGAATCACCGGGCTCATGCGCTCCAGATTGATCTGGTGAAGGATGCCGTTGCCCGGCGGAATCACGTCGACGTTGCGAAACGCGCGCTTCGTCCAGTTGATGAAGTCGAAACGGTCTTCGTTGCGACGATCTTCGATGGCGCGGTTCTTCGCGAACGCATCCGGATCGAAGCCGCCACATTCGACCGCGAGCGAGTGATCGACAACGAGTTGCGTCGGCACGACCGGATTGACCAGCGCCGGATCGCCGCCTTGCGCGGCAATCGCGTCGCGCAGACCGGCGAGGTCGACCAGCGCGGTCTGTCCGAGAATGTCGTGACACACCACGCGCGCGGGGAACCAGGGGAAGTCGAGATCGCGGCGTCGCTCGATCAGTTGCCTGAGCGAGTCGGTCAGTGCCGCGGGATCGCAGCGGCGCACGAGGTTTTCAGCCAGCACGCGCGAGGTGTACGGCAGCGTGTCGTAGGCGCCTGGCGCAATGGCCTCGACAGCAGCGCGGGCGTCGAAGTAATCGAGCGACGTCCCGGGCAGCGTTTTGCGGTATTCGGTGTTCATCATGTGAGGAAGGTGTCGGCCCGGCCTGTGGCAGTGGTCAAACGGTGTGCCTGCACGGTAGACGCTCTGGACGTCTGCGCGGGGCGGCGGCGGAGATCCTGCCACCGCCCCGCGCCATCCGGGCAAGGCATGCCTGATTCAGGCAATCTCAGCGCTTTTCGATCGGCACGAACTGCTGATCTTCCGGACCGGTGTAGTTCGCGCTCGGACGGATGATCTTGTTGTCGATGCGTTGCTCGATGATGTGCGCGCTCCAGCCCGACGTACGCGCAATCACGAACAACGGCGTGAACATCGCGGTCGGCACGCCCATCATGTGGTAGCTCACGGCGCTGAACCAGTCCAGATTCGGGAACATCTTCTTGACGTCCCACATCACCGACTCCAGACGCTCGGCAATGTCATACATCTTCGTGTTCTGCTGATCCTTCGACAGTTCGCGCGCCACTTCCTTGATGACCTTGTTGCGCGGATCGCTCACGGTGTAGACCGGGTGGCCGAAGCCGATGATCACTTCCTTGTTCTCGACGCGCGCGCGAATGTCGGCCTCGGCTTCGTCCGGCGAGTCGTAGCGCTTCTGAATCTCGAAAGCCACTTCGTTCGCGCCACCGTGCTTCGGGCCGCGCAGCGCGCCGATGGCGCCGGTGATCGCCGAGTGGATGTCCGAACCCGTGCCCGCGATCACGCGGGCCGTGAACGTGGACGCGTTGAATTCATGCTCCGCGTACAGGATCAGCGAGGTGTGCATCGCACGCACCCACCGGTCCGACGGCTTTTCGCCGTGCAGCAGATGCAGGAAGTGCCCGCCGATGCTGTCATCGTCCGTCTCGACATCGATGCGCACACCGTTCTGGCTGTAGTGGTACCAGTACAGCAGCATCGAGCCCAGGCTGGCCATCAAACGGTCGGCGATGTCGCGTGCGCCCGGTACGTTGTGGTCGTCCTTCTCCGGCAGCACCGTGCCGAGCACCGACACGCCCGTGCGCATCACGTCCATCGGATGGGCGGCGGCGGGAATGGTCTCGAGGGCGTCCTTGACGGCAGCCGGCAAGCCGCGCAGCGCCTTCAGCTTGGCCTTGTAGCCGCGCAGTTCCGCTACGCTCGGCAGCTTGCCGTAGACCAGCAGATACGCGATTTCCTCGAACTCCGAGGTCTGGGCCAGATCCAGAATGTCGTAGCCGCGATAGTGCAGATCGTTGCCCGAACGGCCCACCGTACACAGGGCGGTATTGCCGGCGGTCACACCCGACAGGGCGACGGATTTCTTCGGCTTGAAGCCAGTGGCAGTCGTCTCGCTCATGCTCATTCCTCCAGGATCAGGGATTCGGTTATTTCTGTTGTGCGAACAGGGCGTCGAGCTTCTGTTCGTAAGCGTGGTAGCCGATGCTCTCATAGAGTTCGGCGCGCGTTTGCATGGTGTCGAGGACGGCCTTTTGCGTGCCGTCGCGACGAATCGTGTGATAGACGTTCTCCGCCGCCTTGTTCATGGCGCGGAATGCCGAGAGCGGGTACAGCACCAGCCCGACCTGCGCGCTCTTCAACTCCTCCACGGTGAACAGCGGCGTGGCACCGAACTCGGTGATGTTCGCGAGCACCGGCACTTTCACGGCATCCGAGAACTGGCGGTACATCGGCAGCTCGGTCATCGCTTCCGGGAAGATCATGTCGGCGCCGGCTTCCACACAGGCGCAGGCCCGGTCGATGGCGGCCTGAAGTCCTTCCACGGCCAATGCATCGGTGCGCGCCATGATGACGAAGTTCTCGTCGGTACGGGCGTCGACCGCCGCCTTGATACGATCGACCATTTCCTGCTGGCTCACGATGGCCTTGCCCGGACGATGGCCGCAACGCTTTGCGCCGACCTGATCTTCGATGTGCATCGCGCCCGCGCCGAACTTGATGAGCGACTGCACCGTACGTGCGATGTTGAATGCCGACGGACCGAAGCCGGTATCGACGTCGACCAGCAACGGCAGATCGCATACGTCGGTGATGCGGCGCACGTCGGTGAGCACGTCGTCGAGCGTGGAGATGCCCAGATCGGGCAGGCCGAGCGAGCCTGCGGCCACACCGCCGCCGGACAGATAGATCGCCTTGAAACCGGCCGCCTTCGCGAGCAAGGCATGGTTGGCGTTGATGGCGCCGACAACCTGTAACGGTTGCTCGGTCTTGACGGCCTCGCGGAACGCGGCGCCGGCCGAACGAATGGTTTGCGTCACTTGAATCCCTCGGTCGTGTCGTGCGCGACTGGCTGTCTGATGCCACCGAATCGCACGTGGGTTGAGTTGCGGCTAGTTCAGTAGCAATGGACGTGCCAGATAACCGTCGCCGAGCGCGCCGCTATCGGCATCGCGCACCTAAGACGTTCATTTGTCAGTGGAAATTCTTCGCGGATGTGACGTTTACGTCAAGTCGGAGGTTACGCGAGATGTCTCCTGCGCGTTGCACTTCGTTTCATTATGAAACGCTATATGAAACAGTGCGTCGCATCATGCTACGATCGCGAATCGCTTCCCGCGGCGCTATCCTTCTGCCGCCGCCCATTTGCCGACGAATCACAGCATGCCCAGCGCCGCCGATCTGCCATCCCGCCTGCCCGTCTCCGCCACGAGCGTCGCCCGCGCCACGCTCGCGCAACCGCTCGCCGCCATGCGCAAGCCGGTCATCTGGGCCGTGGGCATCAGCAAACTCGGCGAGCTTTACCGCGACATCGTGCCGGACTACGCCCCGCAAGCCGACGTGCAGATCATCGACAAGGGTTATGAGGCCGTCATCGAGGCATTGGAACGCCTGCCCGCCGGCAGCGTCGACGGCATTATCGCGGCCGGCTCGAACGGCGCCTTCCTGCGCGAGCGCGTGGCACTGCCCGTGGTGCTCGTGAAAGTGACCGGCTTCGACGTGATGCATGCGCTGGCACGGGCCCGTCGCGCCTTGCCGTCGCCCTCCCCGGCGTCGCGTATCGCACTGGTGTCGTATGCGCGGCCGGCCCCCGAGTTCGAGCGCTTCAAGAGCGCCTTTCATCTCGACATCTCGCAACACGCCTATTTCGATGCCCACGATGCCGAAGACCTCGTGCATCGATTGCGCGACGACGGCATGGAAGTCGTCGTCGGCCCCGGACTCGTGACGGAGTTGGCCGAGCGCGCCGGGCTCACGGGCGTCTTTCTCTATTCGCAGGATTCGGTGCGCGCCGCGTTCGACACGGCCCTCGAAGTCGCGCGCTTCGGACGCATCGAAGCGCAACGGCGCGAACGGCTCGATACCGTGCTGCGGCATTTGCACGAAGGGGTGGCGGCCGTCGACCTGAACGGACGCATAGAGGCGATCAACGCGTCGATGGCGGGCATGCTCGGCGTGAGCGTTGCCGACGCCGTCGGCCGGCCGCTAGACGCCATCGCACCGGCACTCGACATTGCGCGCACGCTGGAGAGTGCGAGCGCCGAACTCGAAGCCATCGTCTCGATGGCAGGCAAGACGTGGGTCATCAACCGCATTCCCCTGCTCGACCAGGGCACGCTCACGGGCGCATTGCTCACGTGTCAGGACTCGCAGTCGTTCGCGCGCGTGGATCGTTCGCTGCGCTCGCGCCATCGCCCACGACATCTCGTGGCGCGCTATCGTCTCGACGATCTGATCGGCGACTCCGCCGCCATGACACAGGCCCGCGCGCTTGCACGCCGTTACGCGCAGACCGATTCGACCGTGCTGGTGCACGGCGAGAGCGGCACCGGCAAGGAACTGCTCGCCCAAGGCATTCACAACGCCAGCCGGCGGCGCGACTACCCGTTCGTCGCGATCAACTGCGCCGCGTTTCCCGAGACGCTGCTCGAGAGCGAACTGTTCGGCTATGAGGATGGCGCCTTCTCCGGCGCACGGCGCGGCGGCAAGGCCGGGCTGTTCGAGACGGCGCACAACGGCACCCTCTTTCTGGACGAAATCGGCGAAATGCCAATGCCGCTGCAAACGCGTCTGTTGCGGGTATTGCAGGAGCGGGAGGTGCTGCGTCTGGGCGCCACCGAGCCGGTGCCGTGCGACGTGCGCGTGATTGCCGCCACGCACCGCGACCTCCGTCAGCAAGTTGCCGCCGGACTGTTCCGCGAAGACCTTTACTACCGGCTCAACATCCTGCGCATGGTGCTGCCGCCGCTGCGCGAGCGCATGGATGACCTACCGCGCCTCACACCACTCTTTCTCGAACGCGCCCTCGCTCGCGCCGGGGCACGCATGAGTGTGGACGCGTTGCAGGCATCGCTGCTGCCGCTGCTTGCCACCTATCGCTGGCCGGGGAATGTAAGGGAGCTGGAGAATCTGCTGGAGCGCATTGCCGTCGTGTGCGCAGATGTGGTGGACGCCCGGGAGATCAGCCGTGCGCGATTGATCGAGATTGCGCCGGAACTGGACACGATGCCGCCCGATGTTGCAAAAACGAACAGCGGACGGCAAATCGGGATGCAGGACGTCCGCGACGCGCGAATGGCGGGCGCGCACGCCGACACGACGACCCCTGACGCACTGACGGGCCGCGCCCGCCGGGCAGCGGAAGAACTTGCACGCATTCAGGCCACGCTGGCGGCCTGCGGCGGCGACCGCAACGCTGCCTGCGAGGCGCTCGGCATCAGCCGCTCGACGCTGTGGCGCAAACTTCGCGATACCGCCGGCGGCTGACCCAAACAGCGCGGTGCACTGCCCGTCAATGCTGGTGACGGATGCGATCCCACATCTCGTGCCAGTCCAGGCGTTTTTGCCCGGACGGCTCATCGTGATGCGTCACCCAGAAGTGATCGACGACCATGCCGATGGCGAAGCCGACCAGCAGCGCCACCAGCATCATCGAGACATTGATCATGGCCATGGCAACCTCCCGTCGATGGCAATCCGGAATTCCATTCTAGGCGAGCAATGACATGCCGGCGGCGGCGCCGCATCAAATTCAAATATCAGGCGTGCTGATACCGCCACTCCTGCGTCGCACCGCCATATCCGTAGGAAGTGGGCTGGCAATCCACCACATGAATACTCGAGTGCGGATGCACATTGCCGAGCAACTCCGCGAGTAACGCGTAAGCCGCCTTGTGATAGTCCGCCTTCTCGCTGCGCGTATTCGTCTCGCCAGTGATCGTGACGTCGAGCTGGAACGATTTTCTGCCGTCCTCGGCCAGCGAATGACCCGCCACGAACCACTGATCTGCCGGCACATACTGAACGATCACCCGCGTGCGGGAGCGTTCTTTCTTCAATACGTGGCAGGTCAGTTTCGTGAGCTGCTCCACGAGCCGATGGGTCAGGGCCGAGTCCGGCTGGCCAGAAATAACGACATTGATGCCAGGCATGCTTTTCTCCGTACGGTTGATGAGTCGCCAGTATCCGGCGCGCCTTGACCACGGAAAAGCAGGAAATTATGATGTTATCCATCAAAAAAACAGGTGGATAGATGTCTCGCATCCTTGATCTGGAGCTTCTCCATACGCTGGTGGTCGTGTCGGATGCCGGAAGCCTGTCTGCTGCGGCGCCTCGTCTGTATCGATCGCAATCGGCGGTCAGCGAGCAGGTGCGCAAGCTCGAGGAGATGTGCGGCGTATCGCTGCTGGTTCGCGCCAAAACGGGGACAAGTCTCACGCCGGCAGGCGCGCGACTGGTGGAGCACGCGCAAAAGCTGCTTTCACTGAGCGACGCTGTTTGGCGAGAGATGCAGGGGGCGCAATTGACCGGGGACTTGCGGCTCGCCATCACGGACTATTTTCGCCCGCAGGCGCTGCCGATCATCATCAGGCGCATACGTGAGCAGTTTCCGCAGTTGCGGCTTCACGTCAGCATCCGCAAGAGTGCCTGGATCGAACAGGAAGCGAATGCCGGAAGCTTCGATATCGGCGTGTCGATGACCATTCTGCACAAGGGTCATGCGCCGAGCAGCGCGGCCACCGGCCGGATAAGACTGCGTCGCGAGCCGCTGCACTGGATTGCCGACAAGTCATTGGCGCTGGCACCTGCCACTCGGACACTGCCACTGCTCGTGCTCCCCGATACCTGTTCGCTACAACGATTTGCGGTTCATACGCTCGACGCGCATGACATCGCCTACACCATTGAACATACCGCGTCGGATATCGGTGGCCTGCACCTGGCGTTAGCCGCAGGCCTGGGCGTTGCCTGCCTGAATGCGTCGGCGATCCCGCCGACTGCCGCGCCCGTCGAAGGGCACATGAAATTGCCCGCGTTGCCGGATGTCGAGTTCAGTCTCGCCGCACCTCGCGCGGACGAGCCGGCGTTGGTATCGGACGTGCGCGATATGCTCGCCGCACATCTGAACTAATGAAAAAGCCGGGGTCAAGACTGCACTGACCCCGGCTTGTCACTGCCCATCAACGACGCGCGCGATGCGCATCGAAAGCGGCATCAAGGCTTACCACGTCGCAATCAGCGCGCCCTTGAACTGCGTCTCGATGAACTTCTTCACTTCCTCCGAGTGATAGGCGTCGACCAGTTGCTTGACCCACGGCTTGTTCGCATCCTGCACGCGCACGGCGATCAGGTTGGCGTACGGGCCCTTCAGGTCTTCGATGGCGATGGCGTCACGCTGCGGCACCAGACCGGCTTGCGTGGCGAAGTTGGTGTTGATCGAAGCGGCATCCAGATCCGGCAGGGCGCGCGGCAACTGGGCAGCTTCGAGTTCCACGATCTTCAGCTTCTTCGGGTTCTCGGCGATGTCCAGCGGCGTAGCGTTCTTGCCCTCAAGACCGGCACGCAGCTTGATCAGACCTTCCTTTTGCAGCAGGAGCAGGGCGCGGTTGCCGTTCGACGGATCGTTCTGGATACCGACCTTGGCGCCGTTCGGCAGATCCTTCAGCGACTTGAACTTCTTCGAGTAGAAGCCCAACGGCGAGACGTACGTGAGACCGGCGCTCACGATCTTGTAGCCACGATCCTTGATCTGGCTGTCCAGGAACGGCTTGTGCTGGAAGCCGTTGGCGTCCAGATCGCCGGCGTCGAGCGCGGCGTTCGGCTGTGCGTAGTCACTGAATTCGATGATCTTGATTTCGAGGCCGCGCTGATGCGCCACCTTCTTCACGACTTCGAAGATCTGCGCGTCCGAGCCGGCCATCGTACCGACCTTCAGGGGCTTGTCGGCCGTCTGGGCCGCGGCGCCGAGGGATGCCAGCGCAAACGTCGCGCCGAGGAACGCGTTAATCAGTTGACGGGACAGCATGAGCGATTTCTCCTTTTGCTTTATTTGACGCCTGTTGAGCGCCTGTTCGATATCGAGCGGGCCTGATAGACCCGAAGCGGTCGCGCATGGACGTTAGCCCTATCGCGCAAACCAGACCCCGGATGCTGCCACAGGTGCGGGTTTACGCGAAATACATAATCGGCATTTCCATATCCCCCGCTCGTTTCGATAGGCAGGGCAAATCAAAAAAAACGCCCCTTCGGATCACCGAAGGGGCGTGTCGTCGGGAGAACAGCCTGATCACGGGCCGGGGGGGTGGCACGGCTGACGGCAACACCGCCAGCCGGTCGCATCAGGAACCGACGATTAACCTGTGAGACTCGCTACACCGTTGAATTGCAGGGCCAGACCCTGCACGCGCTGTGCCGAGCACGTGCAGGCTGCCCCCACGACTGGCTCAGGGACACGGCTCCTCGCCGTTCTGGCCATTCATTGAACATCCACCGCCACCACCGAAGCCACTGGGGCCACCGAACGCGGCAAGCCCATTGCCTCCGGCTGAACCACCGATGCCGAGACCGCCAGGGCCAGAAGCACCGCCGCCACCGCCGGTGCTGGCGCCAACGGCACCGCCAGTCCCTCCGCCAGTCCCTCCGCCTGTGCCACCGCCTGTGCCACCGCCGGTGCCGCCACCTGTACCACCGCCTGTACCACCGCCGGTGCCGCCACCTGTACCACCGCCTGTACCGCCGCCGGTGCCACCGCCGGTACCACCGCCGGTGCCGCCACCTGTGCCACCGCCGCCGCCGGGGCCACTGCCTGTGCCACCACCACCGCCGGGGCCACTGCCTGTGCCACCGCCACCGCCGGGGCCACTGCCTGTGCCACCGCCACCGCCGGGGCCGCTGCCTGTGCCACCACCGCCGCCGGGGCCGCTGCCTGTGCCACCACCGCCGCCGGGGCCGCTGCCTGTGCCACCACCGCCGCCGGGGCCGCTGCCTGTGCCACCACCGCCGCCGGGGCCGCTGCCATGGCTACCGCAACCGCAGCCGCCACCGCCACCAGCGCCGGGACCCGTCCCTGTCCCTCCAAGTCCGCCGAACCCACCAGGTCCGCCAAAGCCGCCAGGCCCGCCGAAGCCGCCCGCACCACCAAAGCCAATACCGCCGCCTCCACCACGTCCACCGCCGCCACCGCCCGCGTATGACACATTGATTGAAACGCCGAACAGCATGGCTACCGCCGCTGCTCCCACCAAAGTCGCCTTGAACCTATTCATGGTTCCCTCCCCGCGCACGCGTACTCACTTCGAAACACACAGAACCCCGCCAGAAAGTTCTGCATTACGGCGTGAGCGCATCAGCGAAAAACGCGGGCAATAGCAGGCCAGCCCGTGCGTTCAAACACGGGAACACCTCGCCAACTGCCTGCGGGACTTCCGGGTTGGCGCTTCGCCATACACACTCCATGTATGCGAATTCCGTGCCAGATGAACCAACCCATTGATTAAAAAGGAATTAATAACTCAACTTACGAGACACCGGGCAGATACCTGTTGAAAACGTATCGTTCTTGAAACGCTTACAACACGGCTCACACCTGCATCGGCTCGCGCGCCTCACGCAGCACGGGGGTTGCGGCGGCTCACCCGACGTGCTCACGAACACACCTCGCATGCGCTCCTCGCCGCCAAAGCCGGTCACATCGGCCCACCCGCGCAATCGACGCATCCCCGCTTCGCGCCGCGCCTTCGCCTCACGGTCCAACGGCGCGACAGGCGTACGAAGGATCGCTGCGCAGGAAATCTGCCATGAGCCAAACCACGGCGGGCGCCGCGTCGATCAACGTCGCCTCATCAGGTATCGGTGCAATAGCGCCGCTGCTGCGTGAGGCATGAGGCAAGTGCCCGGTCACGCGATAGCGCAATCAAGGGTAAGCTCGACGTCGAACTCTCCGACGAGAAACCCCACGCGCTGGCAGACCGAAACCAACCGTGCTTACGCGGATGTCCGGGCGGCGTACGCGAGAAGTGCGAAGCGCTCGTGCGACCCGCCGAGCCTGGCACCGTCACGCATTCGGGAGCCGTGCAACGGCCCGACGACGCCTCGATCGGGGAGATGCCAACCCACGAGGATACGAATCGATGACGACCCCACGCGTAGGCTTTTGCGGCATCGGCCGCATGGGCGAACCCATGACACAGCGGCTGCTCGCCGCCGGACATGAGGTCGCCGTCTGGAACCGTTCGACCGCAAAACTTGCGGCGCTGACCGACGCTGGCGCAATAGCCTGCATCACCCCTCAGGCACTCGGTGAATGTGTCGACATCGCCATGCTTTGTCTGGGCGACGGCAAGGCAGTAGAGGAAGTGGTGTTCGGTGAGCACGGGCTCGTGCATGCCGCCGCCCCGCCGCGCTTTCTCATCGACCATTCGACGCTTTCGCCCGCGTTGACCCGCGCCCTCGCCAAACGTTGGCACGAGTCGACCGGCAGTGTCTGGATCGATGCCCCGGTCTCGGGTGGCACGGGTGGCGCCGAGGCCGGCACGCTGGCGATCATGGCAGGCGGCCCGGCAGACGCTATCGAAGCCGTCACGCCGGTGCTGCGCGCGTTCTCCTCACGCGTAACGCGCATGGGCGACACCGGTGCCGGTCAGACGACGAAGCTCGCCAATCAGGCCATCGTCGCGACCACGCTCGCAGGGCTGGCCGAAGCCTTCCTGCTGGCCAAGCGCAGCGGCATCGATACGTCGGCCGTGCCGTCGGCGCTGCAAGGCGGCTGGGCCGATTCCGTTCTGCTGCAAACGCTTTGGCCACGCATGGTGAACCCGCCGGAACATGCCACCGGCACGGTTCGCGTGATGCTCAAGGATCTGGATGCGATTGCGGAACTGGCCCACACCAGCGCGACAGTGCAGCGCGTGCTGCCCGAAGTGCGTCGCTTGCTGACGGACGCCGTGCAACGTGGCATGGCGGATTGGGATCTGTCCCAGATTTTCCGGATCGGCGAAGCGGAGAGTTTGCCGCAGGCGTGATGGCCGATGCAAAGGGTTGCGATGGCCACGATGGCCATGCCCGTTGCAGGCATGGCCATCCATTACTGAAGGATTATTTGACCTGCACGGTCGCGAAGTACTGGCGACCGAACGGGCTCACCTGATACCCCGACACCTCCGAGCGCGTAATCACTGCCGCGGTCGGATTCGCCAGCGGAATCCACAACGCATCGTCCTTGATCGTCTTCTGCGCGGCCTGATATTTGGCGGTGCGCGTGGCGATATCGGGCGTGCGCTTGCCGTCGCTGATCAGCTTGTCGAGATTGGCATCGCAAAAGCGTGCGAAGTTCGTGCCCGAGGTCACGGCAGCGCAACTGAACTGCGGCGTGAGGAAATTGTCGGGGTCGCCGTTATCCCCCGACCAGCCCATGAACAGCAGGTCGTGCTCGCCCGCCTTGCCGCGACGAATCAGTTCGCCCCACTCCACGGTCTTGATCTGTGCCTTCACGCCGATCTTCGCCAGATCGCTTTGCAGCATCTCCGCGCCCACGCGCGGGTTCGGATTGAGCAGACTGCCGGCCGGGCGCGTCCAGATCGTCGTCTCGAAGCCTTGCGGGAAACCGGCATCGGCGAGCAGCTTCTTCGCCTTCTCGAGGTTGTGCGGGTAGTCCGCAATATTCTTCGCATAGCTCCACGTGTTCGGCGGATACACATTGACCGCCGGCGTGGCCGTGCCCTCGAACACCTGCTTGACGTAGCTCGGCTTGTCGAACGCCAGGTTCAGCGCCTGACGCACGCGCACGTCATTGAGCGGCTTGTGCTGCGTGTTGATCGCGACGAACGCCGTCATGAACGCGGGCGTCTCCACCACCTTGAGCGCCTTGTCGCCGCGCGCGGCCTGCACGTCGAGCGGCTTGGGCGACAGAGCGATCTGGCACTCGCCGACCTTCACCTTCTGGGCGCGCACTGCGGCGTCGGGCACGATCGTATAGATCAGACGCTCCGAGGCCGGCTTGCCGCCAAAGTACGACGGGTTGGCGTCGAAGCGCACGACGCTGTCCTTCTGATAGCTGCGGAAGACGAACGGTCCCGTGCCGATCGGACGCGCATTGAGTTCATCGGTCTTGTTCGCAGCGATGAGCTTGTCGGCGTACTCGGCCGAATAGATCGACGCGAAGCCCATCGACAGCATCGACAGGAACACGGCGTCCGGCTCGGACAGCGTGAAGCGAACGGTGTGGTCGTCGACCTTCTGCACCGACTTGATCAGCTTGCCCAGCGAGAGCGATTGCGCATGCGGGAAACCCGACGGCGTGAGCTTGTGCCACGGCGCGTTGTCATTGAGCATGCGATCGAACGTGAAGACGACGTCGTCGGCATTGAATGCGCGCGTCGGCTTGAAGAGATCGTTGCTATGGAAGCTCACGTTCGGGCGCAACGTGAACGTGTAGGTCAGCCCGTCGGGGCTCACCTCCCACTTCGTCGCCAGACTCGGCACGACCTTCGCCTGAGCGGCATCGAATTCGACCAGACGGTTGAACACCGGATCGGCAGACGCGTTGGTCGTAGTAAGCGAGTTGTAACGCACGACGTCGAACCCTTCAGGGCTGGCTTCAGTGCAAACGGTGAGGGCCTTGGCGTGCGCTGCGAGCGGCACCAACGGCAGGGCAAGGACAGTCAGAACGGCAGCGAGAGTATGACGCGAGCGACGACGCATGAGCTTCTTCTCCAGGAAGTCGATGACGGTTGGAAAACAACGGGCCAGAATAGCGCAAATTCAGCACAACTGCCTTTGCGCCGCAGTATATGCATATCTGCGTTGTCTCGAATCCAGAAGCCGAAGGTCAGTTCTGCCAACCGAACGCCCGCATCCGGTGGACGATGCTGTCGCGCGCGGCCACCACGGTCAGCCGGGAGCTGACGGACATGTCGTATAGATAGCGTGTGTGGCCTGCGTAAGGCACGCTCACGTAGGGGTGCGCGAGCAGCGGCACCTCGGCGCCCGACGCGAGCGCCTCTCCCTCGCCCGCCAGACGCGCCAGACACAAGCGATGCGCGGCGTCGCGCGCGACGGCGAACGGATCGCCCGATTGAGCGCTCACCAGCGCGGTGTCATCCGGCCCGAGCGGTGTCGGCGCATGCGCGGCCAGCGCCACCGGGCCCTGGCCCAGCACGACGAACAGCCACAATCCCGCGTGTGCCATATCGATCCACACCTTGCCGTGCGGTCCGTCGCACTCCATCGACGACACGCCGGGCGTGGCCGCTGGGACAGGGGCTTGCGCGGGGGAGCAACGGAACCAGCGGCCGAAAATCCAGCGCAGCGCAATGCGCTCCGACAGGAAGCGATGGCGCATCTGCGCGCGCGGCAAGCGTCGGGCGAGCGAGTGTTCAACGGCGGACAACCACGTCGCGCCGTCGTCGGGACCGCCCGCCGCCGCGCCCGTCGCCCCGAAGGGACGCCCGGCCAGCAAAAAGCGCCACAGCCACAGCTCGTCACCCGCGCATTGAGGCAAGGGCGGCACCCCAGCGTGAGTTGCCGCCTGCGCGTCGCTGCTCGCCAGCGCTCGGTGCTGCGCGCCACCCGTGAGCTTGCGCTCGCCCTGACCGAACTGCCCGAGCGGCACGTACGTCATGGAGGGCGTTGGAATCGATGCCACGCGCGGCGCCGGATCAACCGTTCGTTTCAACATCAGCAATTACGACCTCCTCAGGCGAGATCTCCGATGACCGGTCTTGCGTATCTCTTGCGTATGCCCAAAGTCATCGGCGGCCATTCATTTGTTAATGAGAATCATTATCAAATGATAGCACACGGATCTGGCGGAAAGGACATGACTATCACGCCGGAGCCAACGCGCAGCGAGGCGATGGCGTGACGAGGCGGTATGCACGGCGAGCCGCCTGCGGCGGCTGCCGCATCAGGGCAGCCGCCGCAGTACAACCGCATCGGGAAGTGCTTGACGGGTCAGGCGCTGGCCGGCAGTGGCGGACGATACCCCAGTGCGTGACTGGCGGCCAACGCTTCGCGGCGCACGGCTTGGCCGATGGGGCCGTCCATGCGGGCGTCGAATCCGCCCGTGGCGCCGAGTGCCGTGATCACGCCGACGAGGCGGCCGTCATAGTTGAAGACCGGCGCCGCCAGCGCGCTGATACCTGTCAGATTGGTATCGCGAACGCTCGCCCCCTGCGCGGCCCGCACCGAGGCGCGGAGTGCGCCGATGGGATCCGACGCGTCGAGTTGTGCGCGGTGATCCGGCGAGGCCTGAGCCAGCTCGCGCTCGGCCATCGCCAGGACTTGAGGATCGTCGAGCAGCCCAAGGAACACGCGACCGGCGGCCGACCAGAGTACGGACATTACGGAGCCGATGCGCACGTTGATCGTCACCGGCAGGCCCGGCTCCTCGAAACGCACGATGGTCGGCCCCTTGTTGCCCATGACGGCAATGAAGCAGGTCACGTCGAACGCTTCGCGCAGGCGCACGAGCGCCGGTTCGGCAGCCCGCACCGGATCGGCCTGGCGCATGGCGGCCACGCCGATGAGCATCGCTTCGAGCCCGAGATGATAGTGCTGCGAATCGGCATCCTGCGCGACGAGCCCTTCTTCCACCAGACTCATCAGATACCGGTGAACCTTGGCGGGACTTTGCTGCACGTGCAGGGCGAGTGCGGTAAGGCTCGCACGGCCGCCCAGCCGGGCCAGCCCCTTGAGCACGACCATGCCGGTCTCGGCCGATTGCACACGTTGACGGCGACCGCGCTCCCGAGGCGCGTCGGCGCCCGATGTCGCGAGGTCTTCTGTCATGCCGGACGGCGCACTCACGCTACGCGGGCGGCCTGCTGTGGGTCGTTTGCTTGTGGTCATCGGCGAGATTTTATGATGCAAATCGCCATCGCCCGACATTGGCGAGTCTAGAGGTTAACCCCAGTCTATTAATTTACGCAATGCGTATTATAGTTACGCTTAACAAACCAAGAGAGAATGTGAGCGCTTCCTGGGTGCGTGGCCATCGGCCAACCGGCAGCAGATCACATCGGGATGAGGAGACGTCCCCGCCAGATTCGGGGCCCAGTGCGCTCACGCACAGGCCGCCCGATCGCGAGCCGCTCCTCTACACTTGTTTCATTGCGTGTGTCGCCGCGAGCCCTGCACGGCCGTCGTGGCACCCGATCCAGAGAGCGTGAACGGATGAGCCAAACGATTTCCCCCACCCCCGACACTGCCACCGCGAGCGCGGGCGGCTGCCCGTTTCATCAGACGCCGGTCGCCAAGGCACCCAATGGGTGTCCGGTGAGTGCGCGCGCGGCCGACTTCGATCCGTTCGAAGACGGCTACCAACAGGACCCGCCGGAGTACGTGCGCTGGGCGCGCGAACAGGAGCCGGTGTTCTACAGCCCGAAGCTCGGCTACTGGGTGGTGACGCGCTACGACGACATCAAGGCGATCTTCCGCGACAACATCACCTTCAGCCCGTCGATTGCACTGGAGAAGATTACACCGACGGGGCCGGAGGCGAATGCCGTGCTGGCGTCCTATGGATTCGCGCTCAACCGCACGCTCGTCAACGAAGACGAACCCGCGCACATGCCACGCCGTCGCGTGCTGATGGAGCCGTTCACGCCCGAGCATCTCAAGCATCACGAGCCGTTGGTGCGCCAACTCGCGCGCGAGTACGTCGACCGGTTCGTCAACGATGGCCGCGCCGATCTCGTCGATCAGATGCTGTGGGAAGTTCCGCTCACCGTGGCACTGCACTTCCTCGGTGTGCCGGAAGAAGACATGGACAAGCTGCGCGAATACTCCATCGCGCACACGGTCAACACGTGGGGGCGTCCGAAGCCCGAAGAGCAGGTGGCCGTCGCCCACGCCGTCGGTAACTTCTGGCAACTCGCGGGCAAGATTCTCGAGAAGATGCGTCAGAACCCGGATGGCCCGGGCTGGATGCAATACGGTATTCGCAAGCAGAAGGATTACCCGGACGTCGTCACCGATTCGTATCTGCATTCGATGATGATGGCGGGCATCGTGGCGGCGCACGAAACGACGGCCAACGCCACCGCGAACGCGATGAAACTGTTGCTCCAGCATCCGGACGTCTGGCGCGAGATCTGCGAAGACCCGTCGCTGATTCCGAACGCGGTCGAAGAGTGCCTGCGTCACAACGGCTCGGTCGCTGCGTGGCGTCGCCTGGCGACGAAGGACGTGAACATCGGCGGCATCGACATTGCCGCAGGCTCGAAGCTGCTGATCGTGACGTCGTCTGCCAATCACGACGAAGCGCACTTCGCCGATGCCGATCTGTTCGACATCCGCCGCGAAAATGCCAGCGACCAGCTCACGTTCGGTTACGGCTCGCACCAGTGCATGGGCAAGAACCTCGCCCGCATGGAGATGCAGATCTTCCTGGAGGAGTTCACCCGCCGTTTGCCGCACATGAAGCTCGCCGAGCAAACGTTCACCTACGTGCCGAACACGTCGTTCCGCGGCCCGGAACATGTGTGGGTCGAGTGGGATCCGGCACAGAACCCCGAGCGCCGCGATCCCACGGTGCTGACACGTCAGTCGCCTGTGCGGATTGGTGAGCCGTCGGGCCATAGCGTGACGCGCCCGGTCGTGGTCGAGTCCGTCGTCCCGGTGGCCGAGGGCATCGTCAAGCTGCGGCTTGTCTCGCCGGATGGCCGCGCCATGCCGCGCTGGGCACCAGGTTCGCACATCGATATCGAGTGCGGCGACACGGGCCTGTCGCGCCAGTATTCGCTGTGCGGCGATCCGTCGGACACCGGTGCATTCGAGATCGCCGTGCTGCATGAGCCGGAGGGCCGTGGCGGTTCGGACTGGGTTCACACACAAGTGAAGGCCGGTGACCGGTTGCGCATTCGCGGCCCGCGCAATCACTTCCGGCTGGATGAAACGACATCGCGCGCGATCTTCGTGGCGGGCGGCATTGGCGTGACGCCCATTGCCGCCATGGCACGGCGCGCGAAGGTGCTGGGCATGGACTACGAGATCCATTACAGCGGCCGCAGCCGTCGCACGATGGCGCTCGTCGACGAACTCCAGGCGCTGCATGGCGATCGTCTGCACCTGTGGGTGAAGGACGAAGGCCAGCGTGCCGACTACGCCGCCCTGCTCGCAACGCCGCAAGACGGCACGCAAGTGTATGCCTGCGGTCCCGTGCGGATGCTGGACGGTTTGGCGCAGTGTTGCTCGCATTGGCCGGACGACACGCTGCGCGTTGAGCACTTCCAGTCGCAACTGGGCACGCTGGACCCGGAGAAAGAGCATGCGTTCGAGGTCACGCTCAAGGATTCGGGGATTACGGTGAAGGTGCCGGCCGATCAGACGTTGCTCACCGCACTGCGCGCCGCGAACATCGACGTGCAGAGCGACTGCGAGGAAGGCCTGTGCGGCTCGTGCGAAGTCCAGGTGCTGGAGGGCGAAGTGGATCATCGTGACGTGGTGCTCACGCGCGCCGAGCGCGACGCCAACACGAAGATGATGTCCTGCTGCTCGCGCGCCTGTGGCAAGAAGCTGGTGCTCGCGTTGTAAGCCGCGGCGACTGTCTGCGCAAGTCCGAAGGAGCGCTGCGGCGCTCCTTTTTTTGTCTGCCCCTGCCAGGCCGTTTCCGGTTTTCGGCAAGTCGATCGTGTCGCACATGCGCTGTTCGTTGATCGGCGCCCAAAAATCTAGTTGTTACGGAAATTTCTGTTAAGACAGAAATTTCACTTGACGCGCACAACGTTGACGCCTAATTTCTCTAATGACAGAAACAACTGAAACATGGGAGCGAAATCATGGCGACGACAGAACTCACGCTATATGTCGATGGTAATTGCCCGATCTGCATGCTTGAGATGAAGCAATTGCGGGCAAGGGACCGGGACGGACGGCTCGCATTCGTGGATATTGCCGAGCCCACGTTCGATCCGGCGCCGCTGGGCGTCAGCCTGAAAGCGCTCAATACGCAAATGCACGCGTGGACGGCCGATGGTGTGTGCCTTGTGGGTATCGATGCCATTCTGGCCGCATACACGATGACCGGCCGAGGCTGGTTGGTCGCTCCGTTGCGTGTGCCGGCGTTGCGACCTGCCGCGCGCGCCCTTTACCGGGCGTTCGCCCGCAACCGCATGCGTGTGTCCCGATGGCTGCGCGTACGTAATACGAACGCAAACGCGAACGCGCCGGCGTGCAGCGACGGGCTTTGCGAAACGAAGATGTATGGGGAACGCCCACGCAAACCGTGAGCGCTTCCCTAGGCGCTCAATGCGCGTGCTGAGGCTTGCGCAGCATCGTCACCTGCGCGATGAGTGCCAGCACGGCGAAGCCGCACATGACGGTCACGAGCGGACGAGGTGAACCGTCGTTGAGCACGCCGAGCAGGCCGCCGGCCGCGAAGCCGAAACCGTACTGCACACTGCCCACAAGCGCCGCCGCTGCACCCGCACGAGTCGGATGATTGGCCAACGCGCCCGCGACCGAATTCGCAGTAATGATGCCGCGCAACGACATGAACAGGAACAGCATCGCCACCATCAGCGGCAGCAACGCGAAGCCCAGCCACACCGTGGCGCACAGCACGGATGTCACAATCGCGCATCCGATGATGCCGATGCGCATCAATCGGTACGGCCCCACCTGCCCCACTCGACGCGAATTGAATATCGTCATCGACGCCATGCCGACGATGTTGATGCCGAACAGCACCCCGAAGAACTGCGGCGACACATGGAAGTACTCCATGTACACCAGCGGCGTGCCGGTAATGTAAGTGAACGACGCGCCGAAGACCGCCCCGCCCGCCACCATGTAGCCGAGGAAATGCGGATCGCGCAACAGATGCCAATAAGACGCCGCCACGGCACGCGGGCTACCCGACTGACGTGCATGCACCGCGCCGGTCTCGGGCAGTCGCCACAAGGCGACCATCGCCACCACACCGAACACCGCGAGAATGCCGAAGATCATGCGCCACGTCGTAAAGCGCAGCATCTGTCCACCGACGAGCGGCGCCACAATCGGTGCAACGCTCATCACCAGCAACATGATCGAGAAGGCGCGCGCACTGTTGCGCGGCCCGTAGACGTCGCGCACGATGGCTTGCGCAATCACCGGCATCGCGCATCCGCCGAGGGCCTGCACGAAGCGCCACACCATCATGTGATCCATGCTGTCGGCGAACGCACAGCCGATGGTGCCGAAGATGTACAGCGCGATGCCCGCCGCCATCGGCCGGCGTCGTCCGAAACGGTCGGCGAGCGGCCCCCACACGAGTTGTCCGAACGCGAAACCCAGAAAGAAATACGACAGGGTGAGTTGTGTGGCGGCGGCACTCGCGCCCAACTCGTGACGCATCGTCACGAGCCCCGGCAGATACATATCCGTGGACGCCGGCGCGATCATCATGAACAGGCCGAGAACGCCCAGCAACACACGCTCGGAAGGCAACGCAGGAGAGAGTTCGGACGTCGATGTCATTATCGTTATGATGTTTCGGCGCGAAGCCCTGTCGCGCGCTGAGAGACGCCGCGAAAACAGCGACGCCCGCCATGATAACGCTGGCGGGCGTCGCACTTGCATACTCGATGGTTATCGCACCCTTAACCGCTGCTTATGGCACCGCCATCGGGGCCATCGGGATTGAAGGATTGAAGCGCCGCCGTCAATTGGCCGTTGCCGCGCGCAAATTGCCGTCGTCGCTGCGGTGCGTGCGCGCAATCGCCAGCACACCGATCAGCGACACACACGCCGGCACCGCCGCCGCGAGGAACAGTGACGACGACGACCATTGCAGATGCATCAACGCACCGCCCAGCACGGGGCCGAGTACCGAGCCGATGCGGCCGATACCCAGGCTCCAGCCGATGCCCGTCGAGCGCAGCGACGTCGGGTAGTACGTGGCGGCCAGCGCATTGAGCGCGGGCTGTCCGCCGATGATCGAGAAGCCCGCGAAGAAGATGGCGATGAACACCGCAACCATCGACACCATCACCACCGGATTACCGATGGCGGCCGTCGCCGCAATGGCGATCAGGAACGTCACAGCCAGCACGCTCGTGAAGCCCACGCGGTCAATCACGCGGCCGAGCAGCAACGTGCCGATGACGCCACCGGCCCACAACGCGGTCCCCGCCATCACGGCGACTTGCGTCGAATAGCCGGCATCGCGAATGACCGTCGGCAGCCAGTTCGACAGGAAGTACATGTCGAGCAGGTTGGCGAAGTTGACGACCCAGAGCAGCAGCGTCACGCGGGCGCGGCCATCTTTGAACAGCTCGATGAACGGCACGCCCTTCGCCTTCTGCTCGTCGAGCACGAAGTGCGCGTCGACCGGCACGTTGGCGGCGGGCGCCACGCGCAGCAACTGCTTGCGAATGCGCACGCGGTCGCTTTTCTTGAACATCAGGAACTGAATCGATTCGGGCAGCGAAATCCACATCAGCACACCGAGCACCAGCGGAATGGCGCCACCGATGTAGAACACCGCGCGCCAGCCCAGACTCGGAATGATCGCCGCCGTGATCAGGCCGCCGACCACACCACCGAGCGTAAAGCCGCACGACACCATCATCATGAGCGACACGCGAATACGGCGCGGGCTGTACTCACCCGCGAGCGCCATCGCGTTCGGCATGATGCAACCCAGGCCGAGGCCAGCCACAAAGCGCCAGACCACCAACTCCGTGATCGTGTTGGCGAAACCGGTGAGGATCATGCACACCGCGAAGAACAGCGTGGCACCGATGAGCACCGGACGACGGCCCAGCTTGTCAGCCAGCGCCGAGAACGTGAGCGATCCGACCAGCATGCCGAACAGCCCCGCGCCGAACACCGGCGAGAGCGTTTCCTTGGCAATGCCCCACTCGCGAATCACCACCGGGGCGACGTAGCCCATGGCCTGAACGTCGAAACCATCCACCACCAGGCACATCGCACACAACGCGATCACCCACCACTGATAGCCGCCCAGACGACTCTCGTCGATCAGCGTGCCCACATTCACTTCTGCCGCTTTCATCTTGTCTCCAAACGTTCTCGCAACTTCGTGTCATTGCGTACCCGGTCGAGGCGCCGGCTTGTCCTGTCGTTGCCTCGCACCGGCACCCTGTCGCCCCGGTCGGGCTGGCAGGGCATTTCATGCGTCGGGCCGGACGATGGATTCGCCCGATTCTCTCGCGCATGAAATTACGCTTTGCGGAAGTTTATCCCGCTGAACGTAATTCACGGCTTGGTGTTAACACTTAGATTCCCGGGAGATGCGTTCGCCGCAGCCGCGACGATCCGGCCGGCGGCGGATGGCCTCGGCTTCAGTCGATGTGACGCGGGTTTGTGGTTTTTCTCCATCCGGAGAGCGGGACGATGCCCAGACGATGCGCCCAAGGGCTATACGTGGCGTGGAATTGGGCGATTGACGGACAAAAAAGCGACGAATTGTCGCACTTGTGGTTTTTCTACAGATTTTTTCAGCGAAGGTTAACCCTTCTAGGGATTTCCCTGATATAGTTGCACCTGTCTCCTCCACCTCCTCCTGGTGGATTTCACGGCCAGCAAATTGCTGGCCGTTTTTTTTGCCTGTTTTACCTGTCGCACGCGCCAGGCGGCGCGTGAGCCGCAATAAATCGTAAGCTAAGCGCCGCGCCGACATCGGGGACGGCCCGCTTTCCTGCGCTACACTCATTGGCATGAAACTCGCGCCGCTCACCACCCTGCTTTGCGTTTTGCCGCTCGCCGGCTGCTATGTCGTGCAGTATCCGGGCGGCGCGCTCGCGCTCTCTCCCAATCCGGTCGCGCCGCAAGCCATGCGTGCCGCGCCGGGCACGCTCGGTTCCGAGGATGTCTCGACGGCGCCGGTGCCGACGCCAAGCGTCTTCGCTGCACCGGTGAGATCGACGCCGGCATCCTCGCCGCTGCCGCCGCCGCCCGCAGGCACGGCCGCGCGTCAGAGCTATCCGAATGGTTCGCCAGTGCCTCCGGATTACCGGCCCTCGACGCAGCAAACGCCGCGCACCCCGGTCTATCCGAACGGCTCGCCCGTTCCGCCTGACTATGTGCCGCCGCCGACGTCGCAAGCGCCGTCCGGCAACGTTGCATACGCGCCGGCCCCCGGCTACGCAGCCTATCCGGCTTACGCCGCGTACCCGACCTATCCCGCGTATGCAGCGTATCCGGCCTACACGGCCTATGCACCGTTTTACCCGGCGTTCGGCCCGTCGCCCTGGATCAGCAACGTATCGCTTTCATTCTCATGGGGACGCGGCTGGGGGGGATGGGGCGGCCGCTGCTGCCATCGCTGGCGCTGAACGGCCGTCATCCATTGAACGACTTGACGATTGATAAGCGTGTGATGTCGCGCTAGCGGCGACGTCTGGCGTGGACGTCGGTGCCGCTTTGCGCGCGACCTTCCGTTCGTTCAGTGCGAGGTTGCGTTTTCGCGCGCAACGCGATCTTCGATACGAAGCTCGATACGTTTTCGAATTTGCTCCGCCGCCTCGGACGCGTCGTTCGCTTCAATACTCGAGAACTCGCAACGGCCGATGTAATGCCCATCGCAATAGGCATCGACAGCCCCGTCGAAGCGCTCGTCGGCGCGCGGCGTAATAGCACCTGCCAGTTCGAACGGACGCTCCGGCGCAGTGTTGCTGACGTAATGCCAAGAAAAATGATACGAATCGGTCACATGTCCCCCTCGGTAGTGCGACAGCTACGGCACTGTCTACCAACGCTGTTTTTTGGGGAATCGTAACATGCTGAAGAATCTCGACAAACGGCAGGAAAAAAAAGCGGCCCGCCATGGCGGCGAGCCGGATAGTCCGTGGAGGTCGGGGGCACATCAGGACCACGGTGATTTCACTGTAGTCCCGAATCGTTGTCGTTATTCTCGGTAATTTGCCTGATGCGGCACAAATAATTTTCGTTGACTGCCGGCAATCCAACACCCGTCCAACATCCTTCCCGGCCCCTGGAATTGCAGGGGTTTTCGTCGAGTCCATCGCGGACCTCGAGCAGCGCCACCATCTTGCACGACGGATAGACGATCGCGCTGCCCTTGCTCGCATCGGTGCCGATGAACTGCGTGAACATGCCGTCGAACGGGCGTTCCGCAGTGGGACGAAATGGGGTCGGCGCTGGCGTACCTTTCCTACTTCAGCCTCCCCTCACGGCCTCGTCATGGCGCTCAAATTTCGTAATCCGGCGAACGGCGATGTCGTCGAGATCACGTACATGTCGTGCGTCGCCGCATTCTTCCTCGGCCCGCTCTACCTGTTCGCCTACGGCTTTGCGTGGCACGCTGTCGTCTGGGCCGTGCTTGCCATCGGCCCCGCCCTGATCTGGAGCGACTCGGCGCTCGCAATCTCGCTGCCGCTCACCTGCCTGCTCTATTCGCTGATGATCCATCCGATGCTCATCAAAAGGCTGAGTGCCAACGGCTGGCTGCTCACACGTGACGACGCTGTCGCCAGCCCCAGTCAGCGCGGCTACGACGCGTACGGCGACGCGCCCAGCACCCGCCGTGTCAGCGCAGGCATGACCCTCGCCCCGCGACTGCCCAGACTCGCCACACCCGTTGAGAGCGGTTCGCTCAGCCCAACGAGGGGCACGGTGGCCAATCAAGGAAGCGCTGCGGCAGGTGACGAAAAACCGTGACCGCTCTACGCGAAGCCGATCACGCCTGAGGCGGCATGAAGCTGCCATTGCCGGGCCCATCGGCAGGCAACATCGCAATAAACCGGTCGAGCGCTGCCGAGCCGTGATCCGCCCGATAGGCGAGGCTGATCGGCGCTTGCGGCACGTCGCCATCGATCGGCCAGAACCCCATCCCGGGCGTGCGAATCTGGCTGACTGACGCCGGAACCAGCGACACCCCGAACCCCGCGGCCACCATCGGCACGATCGAAGTGATCTGCGGTGCCTCCTGCCCGAGCTTCGGCCGGAATCCCGCCGACTCGCAGGCTGCAATCGTGCGGTCGTACAGCGCAGGACTGATCTCGCGCGGCAGCAAAATGAACTCTTCCTGCGCGAGTGCGGCAAGCGGCACGCGCTCACGTGAGCACATCGCGTGACCGAGCGGCAGCACCAGCACCATCGGTTCATCGACAACGTGCACGCTGGCGATGCCCGGCGGCACTTCGAACGGCGTGCGCACGAACGCGGCGTCGATCGCTTCGTCCACCAGCGCCGCCAGCAGGCTCGCCGTGTTGCTCTGCTGCGGACGCAGTTGCACGTCGGGATATCGCGCGCGGAAGTCGCGAATCCACGCCGGAATGCGCGGCTCGAAATACGTGGCGCCCGCAAATCCGATACGAATCTGCCCCGCTTCGCCGCGTGAGATCTGCTGCATGCGACGCTTGACGCGATCCACACGCTCCAGAATCTGCCGGGCCTCCGGCAAAAACGCTTCGCCCAACTCCGTGAGCGCAACGTCGCGCGGCAAGCGCACGAACAACGGGCCACCCAATTCCGCTTCGAGTTGCCGGATCTGCAAGCTCAACGGCGGTTGCTGAATACCGACGCGCGCTGCGGCTCGCGTGAAATGACGCGCTTCGGCCACGGCAATGAAATATTGCAAATGCCGCAATTCCATGACGACTCCCCTGTCAGCCCGACCCCGCCGGGGTTCACACCGGCAATACATTAAATGTATGAAAACAACGTGTTCAATATATTGGAAATGTACTCGATGGGTCAATACACTTCGAGTCAAGCGCGGAGGGCCTCATCGTTGGCTGCTGCGCCCATAGATCAAGAGATTCGAATAAGAGAGACGAGGAGCCTCACGATGTATGAAGACCGCATCCGCCTGGCGTCGCTACGCGACCGGGTGATGAGCGCCGACGACGCAGCAAAGCTCGTTGGCGACGGCATGGTGGTCGGCATGAGCGGGTTCACCCGCGCCGGCGACGCCAAGGACATGCCAATTGCGCTGGCCAGGCGGGCGAAGGCCCACCCGATGAAGATCACGCTGATCACCGGGGCATCGCTGGGGCACGATTCCGACAAGACACTCACTGAAGCCGGCGTACTCGCCAAGCGTTTGCCGTTCCAGGTCGACACGACACTGCGCGGCGCGATCAATCGCGGCGACGTGATGTTCGTCGATCAGCATTTGTCGGAGACGGTGGAGTTCTTGCGCACCGGGCAATTCGGCAAACTCGACGTGGCGGTGATCGAAGCCGTCGCCATCACGGAAGACGGCGGGCTCGTGCCGAGTTCGTCGGTCGGCAACTCGGCGAGCTTCGCGATTCTTGCGGAAAAGGTCATCGTCGAGATCAACCTCGCGCAGCCTCTCGCCTTCGAGGGCATGCACGACATCTGGATTCCGGGCCAGCGTCCGCATCGCGCGCCGTTGCCCATCGTCGACGTGCGCGACCGTGTCGGCACGAACGTGGTGAAGATTGCGCCCGAGAAAATCGCGGCCGTCGTCATTACCGACACACCGGACAGCGCCTCCAATGCGTTGCCGGCCGATGCCGACACACAGCGCATCGCCGGCCACCTCATCGAATTCTTCCAGCACGAAGTCTCGCGTGGCCGCCTGCCGCGCACACTGCCTGCGATTCAGTCGGGGATCGGCACCATCGCCAACGCGGTGCTCACGGGCTTCATCGACTCGCCGTTCGAAGACCTCACGATGTACTCGGAGGTCCTCCAGGACTCCACGTTCGAACTGATGGACGCAGGCAAGATGGTGTTTGCGTCGGGCTCGTCGATCACGGTGTCGCAAGCGGTGCAGGATCGCGTGTTCAAGCATCTCGAGCGCTATCGCGACAAGCTCGTGTTGCGCCCGCAAGAGGTCAGCAACCATCCCGAAGTCATTCGCAGGCTGGGGCTGATTGCGCTCAACACCGCGCTCGAAGCGGACATCTACGGCAACGTGAATTCGACGCACGTCGGCGGCACGCACATGATGAATGGCATCGGCGGGTCGGGCGACTTTGCGCGCAACGCCCGAATGGCCATCTTCGCCACCAAGTCGATTGCCAAGGACGGCAAGATTTCGAGCATCGTTCCGATGGTGCCGCACGTCGACCACAACGAACACGATGTCGACATCATCGTGACGGAACAGGGTCTGGCCGATCTGCGCACACTCGCGCCGCGCGAGCGCGTGAGTCTGGTGATCGAGCACTGCGCCCACCCGAGCTACCGGGAAGTGCTGCGTGACTACTATCGCGATGCCCTGCGCTACGGCGGACACACACCGCACGCGCTGGAACGCGCGTTCGACATGCACGTCAACTTGCGCGAGCGGGGCTCGATGCTGGCAGGGAAATGATATTGATGTGGATCGCCGCCCCCCCGGGGCGGGCGCACCGCACGCCGATTGACCGGCGTCGATCGCTACGGTCGATGCCGGGAAGAACATGGGACGCATGCGGTCCTATGGGCCGAGCGCGGGTGAGAGCGTTGCGGCATTCGCGGCTCGCCGGCGTTGGCTGGCGAGCCGCTTTTTACGGCTTGCGAATACCGATCAGGCCGACAGCCGCTGTGCGCGATGCCCCTGATTCGCGGTGCCGTCGAGCGTGAAGATCGACACCAGTTCGCGCAGGCCACCCGATTGAGCCGCCATCGACTGCGCAGCGGCCGAGGCTTGCTCCACCAGCGCAGCGTTCTGCTGCGTCACGGTATCCATCTGCATGACCGCCTGATTGACCTGCTCGATGCCGGTGCGCTGTTCGGTGGATGCCGCAGCGATTTCCGCCATCAGATCGGTCACGCGTTTGACGGCATGCACGACCTCGTCCATCGTGCTGCCCGCCTCGGCGACGAGCTTCGCCCCCTCGCTGACCTGACGCGTCGAGGCGTCGATCAAGTCCTTGATCTCCTTGGCGGCATTGGCGCTGCGCTGTGCCAGCGTGCGCACCTCTCCCGCGACAACAGCGAAGCCACGGCCTTGCTCACCGGCGCGCGCGGCTTCCACCGCCGCGTTGAGCGCAAGAATGTTGGTCTGGAAGGCAATGCCTTCGATCACGCTTGTGATGTCCGACACGCGGGCGGAGCCATCGGAGATTTCGCGCATCGTCTCGACCACCTGGCGCACCACCGCGCCGCCTCGCTGGGCGATCTGCGAAGCGTTCGACGCCAGCACATTGCCCTGCTCCGCATTGTCGGCGTTCTGTTTCACCGTGGTCGTCAGCTCTTCCATGCTCGCCGCCGTTTCTTCCAGCGACGCCGCCTGCTGTTCGGTGCGCGACGACAGATCGGTGTTGCCTGCGGCAATCTGTGCCGAGCCCGTGGCGATGCTCTCACTGGTGTTACGCACCTGACCCACGACCTGCGCCAGCTTGTCGTTCATGTCCCGCAGCGAACCGAGCAGTTGGGCGAGTTCATCCTTTCCGTGCACTTCGATACGCGAACTGAGATCCCCCCGCGCAACGGTCTGTGCGATGTCCACACACCGGCCGATCGGCACCGTGATCGAGCGGGTAATGACCAGTGCGATCACCAGATTCACGCCCAACGACAACAGGATCAGCACGATGGTGGCGATAAATGCGGTGTGGTAATCGTTGGAAGCCGTCTCGCTCGCGGCTTGTGAGCCTGCGCGGTTCACCTCGATGTGCTTGGCGAGCCTGTCGCTGAGTACCGAGAACAGCTTGACGGCATCGGTCATGACGAGCATGCGCGCCTGCTCTTTGGCTGCATCGTCGCCCTTTGCCAGCTCGGCCACGCGGTTGTCGACGGCGAGGTAGTTTGCCCATGCCTCGCGCACCGCGTCGTACGCAAGACGGTCTTCATTGGAGGCCACCAGGCTGTTGTAGCTATCGAGCGTCTTGTTCATCAGATCGATGGCCGCGAGTCGCTTGTTCTTCTCGTCCTCGCGCAAGCTATCGACCGTTGTGAGCAGCCCGGCGAGCGAGGCCCGGCGGGCCGCATTGGCAGCGACCTCTGCGGTGCCAAGTACCTGCACGCTGGGCAACCAGTTGTCGGCGAGATCGCGGGTCCCTCCGTAAATACGCGACGCCTCAAACAACCCCATGCCACCCACGATACACAGCAGGACCAGCGTGATCGCAAACCCGATGGTCAACCGCGCGCCGATTTTTAGACTACTCAAGAACTTCATGCCCCGCTCCCTATGCGATAAAACGACAACAATCGCATGCGATAACGGGAAACCATTCAAGAATCTTGAGCCAATTAACCCCGGTTTCTCACGCAATGGCTTTCAAATCATTTCGCAAATGAAAAAACAGCCCATTTGGCACACCAACGGCGAGGCTGGTTTCACAAAGCAAACCGGCATTTCTTGAAACACGAAAAAATATCCATGGAAATATATTCGTTCGTCTATTAATTCGGATATTTCAACGCTGAGAATCCGGAATTACTGCGTCTTTCGACGCGGTGTAATTTCCGGCAAAACCACCGAGGCCAGCGCTGCCAGCACAGCACGCTTGCTGGCAGCAGCAACGCACGCCGCAGGTATCGTCCGGCATTTCACCCAAAGCAACTGCTGCGACATCGCACGCCAAACATAATCGGCAAAGAATAACGTCTTTATTGAACAGATACCCCATCGCCTTTCCCGAACCTGCAACTTGCGATTTTCGATAACTCTGAAATCGGCGAGAAAGCGATAATCAATCTTCGCTTTTACACGCACAACAGTTGCGCGCAATTATTTTGGATAATTTAACAATTGTGGAAAATCGTAAATCACCGCAATGACATCCGCCTGAGTATTGTTGATTCGCTGCGCCGTATTTACTGACGATATCGGGGAATTTTTTGGCGGGAATCGAAGGCGCGAATTCTGCGAGAAGCAACCCGCCGGATGTGCGCGCTCGTGTGCGACAGCATCCGGCAGGCGGGCAACGGGGGGACAGGGCAATAGAGCGATAGCCGGCGGCGATGGCGCCGGCTATCGCTCAGGAGGGATGTGAAGCGTTAGCGCGAGACGTCCGCTCAGGCGGCCAGTGCCGGTTCGTCGCGACGCGGATCGCGCGAGCCGTTGCTTTGCCTGCGAGCCACGGTCACGCCGTGACGACCGTGTTCGCGCAGTTGGAACAGCGCGATCGTGTCGGCCAGATTGCGCGCCTGCTCGCTGAGCATCGCCGACGCCGCCGCCGACTCTTCGACGAGCGCCGCGTTCTGTTGTGTCGACTGATCCATTTCCGACACGCTACGGTCGATCTGGCTGATACCGGTGCTTTGCTCCGTCATGGCGCCATGGATCTCACCGATCAGACGGCGCACGCGCGCGATGCCTTCAACGATTTCGCCCATCGTATCGCCAGCGGCCTGCACACGTTGCGTGCCGCTCTTGACGTTCTGCACCGACGCCTCGATGAGCGTCTTGATCTCCTGTGCGGCGGCTGCGCTGCGTTGCGCCAACGTACGCACTTCCCCGGCGACCACCGCGAAGCCACGGCCCTGCTCGCCAGCCCGTGCGGCTTCCACCGCGGCGTTGAGCGCGAGAATGTTCGTCTGGAAGGCGATGCCATCGATCACGCTGATGATCTCGGTGATGCGCTCCGACGACTGCGCGATTTCGCTCATCGTGGTGACGGCACCGGTGACGACATCGCCACCCCGCGCTGCCGCTTCGCTGGCGTCGTTGGCCAGACGCGTGGCGTGCTCGGCGGCTTCGGCCGTCTGCTTGACGCTGGCCGTCAGTTCGGTGAGCGCCGCCGACGTCTCCTGCAACGTGCCTGCCGAGGCTTCGGTGCGCTGCGACAAGTCGCGATTGCCCATCTCGATCTCGCTCGTCGCCGACGTCATGCCATGCACACCGGCACGCACGTCGATCATGACCGCGCTGATCTTGTCCACGAAGGCGTTGAACGAGCGCGAAATCTGCGCGACCTCGTCGTGGCCGACGACATCGAGACGACGCGTCAGATCGCCGCCGCCCGACCCGATGGTATCCATCGCATCGCGCACTTGCGACAGGCGGCGGAAGGCTTTCGACGTGAAGAAGCTCGCGATGCCGATGGCGCACAGCGTCAGTACGATCAGCGTAATGATCGTGCCGCTCAGCACCTGCGACAGCCCCGCCGTCGCTTCGGCCTTGTCGAGCGCGACGACGAAAAGCCACTCGGTGCCCGGCACCGGCAGCACCTTGAGCAGCTTGGCATCGCCACCGAGCACGACCTCCGCCGGTTCTGCGGCACGCTCCATACCGACAAGCGCGTCGGGGGTAAGCGACGGGGCGAGATCGCTCGACTGCTTGAGCATGAGCTTCTCGTCCGGGTGGGCGATCACCAGACCGTCGCGCGAGACCACGAAGGCGAGGCTCGACGGCGTGGGGTGCACGGCCTTGACGACGTCCTGCACGGCGTCGAGCGGCACGGCGCCGCTCACGGCACCGAGCGTCTGCCCGTCGCGCAGAATCGGCGCGGCGAACGACACGTAAAGCTTGCCCGAAGCGATGTCGGCGTACGGCTTGACGACAGTGAGCTTGCCCGCCGCGGTCGCGCCCTTGTACCACGGACGTGCGGTCGGATCGTAGTCGGGCGGCGTGGGGCCGCTGGAGAAGTACGACTTGTCGCTCCAGCCGATGCTGGAGATCGGGAACCCGTTGGTCGCGCCAAGCAGCTTGGTGAGCGCGACGCCCTGCTCGCCCTTTTCGACAGCGGCGGCCGTGCCGACCACCGACTGGCCCTTGGCGGCCGCCCAACGCTCGACGGCGAGGGTGTTGCCGCGCGCAACGGCGTCGAGCGTGTTGGAAATGGTCGACATCATGCTGCTGCGCACGATCAGGTAGGTGGTAATGCCGGAGAGAATCAGCGCACCGACGACGGTGGCACACGCGATCAGAATGATGCGTGTTCTAAGCGAAGATACTGTCATGCTGTCTGGACTGGCGGGCCTGTGGCGAGTAGAAAACAAGAACCGGCGCCCCAGGCCACCGGATCCACGAGGTGGGAGGTTCCACCTCATGACTTACGGCCAGTGCGAGCGAAACTTTAGGTGTTAACCCGAGAGAAGCACCGAGAGAAGCGCCGAGACAATCGCCGACACTAGCGCCAATACCTTTCAGCACAGGTGCAACCGTATCGTTATGGATAGCGAAACATCTGGGATGCGAAGCGTGTGGAGAGAGCATTGGGCGCCCCATGATGAGCCGCCCGACAGGCTTCGACGTCAGTCGTTGGCTGCGGCTTCCGCCTCGGTCTGCTCGATGGCCTTGACGATGATGCGCAGCGTGGCGTCCAGATGGTCTTCCGTGTGGCGCCGGATAGCCGCCACATCGCGCGCCCGGTATTCGTCGAGCATCTTCTGATGCTCCTGATTACTCACGTCGACATGCACGGGACGCATGTACAGCGACAGCGCGATGTAGGGCCCCGAGGCGTCGCGCAAGGTCTTGATCAGGTGGGCCAGACGCGAATTGTCCTGCGACGCCCACAGCGCCGCGTGGAATGCCTGATTCAGCTCGGTCCATTTGGCGACGTCCGACGTCACGAGCATTTCGGCGTGCAGCGCCTGTGCCTGCGCGATATCTTCCTCGCGAAGGGTAGCCATCGCTTGCTCGACCATCATCGGTTCGAGCGTTTTGCGCAGACGGTACAACTCGTTGACGTCATCGATCGTGAGACCCCGCACCACGGCACCGCGGTGAACGTCGAAAAACACCAGCCCCTCGGAGACCAGCGTGCGCAGCGCTTCGCGCACGGGTGTCGTCGACATCTCGAGACGGCGCGCGAGATCGTCCTGCCGAAGCCGGTCGCCCGCCTTCAGGTTTCCTTGCAGAATCTCGGTACGCAGTGTCTCGATGGCATATTGATATGCCGTGAGCCGGCGACGGCCAGACGTGCCGGACACGCTGGCAGATGCGGAGGACGTGCTTTTCAAAGGGGTGCCGTGTGAAGATTATTGACGCGTGAGTTTACTCCAATTTGCGAGCGCCTCTCCCACCGAACCGGGCGCGGCACCCGAGGCCAGTAGCGCCGTCACCAGCAAGCGTGCCTTGAGCGGCGACAACCAGCCGCACAGATGCGCGCCGCGCCGGGCGAGATCGATCTCGGCCCCGACATAACCGTAAGTCTGCGACGCCGTCGACCCGCCTGCCGCACGACTCGCGATCACCACCGGGACTTGCGCAGCCAGCGGGCCGATCCGTTCGGCGAATCCGAACGAGACGTGGCCCGCGCCCTGCGCCGCAATCACTACGCCCTCATAACCGCCCTTGACCGCCATCTCGGCGAGTTCGCCGTCGTCCCCCAGCACCGCTGTGACCAGTGCGACCTTCGGCCAATCGCGCACGGGGCGCGCCAAGGGTTGCGAGCGAGTCGGCTTCGCGTGGAAAAACGTCGGACGTCCCTCGACAAGACGTGCCGCTACACCACCGTCAAGCGACACGAATGCCTGCACCGCCAGCGCATCGCCCTTGCTGACCCAGCGGGCGTAGTGCACGGTGTCGTTCATCACGACGAGCACCCCGCGCCCGGCGCTGTCGGGATGCACGGCCGTGCGCACCGCCGCCAGAAGATTCGCGGGACCGTCCGCCCCGGCAGCCTGAGGGGCGCGCATTGCACCGGTGATGATTAGCGGCGCGGGCAATTTCCAGAACAGATCCAGCAGGAAGGCCGTTTCCTCCAGCGAATCGGTGCCCTGCGTGAGCACGACGCCGCTCGCGCCGTCAGCGATCTGCTGCTCGGCCCAGGTGAGCGCGTCCATCAGGTCGCCGTACCCCAGCGAAGCACTCGGGAGTTGACGAAGCGATGCCGTCTTGAGGGTCGCGACGTCGGACAGGCCGGGCACGGAGCGGGTCAACTGCGCGGCGTCGAGCGTAGGAACGACGCCGCCGGCAGCGTCTGACGGGGTCATGCTGATCGTGCCACCAAGCGAGGCGACAGCGACCACGGGAAGCGAGTTGTGGGACATGGCGGACAGGTTTTTGATTTCAGTTGATATGCATTGTGCATTATATATAATCGACAATCGTTTGCGAAGGGCATCGGGTGCTTCGCGGAGACATCAACACTTAGGAGACGTCATGCAACCAACCACTGTGGGCCATCCGGGCGCCGGGGCGACGCGATACCGGTTCGCGGTATTTGCGCTGATCGTGGTGATCGCCCTCGTGAACTACATCGACCGCGGGGCAATTTCGTACTCGGCGGCGCAGATCACGTCGGAATACGGTTTCGACCGGGCGGGCTGGGGCGCGGTCCTTGGCTACTTCGGCTATGGCTATATGTTCGGCGCGCTGTTCGGTGGCGCACTGGCCGACCGTGTCGGGGCCAAGACGGTGTGGGTGATTGCGGGCATCGCCTGGTCGGTGTTTGCCATTGCCATGATCTGGGCGGGCGACCTCGGGATCGCCGTGCTCGGTGGCTCGGCGCTGACCGGCTTCGCGACGATCCGGGTGTTGTTCGGCTTTGCCGAAGGACCGGCCTACTCCATCATCAACAAGACGATGGCCGCGTGGGCATCGCCGTCGGAGCGCGGCTTCGCGGTGTCCATCGGACTGCTGAGCACGCCGCTCGGCGCGCTGCTCACGGCACCGGTCGCCGTAGGTCTGCTGCTGCTCACCGATAGCTGGCGCACGATGTACATCGTGCTCGGCGTGGCGGGCTTCGTGTTGATTGCCCTGTTCGCGCGGGTCTACACAAACCGCCCGGAGGACAATCCGCGCGTGAACGCGGCCGAGGTGGCGCTGATTCAGGCGGGACGTCCGGCGCAGAATCCGTCGGCGGCCACCGCCGCAAGCGATATGCCGTGGTGGAGCTTCTTCAAGAGCAAGACACTGGTGTTCAACTCGATCGGCTACTTCGCATTCATCTATGTGAACTTCATGCTGCTGACATGGACACCGAAATATCTCGCCGACGAGTTCCATTTCACGCTGTCGTCGCTTTGGTACATCGGCATGATTCCGTGGACGGGCGCCTGCGTGACGGTGCTGCTCGGCGGACGCATTTCCGACTGGCTTTATCGCAAGACGGGCAAGCTGGTCATTGCGCGTAGCTGGTTCGCGGCGGCTGCGCTGACTTGCACGACGCTGTGCTTCCTGCTGGTATCGCAGGCACAGAGCGTGTGGGCCGTCATTGCGCTGATGACGCTGGGCAATGCGCTCAACGCCCTGCCGAACTCGGTGTACTGGGCCGTGGTGATCGACACGGCACCGACGCGCGTGGGCACGTTTAGCGGCCTGATGCACTTCATTGCGAACATCGCAGCGGTGCTCGCACCGACGCTGGCCGGCATCTTGTCGGCCAGGTACGGCTATTCGTCGATGTTTGTCGCGACGGCCGTGGCAACGGCAGTGGGCGTGTTCGCCATGTTGCAGGTCCGCCCGGGCGTTGGGCCGAATGCGGGACGGCGCGATGCGAAAACGGCATCGGCTTGATTACGCGTCTGTATTGAACGACTGCGCGCTTGCCATCAACCAGTCGAAGACCTCGGTCACCACCGGCGAGCGCGGCTCGCCGGCGACCCGCGACACCCACCACGTGGGGCCTTCGATGCGCGGATAGTCCGGGAGGATATGCAAGCGTCCTAGCGTCAGGCTTTCGTCAGCGACCACGCGAGACAGGCAAGCAATACCGCGACCGCGCAGGGCGGCATCGAGCAGGAGGCGTTCGTCGTCATAGATGGCATGTTTGCGAAACGGCGCCAGTTGATTGCGAAAGAGCGCGGCCGTATCGTCGCGCGTGAAGCTCTCCTCGAGGCAGATCAGTGAAGCAAGCTCGGCATGCCGTGCAGGCGCGACATCAGCCAGACGTGCGGCCAATGCCTCATTCGCGACGATCACCCACTCGTCCTTCAGGAAAGGCATCTCCGTGAGTCCGGCTTGCTGAAGCGGCCGGTCGCCGATGGCGATGTCGATGTCGGTCTCGTCGATGAACCGCGCCGACGTGTCGGTCGACAGCATCGGGCAAAGCGCCGGATGGTGCGTCAGCAGTTGATCGATACGGGGACTCAGCCAGCCGTGCAGCAAAGCTGCCGGCCCTGCAACGACGACGAGCCCCGGGTCGAGATACGTTGCAATGCGGCCCAGTCCGCTGCGCAACGTCCCCACGGAGCGCTGGACGCAACGCTGGAGCACCTCGCCGGCCACCGTCAACTCGACGCCACGCCCCACTCGCCGGAACAGCGGCTGGCCCACTTCCTCCTCCAATTGCTGCACCTGATGGCTGATCGCCGATTGGCTGACGTGCAACTCATCGGCCGCGCGCGAGAAGTTGCCATGGCGGGCGGCGGCCTCAAAGCCCATGAGCAACTTGAGCGACGGAATTCGCTGGCGGGTCATGGTGATTCCCCGAGATATGAGAGAAATTGGTCAATAGTAGCAATAAATCTCGTTTTTCTTTATCAGTCATGCGCCTCAAACTGCGTGAACTGCCAGACGCGCCAACGCACAAGCGATCACTCGATGACGGCGTCGTGCGGCAATCATCAAGAGAATGGGGCAATGCAAACAAGACGTGGTTTTCTGAAAAGGGGTTTGGCTGCATCGGGCGCGACGTGGTTCGCAGGTGCGGCGAGCGGCAGCTTGGCCGGGAATGCGAATGCGTTGACCTTGGGCGGCTCGAGCGCCAAGGCGCCCGAATGGATCATGCCGGATGAGGGCGAGCGTCACGCGGCGACCTGGATGGCGTTCGGTCCGAGTGAAGAGATCTGGGGCCGTCGCCTGCAACGCGCGACGCGCGAGGGGGTGGCCGTCATTGCGAAGGCCATCGGTAGCTTCGAGCCCGTCAACATGCTCGTGCGAGAGGCGGACTACGACGTCGCCCAGCGCATGTGCGGCGACTCGGTCAACCTGATCGTGCAGCCCATCGACGATCTTTGGATACGGGATACGGGCCCTGTGTTTGTCCGCACTCGTAGCGGCGAAAAGGCGGGCGTCAACTTCAACTTCAACGGCTGGGGCGGAAAACAGGCTCACGCAGACGACGCCAAGGTGGCCGACTTCGTCACGCAAAAGGCAGGGGAACGCGTGCTCAGGACGTCGCTCGTGCTCGAAGGCGGCGGCATCGAGGTAGACGGTGAAGGCACCGCCATCATCACGCAGAGTTGCGTGCTCAACCGGAATCGCAATCCAGGCGTGAGCAAAGCGGCCTGTGAGACGGAGTTGAAGCGGCTTCTCGGGGTGCGCAAGGTCGTCTGGTTGCCGGGGATCGCCGGCAAGGACATCACGGACGGACACACCGATTTCTACGCGCGGTTTGCGCAGCCCGGCGTGGTGGTCGCTCATTTGGACAACGACACATCGTCGCACGATCATGCCGTGACGATGCGTCATCTCGACATTCTGCGACGGGCGACGGACGCCGCTGGCCGCAAGTTGCAAGTGGTTGTCCTGCCCGGTCCGAATCATGTGCGAAGCGCCTACGCGTCGGATGCGTTTGCCGCCGGGTATATCAATTTCTACGTGTGCAACGGCGCCGTCATCGCGCCGCAATTCGGCGACACGCACACCGACAGGAGTACGCGAGACAAGCTACGCGACCTGTTCCCCAAACGAGAGATCGTGCAACTCAACATCGATGGGATCGCAGGCGGTGGCGGCGGCATTCATTGCACCACCCAGCAGCAACCCGTTTGATGCCGGGGGGTACGGAAATTTCAGGTCAGGATGGCCTGACCTGTCCGCGTTGCCTCGCGGCGATTCACTGCTTCGATGACCGTCGTCCCTTGCCTACGCATTTCTGGAATACGCGATATTCGGCGTGTGCCTTGCTTTGCTGGACGCGCCTTGAGCCAATGTTTAACTAATTTCGCAACAGCTTGTTAGCCCTTGTCGAAGCGCAGTTTTAACAGCCGCTTACCGACGAAAAAGATCAGGGCGAGTTCGAGGATCAGAAGGGCACCATACTTGA
>NZ_JAELTP010000296.1 GCF_016428915.1 Pandoraea sp. ASV26
TTTTTGCTTGTCCCCGAGAACTGCGTCTCAAGCTAACAAAGTGAACACACAGGGCCAATCAAGCAAAAGTACGGTAAGAAGCTTTCCTGGGCCGATCTCAACGTCTTCGCCGGCAATCTTGCAATGGAGAACATGGGCTTCCCCACAGATGGTTTCGGTTTTGGTCGAGTTGACACCTGGCAGTCTGATGAAGGCATTTACTGGGGCTCTGAGCAGGAATTCTTCCCCAGCAACAAGAGTCTCTCTGGCCGTTACAGTGAAAACACTGATATTTATGAACGGGCTGATGACTTGGAGAGCCCCCTTGGAGCATCGTCGCTGGGTCTCATCTATGTGGACCCGCGCGGACCGTCGGGCGTACCCGATCCTCTCGCATCGGCAGGTGATATTCGCATGACATTTGGTCGCATGGGCATGAATGACGAGGAGACTGTTGCTTTGATTGCTGGTGGTCACGCTTTCGGAAAAACTCACGGCGCAGTGTCGGGTGACAATATTGGACCGGAC
>NZ_JAELTP010000297.1 GCF_016428915.1 Pandoraea sp. ASV26
CCCGGCATTTGGGGGCGCAAAGATGTTGATTTACAGTGGGATTATTAGGCTCATTTAATTTTGCTTGGCGAATTACTGTAACCATTTCAAAGGTGATGATGTGTGGACAATGACACCAAGACAGGATTTCCGAGGAAATAAAAGACTCATTTTTTTTTTCATATATTATAGCTACTTACTCTAATTTGTGCAACAGCGTCATGTATTAAAATTGTGAAATGTCTTGCGGATACACCGCCTTCTTTTTATCCTCTACCAACACCAAAGCCGTACCGTCCAAAGACTGATGTCCGCCGCGCAAACGCCACGCCAATGTCTGTTTGTCGCATCGAAGCAAAAACGCTATGAGCAAAGCTCTCTATGCAAAACTGCTGACAGTGGGGATATAATAACGAGACAAGAAAAGAACGAAAGAAGCCTGTTCCGGAGAAACAAACACCAAAAAAAAATAAAAATAAAAATAAAGCGGACGGCTCTGTTCCCCTCTCTCTCTCTCAGTATCAGCTC
>NZ_JAELTP010000298.1 GCF_016428915.1 Pandoraea sp. ASV26
GTGCTAAAATTCTGCAAGATGCGGAGGGTCTCTACCCACAACATTTGGTGGCACGATCTGGACAAACCCCAGACCTTTTGCTTAAGTTGAAGGAATATGGAGCAGATCTTGATCAAGTCGATAAGCTGTATGGATGGACGCCGCTGGTTCACGCAGCTAGCGAGGGGAGCGTTGATTGCCTGCAAGCTCTTCTCAAAGTTGGCGTCGATGCTGGCATCGTTGATGAGAAAGACCTACCAGCGATGTATTATGCTGCATGGGAAGGTCATCTGGAATGCATGAAGCTGCTCACGCCGTTTAACAACCGACCACGAGCTAGCCCATTGGTTGCGCAGCCGTCACTGGGTTCCATGGACAGCAGCAGTGCGCCACAGCCAATGTCGCTGGATCCTGACGCCATCCCCGTGCTAGAGTTGCCGCCGCCTATTATTCCGCTGCGACGCTACGGCCATAATTTCTTGGATACCAAGACTGTTGTGCAGATCAGCTTCGAGGATACGAT
>NZ_JAELTP010000299.1 GCF_016428915.1 Pandoraea sp. ASV26
TCGTCTCGTGGGCTCGGAGATGTGTATAAGAGACAGGTATTGCATATACTTGGGGGATGCATCCGAGCGCTATAGTATAACTGTCATTTCTTGCCTCCAACGCATCCAGGAAACAGTTCTCTGCGTAATTCGATAGCGATGACATGCCATACTCGTCAGCCAGGGCTACTAACTGAGCGTGTATCACGAATTCTTGTACGATGTCTTCGTCGTTATCCATGAGATTGCTAGAAAAGTCGCCTGTGTACATGTAGAGTACCATTCTTGAAACAGCCTCGACTGAATATGCTGACAGTTCATAAACTCCGGATTCGTCTTCCTGAACCATCTGATTAGCTAAAGCTCTAAGAGGAAAGATGAATACACAGTAAAGCATACACCTATCTCTTCACGGAGACCAGGGCATTGAGAGAGGGCGATAACCTTGTGCACTTTGATGTCACCACCTTTGCAGATGAGTTTTAAATCACAAAACGCGCCCGTTTTCTGGTACCTGAAAG
>NZ_JAELTP010000300.1 GCF_016428915.1 Pandoraea sp. ASV26
AAGAGACAGCTAAAGAATGTGGTAGATGCCGTGGAGATAGAGTTGATAAGATGCACTTCAATTGTGTCCATGTACCATGAAAGCTTCTCTTGTAGAATTGCATTGGTCGCAAGCGCCTTCCGCGGGGCCGGCGCGTTTGAATCGCGGTCGGCATTTGCAGGACGTATGACTTCGGATCGCTCGCTGACTACGTCAAAAGTGCGAGGATTCTCAAGGTGAAAATCTTCTTCAAAATAAACATTGGGTATAGTTGATAGTGGCGCGGGTCCCTGCGCGGCTTTGCGGTTAAAACTTATACTGGATTTGCGGCGTGGACTCGGGGCTTCGATGGATGCTAATGATGAGACAGACGTCATCGAACCTCTGCGGTTCGAGCGTGACTTTGACGGTCGCAGAAATCCATCTTCGGAATCAATCGCCTCCTCTGCTTGTTTCTGGCTACGGTTTGCAGGCGCCGTCTCCTCTTCGGTCTCCTGCACGCGGCGAAGTTGCTCGTAC
>NZ_JAELTP010000301.1 GCF_016428915.1 Pandoraea sp. ASV26
TGTGTATAAGAGACAGGCTCCCAGCTGCCAAGATGAGGATATGTTGGCGCTAGCAAAGTATCAACGGTGTTCTCTGGGTGGAGAGTCATGGGGTTGAGCGCGCGTTGTGTTTGGTGTGACTACGTCGTACGGAGGACTACGAGTACTCGTATGGTGACAAGCCCCACGATGCACCGTTGGGAAATTGAGCTGCACATCATCCCAGTACCCGCGCTTGCAGGTGAGGCGAGGAGAGGCGTCGGGAGCCCTGCGACTCAGTGCAAGCCAAACGGGGGGGCGTCCGAGCGGAATGGCGTTACACTGGGTCTGGGGTTGCGGGAGCGCCACGTCGTCGATCCGGCCACCTGTTTCTTGAGCAAGAGCTGCTCGATTCAGTTGAATTCTAAATTCGGTGCTGCAAGTTGTTGAGAAAATCACTGTTAATATACCAATATCACCAGCTGAGGCTGGACCTCGGACACAAGGTTTGGCACAGAAAGCTGGAGCTGACTCGGATGT
>NZ_JAELTP010000302.1 GCF_016428915.1 Pandoraea sp. ASV26
GGTTGAATTTGACACCTTACCGTTTGTGGCATAAACCATTTAAATCCGCGTTTGCTCTGTTCTCTTTGCATCGAACGATCCCGCCTACATGGCCGCGTCTAGATGCATCCAATAAGCGTCGTACGCAAGTCTTTTGTGTGCCTGTGTGTGTGTTCTCACGGTATCTTTAGGAACGCGCGTCTCATCCTAAAATACAAGCCGTCCTGCAGCATCTCCCACCAATATCTCAGGTATAGTCATTACTGGCATGGACTGGCGTGGAACAAGAAAAGGGAGAAGAGGCAAAGAAAAAAAGGTGGGGAAATGGCCTGATTCTGAGCTGCCACAATGGCTTTCCTCTTGTAGACAAACACCCAATAACAGCGTTGCAGCATGACTTATCCTTGCAGCTGTTCGCTGGGAAAAAGTTATCAGTCATATTAGATACGAGGTCTAGACTAGAAGCAGCTGTATCATCCGCATGGTGGTCAAGGATTATCCACCTGCCCCTTTTTGTAG
>NZ_JAELTP010000303.1 GCF_016428915.1 Pandoraea sp. ASV26
GCCATCCACAAGCCACTGCGCAAAAACACCAGTTCTCACAGGGGCGTAGCTGTCGAACCTTTTCTTCTCATACCAGACAGTTTGTCTCAGCATTTCGCTTATGGACTCCTCAAACTGCTTCATGACTGAATGGTTGAGCGAAAAGAGGCGGACTTTGCGCTCCGAGGTATTGAGTGTCAGCGTATGGTGCTTCTCTGGAGGGTTTTCCACAGTAAGATCAATTTCTGATTGCTTATTTTTGGATGCAATCTGCTTCAATGCATTCCTCTTGGAAACAAGACTGAATTTATTGTCGACGAGGTATACATCATATATGTTCATGTTTTCGGGGGACTCGACGCAGACAATGTAACTTTGGCGGACAAGGAACCACTTCCTGCTGTGACGTGCAATTACCTTGGCTGGTGTTAGGACGCGGCGGACGTCAAGTCCCTTTGAAGATTGGATATGAAGGTATCCTTCCTGTCTCTTATACACATCTCCGAGCCCACGAGACGA
>NZ_JAELTP010000030.1 GCF_016428915.1 Pandoraea sp. ASV26
GGGCGCAGATTGTGCCCCATGGTTGCCCGATCCATCACCAGTGCCTCGGCCAGTTCCGCGATGGTCGACGGCCCGCGCGACGCCAGCAAGTTGAGAATCGCGTACTGTGTGCCGCGCAAGCCCGTCTCTGCGAGACACGCGTCGTAGAAGCGCGTCACATGTCGTGCCGCTTTGCGCAGTGCCGTGTTGTTGCAGATACCCGGTTGTGGCTTCGGTTCGTTCATGCCAGTGCTCGTTATTGCGACGATGTCAGGATTATGTGGGCATATGCCCTTATTTGTCAAAGGCGAAAAAAATTGAGCTTCCCGTTATGAGAGATTGGCGGGGTGAGGGTCGGCAGGTTTTACCTTACGGGGCGACCGCCGCCCCCGAAATACCATGTCGACGCAGGGCCTCGGCAACGAAGCCGGACGTCTTCATCTCTTCGACGAACGCTGCCAGAAACGCATCGGCATGCGCGCCGCGTCCGATCGCCAGCCCCATCGCCTGACGAATCACCATGAAGCGCTCGCCCAGCAGCCGGTAGCCCGCCGTGCCGGCGATATCGGCCTCGAGCTGCTGCTTTACGCCTGCCGCGACCTCGTACCCGCCTTCGAGGAACGTTTTCACGACGCTCGGCGACGTAGGCGCGCGCACGATCTCGGCGTGCTGCAATTCTCGCGTGAGGAAGAGGTCGTACGCGCTGCCTTTGCCGACCACGACTCGGGTTCCCGTCTGGTCGACATCCGCGTTGGTTTTCACCGCAGAGGCTTCCGGTACGAGGTAATAGCCTTCGATCAGCACGTACGGTGGCGTGAAGGTAATCGTCGCCGCGCGTCGCGGGTCGATGGCGAAGAAGCCGACATCGGCGTCACCGGCGGACACGACATCGACGGATTTCCCCGCCGCATCGACCGCGATCAGTTCGAGCGGCACGCCGAGTCGCTGCGCCAGTGCCGTCGCCAGATCCACCGAGATGCCGCAGGGCTTGGACTGCGAGTCGAGCCCCGCGAGGATGGGGTTGCCCAGATTGATGCAAGCGCGCAGCACGCCGGTCGGCGCGAAGGCTGCAACGAGAGAAGCGTCGAGTGTCATGGCAGTAAGGATCCGTTGTGTTCTGAGCTCACGCGATCATCTGACGATCACGCAACCAGGCTTCATAAAAGGTCGGCCATTCGGCCGTTGGCGTGCCCGGGCGTCCCATGCCGAACCCATGGCCGCCGCTCGCGAGCGTATGACGCTCGACCGGCACGCCCACGCGCTCGCAAGCCCGCTGCATGATGCGCGTGTTCTCGGGGTTCGAGATGGGGTCGTCGTCTGCTCGGGCCACCGCCGCCCGGCGGCACGTCAGGCCACAAGGGCAGACGCGACGCGGGCTCAACCCCGCCAGTCGGTGCGGCGCGTAATGATGGCGCCGATCCCGCCATCAGGGCCATGCCCGTTGCCACGAGCAGGGTGCGTCGATTCATCGTCATACGGGCCTTGCCTTGGCAAACGCGCGAGATGCGCAATGAGGGAAATGCTGCCCGAGGCAAATTATGACCGTATCCGGCAAAAATCCGGCGAAAGTTCACGATGCATTGCGGTACCCAGATGTCTCGACAAATGACAGCGTAACGGGCGATCGGGCTTCGTCGTTCGCGCAAAGCGTGCCGGCAGGACTCAGTCGTCAGGCTTCAATGTGAAGCAAGCGCGGATACCGCGCGCTGCCGCACAAGCCGATGACCGACATCTGCCGGGAGCGAGGGAAACGCGTGGTCAAGCCGGCCGTAATAGTCCGTGGCGGATTACCAGTCCCCCAGGCGTTCGGCGTCGATGTGGCATGCCATCGTCACGACGGCAGCGCCAGGGGTTCACTTGCGCTTTTCGATGCAAGCCGAGAAAGACGCCTCCACGCTGCGCGACGACAAGGCGGATATCGAGGTTGGCGTGCTGGGCAACAGCGGCCCGGAGATTCGTTTGCAGACGCTGCTAAGAGACCGTTTTGTCGGCGTGGTCGCGATGTCGCACCCGCTCGCCGTCCATGAAAAGGTCAGTATCGAGGCTTACGCGCAATATCCACACGTGAGCGTATCGCGTCGTGGCCTTCGCGAAGGCCCGATCGATGCCGCGTTGCACGCGAAGGGCGTCAAACGTCGTGTTGCCATGACGGTATCGAGCTTTCCGGTGGCGCTTGCGGCGGCACGACGCGGTGGCATCGTCGCAAACGTGCCGTTTCGTCAGACGGCCTCGGACCGCGTCGGCATGCACACCTTCGAGTTGCCGGTGCCGCTGGCGCCGGTGGTGGTCTCGATGATGTGGCATCCGAAGGTCGACAACGATCCCGTACATCGATGGCTACGGGATTGCCTGCTTCGCACCTGCGCCGATTAGTCGGTGTCGATTATCCGGTGTCGATGACGATACCCACGAACGGGCAAACTCAGCCTCAGCAGGTACACCCGTTCCGACTTGCGGCGACAGGCGTTAGCTCACCGACTCGATCGTGATCTCGGCGTGCTTGCGGAATTCTGCGAGCGCGTCATCGTCGGGGTGCGCCTCGGTGACGAGTGTCCAGGCGCGCTCCAGCGGTGTCCAGTGTTGCTGGCTCGCGCGGTCGAGCTTGTTGGCGGTGACCAGCACATACACGCTGGCCGACTGACGGATGATGCACTCCTTGAGCCACGCCTGTTCGGCGGAGGCTTCGCACAGACCGCGTCCGGCCACCACGCCGTCGGCACCCAAAAAGGCCTTGTCGACGGACACCCGGGAGAGCGCCAGTTGCGCCAGCGGCCCGAGCACACTCATGCTCGACGGCCGCACATCCCCGCCGATGAGCGTCACCGGAACCTTGTTGGCGGCAAGCGTCCCTACGGCGAGCAGGTTGTTCGTCACGACTCGCACACCCTCGCGCCCGGCAAGAAAGCGCGCCATGGCTTCGGTCGTGGTGCCGCCGTCCAGAAAGATCGTGTCGCCGTCGTCGACGTGTGCCACGGCAGCGCGCGCGATGGCGTCCTTCTGCTCTCGGAAGCTCTCGCGGCGCAACTCCAGCGATTCCTCGGGTTCATGCATGCGCACGGGCGCGGCGGCGCCGCCGTACGTGCGCACGATACGGCGCTCGTCGGCCAGCGCGCGCAGATCGCGACGCACGGTGGCTTCCGACATGCCGAAATGCGCGCACAGCGCGGCAACATCGGTCATGCCCGACAGGACGGCTTTGAAAATCGCCTCGCGGCGGTTTGCAACTTTCATGGATGGATCGAAGCTGAGCAGAACGAATCGTGGCGTTTCGCGGGCGGACAGCGTGTTCGCCGCGCGGCGCGCATAGTGTAGCTTGCTGTGTACGGAAATCGCTTGATAAGCCGTCACGACGCCGCTCGGCGGCACCGTGATCGTGGGGTGTCATCAAAAATGATCGATTCAATCATTTTGGATGGAAATCGAAGCCGCTGAGGGGCGAATTTGACCGATTTCTGCCAAGGACAAACCCTTAGTCACAAAGTTTGCACATTTTTCTGGCAGCGATTAGACTTCCGTCTGCTCAAAACGATCAAAATAATGATCGATTGATCAAAATCTATACCAGTCGGGAGACAACAATGGCTCAAATTCGTATCAAGCGTGCAATCGAGCGCGTGCCGGGCGGGATGATGATCGTTCCCCTGCTGATCGGTTCGTTGATTGCGACGTTCATGCCGGGTATGCCGAAGTTCTTCGGCTCGTTTACCAATGCGCTGTTCACGGGCGCGCTGCCGATTCTTGCGGTGTTCTACGTCTGCATGGGCGCGAGCATCGACGTCAAGGCAACCCCGTACCTGATCAAGAAGGGCGGTGCGTTGTTCGGCGCCAAGGTGGGCGCGGCCATTGTCGTCGGCGTTGTGCTGGGTCACTTCCTGGGCGAAGCGCCGGTCACGTCGGGCATGTTCGCCGGCATTTCCACGCTGGCGGTCGTGGCAGCGATGAACGACACCAACGGCGGCCTGTACATGGCGCTCATGGGGCAGTACGGTCGCTCGGAAGACGTGGGCGCCTACACGATCATGTCGCTGGAGTCGGGCCCGTTCCTGACGATGGTCACGTTGGGTGTCGCGGGTCTGTCCGCCTTCCCGTGGCCGACGCTGGTCGGCAGCATTCTGCCGCTGGCCGTGGGCATGCTGCTGGGCAATCTCGACCGTGAGATGCGCGACTTTCTGGGCCGCGCCGTGCCGGTGATGATTCCGTTCTTCGCGCTGGCGCTGGGCGCGGGGCTCGATCTGCACAAGGTGTGGCAGGCTGGGCTGCTGGGCATTCTGCTCGGTTTCGCCGTTGTCGTCGTGACCGGCATTCCGCTGTACCTCGTCGACCGTCTCACGGGAGGCACGGGCGTGGCCGGTACGGCGGCCGCCAACACGGCGGGTAATGCCGCCGCGGTGCCTGCGCTCATTGCGGCTGCGAACCCGGTGTACGAAGAGGCGGCCAAGAGCGCGACGTTGCTCGTTGCCGCCTGCGTGGTGGTGACTGCCATCGTCTCGCCGATCCTGACGGCGGCTGTCGCCAAGCGTGCGATGGCACGCGGGGCAGGGGCGGCGGCCAAGGGGGCGGCGCAGTGAGCATTCTGATTGTCGCCGACGACCTGTCTGGCGCCGCCGACTGCGCGATCGGCTTTACCAATGCCGGCCGTCGCAGCGTCGTGTCGCTCGACGTCGACGGCTTCAACGCGGCAGCGCAAGTGGTGGCGATCGACACGGACACGCGTCGTCTCTCCCCCGCCGAGGCAGCCGCGCGTGCGGTTGCGGCATGGCAGCGGCTTGCCGCACCGGGCCGTCGTCTGTACAAGAAAATCGACTCGACGTTGCGCGGTAACTGGGTGGCGGAAGTCGCGGCGTTGCAGCCGCTTGCGGGACTCGCTATCGTTGCGCCCGCATTCCCTGCCACGGGACGCATCGTGCAGAACGGAGAAGTCTTCGTGCGCGGCGTGCCGCTCGCCGAGACCGACACGTGGCGCCTGGAAAATGACGGTCAGGAGGCGCGTCTCGCGCCCATGCTGGCGGCTGCCGGCATGACGACGCAGACGGTGCCGGTCGATGTACTGCGCGGCGATGTCGCCACGGTCCATGCGGCACTGAACGATGTCATCGCGCAAGCGCGCGCCAATGGCGTGACGGCGTTGATCGTCGATGCGAAGACGGATGACGATCTCGCCATGCTCGCACGCGCGAGCGTCGCGCTCACCGACACCTTCTGGGTCGGCTCGGGCGGGCTCGCGCGCGAACTGGCCGAACTGCCCGCATTGTTTGCGTCGCCGGAACATTCGGACGACGGGCAGCACAATATGCGCGACATGCACGACATGCGCGCGACGACGGACGACCTCGCGAACGGCCGCGTGCTGACGCTGGTTGGCAGTCTGTCCGCTGTGTCGCAGCAGCAATGTGCGCGCCTTTGCGAAGACAACGCCGTGATTGAATGGATTGTGCCGCCTGCCGTGCTGCGTGCCGGTGAGGCGCATGCCGATCGCGCTGTGTGGCGCGAGCGCATTGGCGAGGCCATCGACGCGGGTACCGACTTGCTGGTGCGAATCGGCCGCGACGACGCGTTCGATCCCGCCGAGGGCGCGCAATTGTCGGCCGCATTGGCCACGTTGATCGCGCCGCATTTCTCGCGACTGTCGGGTCTCATCGTGACGGGCGGCGAGACGGCGCGCGCGGTGTTGAGCGCAGCCGGTATCGGCGCGCTGGAATTGCTCTCGGAAGTCGAGCCGGGCGTTGCCGTCGGACGGCCCGCCGACGGTTCGCCGGTGCACATCGTCACCAAGGCGGGCGCCTTCGGTGGAGAAGCGGCACTGCACAGCGCCTACCGGCATCTGCGCGCTGCGGCGAAGGTCTGCGACGCCCATTGAGGCGGCGCGAGCGGGTAGCTGGGCAGCAGCACATCAGGCTAGCAGGACAACAGGACATCGACCCGGAACAGGCAACAAGCAACATGCAACACGTTCCGGGCATCCCCCCAACGAAACGGATATCAACGCAAACGCCATGAATCAATATCTCCCTGTCATTGGCATCACCATGGGTGATGCGGCGGGCGTCGGCCCGGAAATCATCGTCAAGAGTCTGGCGCACGACAGCGTTTATCAGCAGTGCCGTCCGGTGGTGATCGGCGACGCGCGACGTCTGGAGCAGGCCATCGCCATCGTCAAGAAGCCGCTGAGCGTGCTACGCATCCAGACGGTCGCGCAAGCGACGTTCACGCCGGGCGTGATCGAGTGCATCGACCTCGACCTGATTCCGGAAGACCTGCCGTTCGGCCAACTGTCGGCCATCGCGGGCGATGCGGCGTATCAGTACATTGCGCACGCCGCGAAGCTTGCCGAAGCCGGTGAGATCGACGCGATCTGCACGGCGCCGCTGAACAAGGAAGCGCTGCACGCCGGCGGTCACAAGTTCCCGGGGCATACCGAGATGCTGGCGCACCTGACCGGTGTCGACGAAGTGTCGATGATGCTCGTCGCGCCGCAACTGCGCGTGATTCACGTCACGACCCACATCGGCATCATTGACGCGATTCGCAAGATCGAGCCGGGTCTGGTGCAGCGTACGATCGAGCGCGGCCATGCCACGCTGGTCAAGGCGGGCATCGCCAATCCGCGCATTGCCGTGTGCGGCATCAACCCGCACGCCGGCGAGAACGGCCTGTTCGGTTACGGCGAAGAGGAAGAGAAGATCGTGCCGGCGGTGCAACGTCTGCGCGAGCGCGGCTGGGACATCGAAGGCCCGCTGCCGGCCGACACGCTGTTCTTCCGCGCCGGGCGCGGCGACTTCGATCTCGTGGTCGCCATGTACCACGATCAGGGGCACGGCCCGGTGAAGGTGTTGGGCCTCGAAGCCGGCGTGAACGTCACCGTGGGCCTGCAAGTGGTGCGCACGTCGGTCGATCACGGCACGGCGTTCGACATTGCGGGCAAGGGGATTGCCGACGAAGGCAGTCTGCTCGAAGCGCTGCGTCAAGGCGCGGAACTGGCCACGCGACGCGCGTAAGCCTTGCAGGACGGCGACGTCGCGCAATTCGCGCAAGTCGCCGTCAGTCGATCACTCGACGCCAAGCCTTCAATCGGGCGTCGCAGCGCGACACACCGACAGCACGCGTTGCCGCAGCCAGCGATGCGCGGGATCTGCTTCCATGCGCGGATGCCACATCAGCGATACCGTGATCTGTGCGGTCGGCACGGGTAACTCGAACACGTGAAATGAAGGGGATGTGCCCGAAGCCCGCTGTGCCGCGCGTTGCGTCATGAGCGACGCGGGCACCAGCGCAATCAGATCGGAAGCTTGCGCCACGGATAACGCTGCCGGAAAGCTGGGCACGACCGCGACGATCTCCCGATGCCAACCCAATGCGGCAAGCGCCGCGTCGACCGGCCCCTCGCCGTTGCCACGGCGTGACGCCACCACATGCCCGAAGGCGACGTATCGCTCGGCGCTCGGCGCGGCCTCGGTTTGCAGCGCATGGCCGACGCGCACCGCCCCCACGAAGTGATCGCGAAACAGCGCCTGCACGCGTATCTCCGGGCCCATGTTGCTCGTCTGCCCCACCTCACCGAGCACGCCGATCTCCAGATCCGTCCGGCCGTCGCGCAACGGCGCAGCCGTCTTCTCGGCCTTGGGCAGAAAGCGCAAGCTCACGCCCGGCGCCTCTCGCGTGACGGCAGCAATCAGTGACGCGCCGAAGGCTTCCACGAAGCCGTCATTGGCGCGCAGGGTGAATGTGCGGCGCAGCGTCGCAAAGTCGGGCGCGGATGTGGCAGGCGTGAGCAATGTGCGCGCTTCGTCGACGGCGCCCCGGCTGCGGGCGCGCAACTGCTCGGCATGCGGCGTGAGCACCATGTGACGGCCAGCCCGCACCAGCAGCGGATCGCCGGTGGCTTCGCGCAGGCGGCTCAACGTGCGGCTCATCGCCGAGGCACTCAGGCCCAACCGACGCGACGCGCCCGCCACGCTGGCTTCCGCGAGCAAGGCATCGAGCGCGATGAGCAAATTCAGATCGGGATCGGACATGACGATTTCCGCTGAGGTCAGATATGGCGTTGCATGCATGGTATCAGTGCATAGGCTGCGCCTTCCGCCATGTGTCCCGCCATCCTATATTTCCTGACAGATCACGCCGCTTCGCCGTCCGGCATCTCGCCGGACATTGACGAGCGGCGCTCGACATAAGGAAACCGCATGCAGATCCCATTCCCCCCTATCGCATCGCAGTCAAAAACCGTCCTGCTGATCGGCGCATCGCGCGGTCTGGGCTTCGCGATGGTCCAGGAGTATCTCAAGCGAGGCTGGCACGTCATCGCCACGGCGCGTGAAGGATCGTCAGGCAAACTCGATTCGCTGGCAGCCACCGCGGGCGGCGCACTCGAGGTCGAAACCGTCGATATCACGATCCCGGCGCAGGTTGCCGCGTTGCGCGAGCGGCTCGCGGGTCGCCGTCTCGATCTGCTGTTCGTGAACGCCGGCGTGAAGAATGACGACCGGGAGACGATCGCCGACGTGTCCACCGACGAGTTCGTGCGCGTGATGGTGACGAATTCGCTCAGCCCAATGCGCGTGATCGAGACGTTCGAGGCGTTGGTGCCGCCCGGTGGCACACTCGGCGTGATGTCGTCAGGGCAGGGCAGCCTGACCAACAACACCAACGGCAATTACGAGGTGTATCGCGGCAGCAAGGCGGCGCTCAACATGTTCATGCGCAGCTTCGCGGCCCGACACGGCGACGACGCGCGCACGTTGCTGCTGGTGGCGCCGGGCTGGGTGCGCACCGAGATGGGCGGGCCCGACGCGCGTCTGAGCATCGACGAGAGCATTCCCAATCTGGTCGATACCATCGCGGCCCACAGCGGCCGCGCCGGATTGCACTACGTCGACTATCTCGGTCGAACGGTGCCGTGGTGATGACGCTACCTTCGCACCGCTCTGCTGTCGCTCAGTTGCCGCTTAATTGCCGTTTAACTGTCGTTCAACTGCCGCGCAGTGCCGCGACCTGACGCTTCCACAGCGTCCACGGCCGCTCGATCACGCCGAGATTCGTGGCATTCGAGCGCTTGCCCTCTTCGGGGTCGAGATACGTCACCTCGCCGCCAAGCGCGATGGCCTTGGCCTGCATGCCAGCGTTCAATTCGGTGTAGATGGCGCGGTAGACGGCGGCGGGCAGTGATGGGGCCGTCGCCACGAAACCATGACCGCGCATGAGCGCGATATCCGAGTCTCCCAGCGATGCTGCCAGCGCTTTGCCCTGATCGCCGTTGCGCACGAGCATGTCCGTGCAGCCGAAACAATGGCGGATGTCGAATACCGGCGCGCCGCTGCCGAGAAAACCCGCCATGTGATAGACCGGACGCAGCCGCACGGACGACGCCGCAAACGGAATCACCGACGGCGAGTGGCTGTGCACGATGGCCGCCACGTCCGGTCGTGCGCGATAGATCTCGCTGTGAATCCACGTCTCGAGATAGCGCTTGCGGGTGTCGCCGTCGACCGGCTGGCAATCGAGGTCGAGCGTGAGAATGTCGTCCGGCGTGACCAGCTCGGGCGCCATCGATTGCGCGATCAGAAAATGCGCCGGATTGCGCGGGTCGCGAACGCTCACGTGGCCGAATCCATCGAGCACTTCGTGATGCGCGAGGATGTGGTTCGCGGCGGCGAGGTCTTCGAACAATTGCGCCATCGACCGGGCATCGTGTTCGGTGACTGCCGGGGTGTAGGGGGTAGCAGCTTGCGTCATGATCGTGACAGGTGAAATACCAAAGAAGAAGGATGAAGGGTGGCGTAGGCAGCGCGTGAGCGTCAGACCCGCACGGCGGCCGCCATCTCCGGAGGAAACAGTTCGTCGGCCTGCATCAGGCGGTGGCACACGCCCTGCTCGTAGGCGAAGCGCAGGAAGGCGTCGAGCGTGACGCGATTCGGCGCCACCCCGTAAGGCCACGGATCGCCGCCGAACATCGCACGCGCCTGCGCGGCGCGCTGGCTCATCCACGGCAGCGGGAAGTGCGAACAGGTGATGTCTTCGAGACGGGCGATACTGGCGTCCTTCGCCTGAGTGAAGGCCTTGAGCAAATTGCCCGCGATCCAGCGATTGGCCGTAAAGACATCGCGCCGCATGACGATCAGATGCATGATCGGGAAGACGCCGGTTCGCTCGAAGTAGTCGCGCTCGGCCGTCTCGAAGTCCGTGAGCAAGCGCACGATTTCCTGCTCCCGGCCCGGCGGCGGCGCGGGCGGACGCGCACTGAGAATCGCATCGATGTCGGCGTCGAGCAGCATGTCCGTGAGCGACTTCTCGGGCGACGGTCGATAGCGCACGCCGTCCGGCACACGTACGGCAACCTTCTCTTTGCGTCCCGCCTGATTCACACCGCCTTGCACCCACTCGACGTCGGTAAGCGCAACGCCTTGATCGTGCGCGAGCCATCCGCGCGAATAGACGGACGCCGTTTGCGCCCACTCCGGCACACCGATCCGCTTGCCGCGCAGCGCGGCGGGCGATGCCACGCTGCCATCACTGCGGACATAGAGCGACGACAGCCGGAATACGCGCGATGGGAAGATCGGCAGGCCGATCAGACGGTCGTCGCCTTGCGAGCGCAGCGACGCGTACTTGGCGAGCGACATTTCCGAGAGATCCCACTCCTGAAAGTGAGTCGTGCGATAGAAGATTTCTTCGACCGGCAGCACCGACGGCACGAGGTCGATGCCTTGTGCTGATAGGCGGCCGTCGAGCAGGTCGCGCACATGGTCGTAATCGTTGACGGCGAGCGAGAGGGTGAGCTTGGACATGATTAGTGACCAAAGGCGGGGGCCTTGGGCAGGTTTTCGGGGCGGGCGACGAGGAACACCAGCAAGGCGGCGGTGACGAGCGCGGCCCCCAGCACGAAGAACATCATGCCGGCCCCGCCCGTGGCCTGTTGCAGCACGCCGGCAATTGCCGGTCCGCACATCGCGCCGACGCGGGCGATGCCGAGGTAGAGGCCGACGCCGGTGCTGCGAATCTCCGTCGGGTAGCTCACCGCGACGAGGTTGTTGAGCACCGTCTGCGTGCCGATGACGAACATGCCCGCGACCACGATGCCCACGAACGTCACGGAGCCGCCGGTGATGGTCGCAAGCACGCCGATCGCCGCCGCGCCGCACAACCAGGCAAGCGACATCGCCAGGCGGCGATTGCCGATGCGGTCTGCCACCACGCCGGTGAGCAGGCTGCCGAACGCCGAAGCGAACACCAGCAGCGAGCCGTAGGCAAAACTCGTCGAGAGGTTCTCACCACGCTTGAGCATGATCGTTGGCAACCAGCCCGACAGGCCGTAAGAGGAGAAGAGCGAGAGCGCGCCCATCGCCCACAGGCAGATCGTCTGACGGCGGAATTCGCTCGAAAACAGCGCCGCTATCGAGCCGGCTTTCACACCGGCGTCCGGTGACGTGAACGTCGCGTTCGCAAACTCGCTTGCACGTGCCGGCCAAAGGCGCGTGAGCTGCGCCCGCACTTCGCTCTGACGGCCACGGCTGGCGAGAAACGAAACCGACTCCGGCAGCACGAATTGCAATGCCAGCGCCAGCACGACCGACAGCGCGCCGACGTAGTACATGCTCTGCCAGCCGTGCTGCGGAATCAGCCATGCCGCGATGAAACCCGACGCCGTCGCGCCGCCGATCCAGCCGCACGAGAAGAACACGATGGTGAAGACATTGGCGCTGCGCCTGGGCGCGATTTCGTTGATGTAGGTGACGGCGACCGGCATGAGCAGGCCCAGCGAAATGCCCATCAGGAAGCGCAGTGCGATGAAGGTGCGCAGATCGTGAGCGAACAGCGCGATGGCGAGGCTCATCAGGCCGGAGAGCCAGATGCCCGTGAGCAGCACGCGACGTCGTCCGACGCGATCGCTGAACGGTCCCGAGACGGCAGATCCGGCGGCAAATCCCGCCAGCCCGCACGACAGCAGCACGCCGATCTGACTCGGTGAGAGATGCCAGAGCGCGGTGACGTCGTGAACGATGTATGCCGCGTTGTAGAGGTCGAAGCCGTCGAACAGCAGGATCAGCGCCAGCAGCGTGGCCAGCCAGTAATGAAATGCGCCGAGCGGGGCAGATTGCAGCGCGTCGCGAACGTCAATGCGTTCCGATTGCCGCGACGGGATGTCTTGGGCCATGCCTTGTCTCCGAATGGGATGACCTGTCGGGCGCCGGGCAGGCCGCGTCCGCAGTGTCTTTGTTGTGCTATCCGGAATTGACTTTACTGGGCGATTTTTTGTTTATCAATATTGATTATTAAAGTCAATATACCTGTGGCATCATGTTTCGCAACGTCGATGGCATCGAGCGTATTCGCCCGCTGTGCGGGGCAGAGCGACGACAGGACGACCGAGACAGAAAATGATGCAGCAGAATGATCTGATGACGCGCGAAGAGGTATTGAGCGTGCTCGACATCAAGCCCGCCACGCTTTACGCCTATGTGAGCCGCGGATTGATCCGGGCGCGGCCGCACGAAGATGGGCGCAAGAGCCTCTACTTGCGTCGTGATGTGGAGCGTCTGGCTACGCGCAAGCGCGGGCGCGCGCCCACGGGGGCCGTGGCCGAGTCGACGATGCGCTTCGGCGACCCGGTGCTGCACTCGGCCATCACCCAGATCACGCCGCACGGCCCGCGCTATCGCAACCGGCTGGCGATCGATCTGGCGAGCGCCGGGGCGTCGTTCGAGTCGGTGGTGCATCTGTTGATGACGGGGATCTGGCAGGACAGCATTCCCGAATGGCCGATGCAGGAAACCCCGCCCGATGTGTTGCGCTTCCTGTCCACTTACGACGGCGAAGTGGCGAGTGCCGATATCGGCAATTTGCTGGGCATGGTGCCGTTCGCGCTGGCGATGCACGGACGCGGCGCACGCGAGCTTGCCGATGGGACAGCCGTGCAGGCTGCCCGCGCAATGCTGCATTGCATGGCCGGGTGCGTCGGTTTTATCGGGCCGCAGCGACGTTTTATCGCGCGCGAGGACGGGCAAAGCGTTGCGGCGCATGTCCTGCATGCGGCAGGCAGTGGCGTCACGCCCGCGAGACTGCGGGCGATGAACGCGGCGCTCGTCGTGCTGGCCGACAACGAACTGGCCCCGGCCACTTTTTCGGCGCGTGTCGCGGCGTCCACCAATGCGGACCTGTTCGGTTGCGTGGCGGCGGCCATCGGCTCGCACATCGGCTTCACCACGGGCACCAGCACGGAGAAGATCGAGACGCTCTTGCTGTGCGAGCCGTTCGACGCCCTCGACTCGCGCGTGGGCCGGGTGCGTGAATACGGCGCCAGCCTGCTCGGTTTCAACCATCCGCTCTATCCCGGCGGCGATGCGCGCGCGGATCTGATGATGCAGATCGCGGGCGAGTTGATGAATGAGACGGACGACGCTGCGATTGACGATAGGTTGCGGACAAACACACGCCTGACGCTCGACTTTCTCGAGCGCATGCGCACCGAGGCGAATGCGCACGCTGGCCTGGCGACGGGGCTCGTGGCGCTTTCACGGGCGCTGGGATTGCCCGACGGGACGTCGACGGCGCTCTGGATCATCGGCCGTTCGGCGGGATGGGTGGCGCACGTGATGGAGCAACGCACGCAGGCGTTCATGCTGCGCCCGCGCGCGAAATACGGGTTTGGCGGCCCCGTCGCGACTGAAGCGTTCGACGTGCCCGCAACTAGATAGCGCCTGCGAGACGGTGTCTGGCACTCCCAACATGTCAGACGTGAGTCCTCCGACAGATACAACGTTTGTAACAAAAAATTCATGTCGGACTGCTAGCCTGCGCGAAGACTTCAATTCCGCACGTCCCCAACGGGATTCCCGCTGCGCCCCGGGCCAGCCGTGCGTCAAGTAGCGCGGACATGCTCAGAAACATAGCGATAAGCACGCCGCGGCCGATATTGTTACTGTGCATCGCGATGATCTGCTCCTGCGCTTGCTCTGCCCGTGTCTCGGCGACGGAGGTCGCGCCGGGGAGCGTGACGTCAGCCGATGCCGTGGCCCAGACGCCGCTGCATTTCGATATCCCTGCGCAGCCGCTGTCGTCCGCGCTCGAGTCGTACGGCGCATTCACGGACGTTTCGTTGCTCTATGACAGCGCGCTCACCGCCGGACGCATTGCTGCGCCCGTACAGGGTGACATGACCGCGCGCGCGGCACTTCTGGTGCTGCTCGAAGGCAGTGGCCTGACCCCTCGCTACACCAGTGCCAAGACGGTAGCGCTCGTGCCCGTGCGCGCCGCAACGCCCGATGCCGCGGCCGACGCGCCGGCTGCGCAGGCGATCGCGCGTCGCTACTTTGGACTCATCCAGACGCGTGTGCATGACGCCTTTTGCGCACAGCCGATGTTGGCGCAGGGCACGCGGCGCATTGCGCTGCGCCTGTGGATCGACGCGTCCGGAGAGATCGGCCCGGTGACGCTGCTCGGCTCAAGTGGCGATAAGACGGTCGACGCGCTGGTCATCTCGTCGCTGCAAGGCACGCGCGTCGGCGAACCCGTACCGCCAATGCTTGCGCAGCCGTTTACGTTCGTGGTACTGCCCAGAGCGTCAGGCCGCAACTGGGCATGCGCGCCTGCGAACGATCCGTCGATGAGCGGAGGGCAGCATGGCCGATAGCGCGCGCGCTACGCTGCGCGAACGGCTCGTTCAACGCTACGGACAACTCAAGACCTTGCTCTCGCGCAAGCTGGGGTCATCCGATCTGGCGGGCGACGCGTTGCAAGACACGTGGCTGCGCCTGGAGAGCGCCGAGAACATCGATTCGGTGCGCAACCCCGACGCCTATCTGTATCGCATGGCCTATCACGCCGCCATCGACAAGCAGCGCGCCGAGGATCGCCGGTTGAGCGTAGGTGAGGTCGAAGCGATGCTGGATCTGGTGAGCCCCGAGCCGGGCCCGGCACAGATCGCCGAGGCCAACTCCGATCTCAATGCACTGGTGCGCGTGCTTGAGCAGATGCCCAAGCGGCGGCGAGACATTCTGCTTGCCGTGCGACTGGACGGCCTCGGCCAGCGAGAGGTGGCGCAGCGCTTCGGGATTTCCCTGCGGCTTGTGGAACTGGAGCTGAAGCGGGCACAGGAGTTCTGCGCCGATCACGTCGAGAGATAACGGATGTAGTGAACGGTAGCGACCGGGACGCCATGAGCGGTCTGATCGCCACGATCGCGTGACGATCGTGCGAAGCGGAAGCAAAAATTTCAGAAGATATTGCGGAAACCGATGACGGGAAACGTCATGAGATTATGACCGCCCCCAAGCGGGCAGAATCGCCGCCGGCAAGGCAGGACATGCCGGTCGGCGCCGCAAGCAGAGGATTGACAGACACATCCGACATGAAGGCAGTACCTGATAGCTCGACCCGATCCGCGACGACGCGTGCCTTGCAGCGTGATGCCTACGCCTGGGTGCGACGTCTCACGTCCGGCGAGGCCACTGTGGCAGACGCGCAAGCCCTCAAGCAATGGTGCGACGCGAGTCCGGCTCACGCCGCCGCCTTTGCCGAGGCCCGCCGGCTCTGGCGCGATCTCGGCCCCGCCGGCGAGATGGTGCGCGCACGCGCCAGTGCCGACGTGCGTCGTCCGGCGCGCCCCGCGCGTGCAGGGCGCCGCGTGTTTCTGGGCGGCGCGCTGGCGTCGGCGGCAGGCATCGGGGCCGCGGTGGTTGCCCCGGCGGGCTTCTGGGGCGCCATGACCTCCATGGCGAGCGCCGACTACCGCACGTCGGCTGGCGAGCAGCGTCAGATTGCGCTGGCGAATCAGGTCACCGTCGATCTCAACACGCGCACGAGCGTTGCGCTGCTCGACAAGGACAGCGCAGGCACGGCGCGTCATGGCGTCGACCTGCTCGATGGCGAGATTGCCGTCGACAACTCGCGTAGCGCGGCGCCGTTCGTCGTGGCCGCCAGCGGCGGACGAACCACCGGCACGCAAGCCAACTTCGAGGTGCGCAATCTCGAGACGCGCGTGTGTGTGACCTGCGTGTCGGGTGACGTGCGCGTCGAAGTCGGCGGCAGCAGTGTGCAATTGGCGGCGCGTCAGCAGGTGGTCTACGAGGGCGGTCGTCTGGGACATGCCACGTCCGTCGATACGGCAGTCGTTTCGGCATGGCGTGCCGGCGTGCTCGTGTTTCGCGATACGCCGCTGGCCGACGTGATTGGCGAAATCAATCGCTATCGCTCGGGTCATGTGATGGTATTCGACAAGCATCTCGCGCAGAGCCGTCTGAGCGGACGGTTCCGCATCGACCGCCTTGGCGAAATCTTCGCGCAGATGCAGGAAGTGCTCGGCGCACGGGTGACGCAACTGCCCGGCGGCATCGTCGTGGTGGGCTGAACGCGTGCCGCCGTGGGCGTGCCGGGGCCGGTTGCGAAGACACGAAATACACGCAAGACACGGTTAACGAATTTTTTCAGGGAAGGCATTGCGGGTTTCGAAAGTGAGCGTCGTCATCAAAGGGAAGGCCGCTTGCATCACGCTGATGGTGGTGGCCGCTAACCGATTGCCACTGCACATCCGACATGCAACCGAACCCTTTCGTCTCGCCCGCAACGCCCGCTTTCGATAGTTCCATCGACTTGCCACGTCGGCGTCAACGTCGCCGGTTGGGGCGCGTCATTCGCGATCTGCATCGCACACCGATTGTGCAGGCCGTCGCCCTGACACTGATGGCATCGTCGGCCGCACACGCGCAACAAGCCTTCAGCAACGCGTGGTTCGCCGCGCGCGGCGCTGCACAGGCGAGCACATCGCAAACGGGGCGTCTGCCCAACGGCATGCCGGTCACGTCGCTCATGGACCCGTCGGCGCAACAGCAGCAGGCGAACGCCCAACTGCAACGCTCGATCGCAAACCTGAGCACGGCGGCACAGAACATCGCGGCGATGCAGGCCGCGCAGGCGAATGCGCGTACGGCAGCGGCAAACAGCGACGCGACGATCCCCGACGGCCTGAGCGAAGGCGGCCTGAAGGTCGACACCAACAGCCTGACCAAAGGCTGGATCAACGCGCAGGCGCCGACACAGACCACATCGAACGGCAAGACCAACGTCAACATCCAGCAAACGGCCGACAAGGCGATTCTGAGCTGGGAGACGTTCAACGTTGGCCGCAATACGTCGGTCAACTTCGCGCAGCAAAGCGACTGGGCGGTACTCAATCGTGTGAACGATCCGCAGGCGCGTCCGAGCCAGATTCAGGGGCAGATTCACGGCGACGGTACGGTGCTGATCCTGAACCGCAACGGCGTGATCTTCGGTGGCACGAGTCAGGTCGATACCCGCAATCTGGTCGTGGCCGCGGCGAAGATGACCGATGCGCAATTCCAGACCGGCGGCCTATACGGTGCCAACGGCACGACGCCGAGTTTCACCGATGCGCTGGGCAACATCGAGGTGCAGGCGGGGGCCAATATCACGACACGCTCGCCGACGTCGGTCACGCAAGGCGGCGGTTACGTGCTGATGCTCGGCCGACAGGTGAGCAACGCCGGCACGATCGTCACGCCGCAGGGACAGGTGACACTCGCCGCAGGCGACAGCTTCGTGATTCGCAAGGGCGTCGGCACGGATGCGAACACGCCGTCGACCACTCGCGGCAACGAGATCTCGCCGCAATTCGTTGCGCAAAGCACGGCGGGCAAGGTGGTCAATACGGGCTTGCTGATGTCGCCCGAGGGCGACATCACGATGGCGGGCCGTGACGTCCAGCAGTTGGGCACGGCCGTGTCGACAACGACGGTCAACATGCGTGGCACGATCCACTTGCTGAACTCGGCGAGCGACGCGTTGGGCAATGTGACGCTGGGCAGCGGCGCGCTGACATCGGTGCTCATCAGCGACAACGGCGCAACGGCGCTGGACAGCCAGCGCACGGCGCTCATTCAGGATTCCGCCGCGCAAGACCTTCTGCGCGCAAACATGTCGCGCGGACTGTTCGACAACCTGTCGAGACTCTCGGATCGCCGCGATCAGTCGCGCGTGGAGATCGTGAGCGGCGGCAACGTCGACTTCCAGAGCGATTCGCTCACACTTGCGACCGGCGGGCAAATTGCGGTGAGTGCGACCGGACGCAGCTTTGTGGCGAATCGCGCGCAGCTCGATGTGTCGGGGGCGGTGGGTGTCGCGTTGTCGATGGACAGCAACAACGTGAAGATCAACGTTCAGGGCAACGAGCAACGCGACGCGCCGGGCAACCGCGACAACGCCGCGCTGAACAACGCGAATGTCTGGATCGATCGCCGCCGTTTGGTCTATGTGCCCGCTTCCGTGGGCGGCTACGCCAATGAACGCTGGTACACCCCCGGCGGCCTGCTCGAAGTCGGTGGCTATCTGTCGAATCAGGCGCATCGCATCGGAGAATGGGCGGCGCAGGGCGGCACGGTCACGCTCGGCGGCAGCGAAGTCGTCACGCAAGCGGGGGCGGCCATCAACCTCTCGGGCGGCTCGCTCGATGTGCAGACCGGCTTCCTGAATCAGACGTGGCTGCGCGGTGCAGACGGCCAGATCTACGACGCCAACACCGCGCCTGCGAACGTCATTTACACCGGCGTGTACACCGGCTTCGACGTGACGCACCCGCGTTGGGGGGCGAACACGACCGAGTCCTATGCCAGCCCGTTGATTGCGCCGCAGCGCGTGCTGCAAAATGGCTACACCGTGGGCCGCGATGCGGGCCGTTTATCGATCTCCGCGCCAACGGCCGTACTCGAAGGTGACGTGATCGCCAACGTCTACACGGGCCCGGTGCAGACGCAGGCGCGTCCGTCCGGACTCACCGACGGTTACGCGCTCAGCCAGTTCGCCATCGCCCGCGCCGGCTCGCTGACGCTGGGGCAATACACCGGTATCGGCCGTGCCGACGCCTTTGCGAGCGACGTGGTGATCGGCGCGGTCGATGACATCACCACGGCGCTGAAGGTCGGCGATGCGCTCGACGCCTCACGCAAGAACACGGTATGGATCGACGCCACGCGACTGAGCGGTTTCGGTCTCGGCGAGATCGATCTCGCCACGAGAGACGACATCACCGTGCGCGGCGATCTGCGACTGGACAACGGCGGGCGCCTGAATCTGATCGCACCGGTGGTCGATCTTGAAGGCAACATCACCGTGCGCGGCGGTACCGTCAATATCTCCAACCTGTTCTTGCAGGCGGGCAATCAATCCCCGATCGCGCTGCTGCGATCCGACGATATGTCCAGTCTGACGCTGGGCGCCGGCGCGAAGATCGACGTGCGCGGTCTGTGGGTCAACGGCAGCACCGATCCCGATTCCCTGTCGGGCGTGGCCCTGCTCAATGGCGGCAGCGTCACGTTCGATGCCACCGGCGATGTGACGATCGCCGACGGCAGCGTGATCGACGTGTCCTCCGGCGGTGCGGTCCTCGCGGGCGGCAAGACCAAGGGCGGCACAGGTGGCAACGTGACGTTGATCGCAGGCGACTCGACGTCCGATCACGGTGTTGCCGTCGGCACCCTGAGCCTGAACGGACAGATCGTGGCCTTCGGTGTGAACGGCGGCGGCAAGCTCACGCTCTCGACCCCGGACGGGATTCTGATCGGCAGCAATGCGAGTCTGGCGGGCGGCACCCTCACGGCGGGCGCGCCGGCCGACGTGTCGGTGAAGCTCGCTGAACCTTACACCGTGCCCGCGGGCACGCCGCTGCCGTTCTCCACGATCGACGCGCACAGCAAGCTGGTTCTGGACGTGCCCACGCCTGTGGGCATCAATGTCGATAACGGGTTCTCAAACGTCTTTGCTGCCAGCGCCTGGGTGGTGCCTGCGGGCGTGAGCGTCATGGTCTACCGTGACGACGCGGGGGGCGGATACCAGTACTACAACAGCGGGGACACCCTTCCGGCAGGCAAGCGAGTCTTCGGTTTCAACGGGCAGATCCCGGCCGGCACCGTCATTCCGTCGAGCGTCTTCCCGAACGGCTTCCCCATCGAGCCGTACCGGGTCGTCTACACGGCGGGAACGGTGAGCAGCGTCGCCGTCACCTATCCGGTCGGCGCCATCGTCCCGGTAGGCACGGTGTTCTCGCGCGACGTCGCCGTGTCGCCCGTCCCCGTGTTCAACGCGGGCAGTTCCGCCAGCGGCGCGTCGTTCTTCAGCGCGGGCTTCTCCAGTTACGACCTCAATGGCGGGCAGGGTGTGCGTGTCGATAACGGCGTGACGTTGGCACCGACGATGCCGGTGTATCGCTTCACGGCGGACAGCGTCAATGCGCGCACCGGAAGCGATCCCGCCAAGGCGTTGGAGGTGGTGCTGCCGGCGTTGTTCGCCGGGAATGCGCAAACCGATACGCTCACGCAACGCGGTGGCGCGAGTCTCGCATTGCGCTCGTTGAGCCGCGACTATCAAGGCAACAAGACCGGCGGGGAAGTCGTCATCGGGCGCGGCGCGTCGGTGAGTGTCGACCCGGGGCAGAGCCTTACGCTTGACGCCTTCGGCAGAATCACCGTCGACGGCAGTCTGATCGCTCACGGCGGCAAGATCGCGTTGACGACGGAAGCCGACAACGTGCTGGCGAGCGCGCGTAACTTCGATGCGCTCGGCACTAATCTGGGCTGGGCGATCTGGCTCGGACCGACGGCAAGCCTCGACGTTTCGGGCGTCGGGTACTCGGCGCTCGACGCATCGGGCCATACCTATGGCACGGTATCCGACGGCGGCAGCATTCAGGTGAGCGGCGGCCCGTCGTTCGTTATCGTGCGTCCCGGGGCGGTCCTCAATGCCGACGGCGCGAACGTCACGCTCGACACCGCAACGGTCTCCGGTCAGCCGTCGAGCGCCACCGGCAGCACAACACTCACCTCCAACGGCGGCGCCATCGCCCTGAGCTCGACCAGTGGCCTGATGCTCGACGGCAATTTGCACGCCGTTTCGGGCGGCGCCGGCGCCATGGGCGGCGATTTGTCGCTCTCGCTGATGACGCCCTCGTTCAAGGACCCGACGGGCGTGATCCCGAGCAGCGTGCTGGTGCCGGGGTTCTTCACAGTGACGCAGGCACGCACCACGCCAGTCGATCTGTCGGGGCCGGGGGCCGTGGCCGGGCTATCGTTCGGTAAGGCAGCGGTGAGCGTCGATCAGATCAAGGACGGCGGATTCAGTTCGTTGTCGCTGTTGGCCACCGATTACATGATCTTCAACGGGGACGTGTCGCTCTCGCTCGACAAGAGCCTCAAGCTCATGGCGAACGCTTTCACGTCGTCTGCGCCGCAGCAGGGCACGTTGGTGCCGACGAGCAACAGCGTTCGTCTCGCCGCGCCGTATGTGAGCCTCACCGGCACGCCGTCCGTCTATCAGGATGGTTATCGTAGTGGCTCGATCGGCAACCCGGGGGGCACCAATGCGCCGACGACGGCGACGTTCGAAGTCGATGCCGATCTGATCGACGTTCAGGGGCCCATCGCGTTCTCGGCTGACATCCGCTACTACGATCCGACGACGTTCCAGAATATATCGACGCCCTCTCTGGGCTTTCTCACGACCCGCTTGGTGAGTCAGGGCGACATCCGATTCCTGCCGACGCTCGCGTCGCAGGGGGCGACCTCGCTCGGCACGTCCTGGGATCTGGATCTGGAGGCGGCGCAGATTTATCCGGCAACGGGCGCGGTCGCCAATATCATTGCGGGCCAGAACAACCCGACCTACAGCGGCACGCTGACGCTGGGGCGGACTACGGCGGCGTTGCCGGACCAGCCGATGTCCGTATTTGGCACGCTGATGCTCGCAGCGCCGAATATCAAGCAAGGCGGTGTGGTCCGCGCACCGTTCGGCGCCTTGTTCTTCGGACAGACGGGGGCTAGCGTGCCGGGCAGCTCGACGGTGACGCAACACATCGAACTGCTGCCCGGCAGCGTGACCTCGGTGTCGACGGCCGGTCTGACGATGCCCTATGGCGGCACGTTCGACGGGGTGACTTACAGCTACAACGGCACGAGCATCAAACCGATACCGGTCGGCGGTTTCACCTCGGGCGGTCTGGGCATTGGGTCCGGTATCCGTCTCAAGGCCGGCACGATCGGCGTGGACGACGGCGCCGTGCTCGATCTCACGGGGGGCGGCTCGCTGACGGGGGCGGGCTTCGTGTCCGGTCGAGGCGGTTCGGTCAACGTACTCAATACGCCGCTCGTCAATGCCAATCCGACCATGACGCTCAGCAAAGCGAGCGACAAGGTCTACGCGATCGTGCCGGGTTACGGCTCGGCCTATGCACCGATCTCGCCGGAGAACGGCGCGGGCGACCCCGCCATCGGCCAGCGCATCACGATCGGCGAGGGGGTGCCCGGCTTGCCCGCCGGCACCTACACGTTGCTGCCATCGAACTACGCATTGCTGCCGGGCGCCTATCGCGTGGAGATCGGTGGCACGGGGCAGAACCTGCCCACGAGCGCCACAGCGGCGGGCAACGGTACCTATCTGGTCGCGGGTTATACCAGCATTGCAAACACCACGGCGCGCAGCCAGTTGCCGTCGACCGTGCTGGTCACGCCGGGCACGTCAGTGCGCAAGTACTCGCAATTCAACGAACAGAGCTATAGCGATTTCCTGACCAGTCAGGTGACGCAATTCGGCGGCATCCCGTCGATGCTGCCGAGCGACGGCAAGGCTCTCGATATTCTCTTTACGCAACCGAGTACGCAACCGAGTACCGTACCGGCAAGCCCGGTGTTCCGGTTCGACGGCAAGGCGCTGTTCAACGCTGCGCAGGGCGGGATCGCCGGGCAGGCTGCCGTGGAAGGCGTGGGTGAAATTACGTCGAGCGGGCGTACGGCGGGCTTTACCGGGGTTTCGGTGGGTGCCGCTGACCTGACGGCCATCGACGCGCCGCGTCTGAGCATCAACGGGTATCTCAGCTTGCTGCTCGGCCAGCAGTTCAGCTTCCTGAACGGTACCAGCGTGAGCAATCTCTTCGTGCGCGACGGGGTCACGCTCTCGGGCGGCGAACTCTTCCTCGTAGGCAACAACATCACCATTGGCAACAACGTGACTCTCACCACGCTGGGGCAGGGCGCGGTGCCTTTCGACACGGCCTCGACGGGCTTGCCGTACTGGGCCAACAACTACACGGTGCTTGGCCTGTCCAACGGCGATGTCGAGTTCGGCGGGCAGCAGAGCAGCACCGGCACGATCTCGGTTGGCGCAGGGTCGCGGCTGTTGTCCGAGGGCACGCTGGTGCTTTCGACCAACGGCGCCTCGATGCTCGATCCTACAGCGAGATTCGGCTCGCGAAACATCTCGCTGGCGGTGGGCGCGCTCAATGTCGGCGACGCCGCCCAGATCGCGGCCGCTGGCAACCCGGCCGGCATGCTGTTCAATCAGGCGATGCTCTCGACGCTGCTCAAGGGCGACCCGTCGAGCGGGGCACCCGCCCTCGAGAAACTGACGCTGGGCGCGGCCGGTGCCATCAACATGTTCGGCAGCGGTGCGCTGGACGCTCGGGGCTCGGGCGTGAACGTCGTGCTCAAAGCGCCGGCGATCTACGGCCTTGGCGCGGCAGGCGATCACGCCACGATCGCTGCCGATCAACTCACCTGGAACGGCGTTGCCGGCGCGAGCGCACCGGCCATCGTCGCAGGCGGCCCCGGCACCGGCGTGGGAGCACTGAGTCTGGTCGCCAGCGAAATCGACCTCGGCACGTATGTATCGACGGACACGACGAACGTGAGCCGCACCATTTACGGCTTCGGGAATGTCGATCTGACCGCCAGCAACAGGATCGTCTCGGCGGGCAAAAGCACACTCTACGTCTATCAGGCGCCGAGCACGCAAAGCGGCGCCGTCTTCGGCCAGAGCGGTACGGGCGGCAATCTCACGCTTGCGACGCCACTGCTCAGCGGCACACAGAAATCGATTACCGGATACGTGGCAGGCGGTGCACTGAATGTCGTCGCTCCGGATGGCACGACACCAAGCACGGCGAAGTCATCGATTGCCGGGGCAGAGATTGACCTCACGGGCGACAGCGTACTCATCGGCAGCACGGTGTTGCTGCCCAGCGGCAAGCTGGCGGTGGATGCAACACACGACATCGTGCTTGCGGGTAACAGCCGCATCGATCTGAGCGGACCCGTGTCGCAGATTCAGACCGCGACGGTGTACGGCTTCGGCGGCACGGCAACGTTCACGAGCGCGCAGGGCAGTGTGTCGCAGGCATCCGGCTCGGTCATCGACGTTTCCGCTCAGAACGCCAATGCGGGCGCGATCACCGTGGATGCCCGTACCGGCACGCTTGCGCTCGACGGCACGCTGCTCGGCAGCGCCAACACGGGTTTTGTCAGTGCGGACTTCGGTGCGCAGGCAGGTACGTTTGCCGACTTCGCCGGATTGAACGCGGCGCTGGGGCAGGGCGGCTTCTTCGATTCGCGCACCTTCGTGCAGAAGCGCGGCGATCTGGTGGTCGGCGACGGCGTGAAGGCGCACAACGTCGGCATCTCGGTCGACGGCGGCAGCCTGACGGTGAACGGCACCATCGACGCCTCGGGCGCGGCGCCCGGCACCATCCGTCTGTCGGCAGGCAACGGCCTCACGCTTGGCGGCGCCGCAGTGCTCGACGCCCATGGCACGACATTGCAAGTCGACAGCTACGGCGCACCGATCGAGGCGAAGAACCGTGGTCACATCGAATTGACGACGGCAGGCGGCACGATGACGCTCTCACCGGGGGCGACGTTCGACCTGAGCACGCCCGACGGCCGGAACTACGGCGAGATCATTCTCAATGCGTTGCGCACGGCGGAGACCTCGGGCGACATCGCCATCAACGCGACGGGACCGCTCACGATTCGCGGTGCCGACAGCATCGCACTCAACGGCTTCTGGACGTACAACCTGCCCGGCGGCAGCGTCATCTCGCAAGCCACACTCGACACCTACGACGCGGCCAGCACTGCTTTCATGACCGCGGCGGCAGGCAACGGCGCATTGGCCGCGCGCACCGCAGGGCTGTCCGCGTACGGCAGCGCGTATCACCTGCGCCCGGGCGTGCAGATCGCGTCCGTTGGCGATCTTTCGATCGTCGGCGACATTGATCTCGCAAAGTACCGCTACGGCCCGGGCGCGGATCGCGATCCGAATTCGGCGACGTACGGCGCCGGCGAGCCAATGGCGCTGGTGGTGCGTGCCGGCGGTAACCTCACGGTCAACGGCAACATTTCGGATGGCTTCAAGGCGTCGCCGGGATCGCCGGCCACGTTCACGCTGATCGACGTGTCGACAGTGCCTAATTTTGTGCGGCAGTCGGACTCGGACGGCACGAACACGTTCACGTACTGGTACACCGAGACGACCGATGTCTACCTTCCGAACGCGTGGACGGTGCCCACCGACGCTTTCTATACCTGGTGGACGGGGATCAACGGGGGGCCTTACGTCGACAGTGCCGGTGTGTCGTACTACTCGGGCGACACGATCCCGGCCGGCACGACGCTCAGCATTGCGAACAGTTATGCCTTCGGGTTCGAAGTCAACAACCTGCCGTCGCTGGCCAAGATGACCAGTCCGGCGGTTGCGGGCAGCCCCGCGACCTCGCCGGGCGCGGCCATGCTCGCGGCAGGCTCCCGTTCGGCATCGATTCGCCTTGTCGGGGGCGCCGATCTCACATCGGCCGATCAGCGTGCAGTACAGACGACGCGTGCGCTCGCCGGGCAGGGTAATGTCACGCTGAGCGATTCGACTTACAACAGTTCGATGAGCCCGACCTACTTCAGCGTGCTGCGCACAGGCACGGGCAATCTGGACATTCTCGCGGGCGGCAGCTTCAGCGAGGCCACGCCGTACGGTGTCTATACGGCGGGCACCGCCTCGGCGCCGATGCTTGCCGCAGACGGCAGCAATCCGTACGATTTGCCCGGAACGCTCACCAGCGGCAGCGTTCGGGTCTGGTACCCCGAGCATGGCGGTGACGTGCTGATTTCCGCGCAGCAGGACGTGACAGGCAACATTCAGCTTGCCGATAACGCATCACGCTACATCGACAGCAACTACACGGCGAACTGGCTATGGCGTCAGGGCGGTGCGGGGGTAACGCCCGACCTGGGCGCGTGGGGTATCAACTTCGGTACGATGGCGGCTGTGAACAGCTACAACCGCATCCCCGAGCTGATCGGCTTTCAGGGGATCGGGACCCTCGGCGGCGGCAATCTCACGCTGGTTGCGGGCCGCAATGCCGGGGTGATGTCCTCCGCCAGTTCGACGACCTCGACGGGGCTGGATCTGGCTGTCGCCTCCACCGGCCGGGTGCTGGCCGACGGCACGCTGGTCCAGACGGGCGGCGGTGATCTGACGGTGAAGGTCGGTGGCATGCTCAACGGCCGTGCGGCCGTCAGCCGGTTCGATATGGTGGCGGACTACTTCGGCTCGATGACGTCGCTGCGCGGCAACATGACCATCGACGCAGGCTCCGTGGGGGCGATTGCGCCGTTCGGTAACGGCAGCTATTGGTCGAGCTACGACCCGCGCGCGCAGGACGTCAATACGATCAAGGGCGTGCTCCAGACGCGCGGCCCGACCCTCATGCCGGGTGACGGCACGGTGAGCGTGACGACACGCGGCGATCTCGTGCTCGGCGGTGTGGGCGACGCGGGCATGAATCAGGTCTCGGACGTTGACGGTGCGTACTACACGAACAGCGCCGGGGCGGTGGTCAAGGGCGGCAATACGCAATTCACGCTCTGGATGCCATCGACGGGAATTCGCCTGTTCACGGCCGGCGGAGACGTCATGCCGCTCGAGGGCGACAGCGGGAGCAACACGAACACGAACGGCGGCAGTGGCATCTTCCCGGGCAGCCTCAGCGTGGTGGCCGCCAACGGCGACGTCCGGTTCGTCACGCCGATGGCCCCTTCGGCGCCAAATACCAATATCGAGTTGATGTCATCGCCGGTGGGGCAAATGGATGTGCTCGCTGCCGGATCGATCTATGGACAAGGCGCGACCCTCGCGATGTCGGGGGCCGACATGTCCAGTCTCGCCACGCCGCAGCATCCGCTCTTCCAGACGCTCGGCGGCTCGCTGACCAGTGCGTCGGCGAACGCTGCGGTTCGTTTGAGTGCGAGGAATCCGCTGGCTTACGGCGAGGACACGGTAACGAGCCTGCTGCATGCGCAGGACAGTGCGCCCGCGCGTGTCTACGCGGGCCTCGACATCGACGATCTGAGCATTGGCAAGACGCTCACGCCGCTATATGACGTGAACAGCGGATTCCTCCCGACTCACAGTGCCTGGTATGTCGCCGCGAAGCCGTTCGCGGTCATGGCCGGGCGCGATATTGTGGGTGTCGGCCCGGTGCCTGACACGTTCGTGAACCTGACCGGCAGCGACATCACGTTGATGCAGGCCGGCCGCGATATCCTCTTTCAGACGGTCAACATCGTCGGTCCGGGTCTGTTGCAGATGCAGGCGGGCCGCAATCTGTATCAGGGCTACTACGGGTCGCTCACGAGCGTGGGCGACGTCGTGCACCCGTCGAACACGAGCGGTGGTGCCGACATTTCGGTGCTCGCCGGGGTCGGCGCGAATGGGCCGGACTACGCCAGCTTCGCCAGACGCTACTTCGATCCGGCTAACCAGTTGCCGGGTGGCTCCGCGCTGGCCGGCAGCGGCAAGGTCGCGCACGCCTACGGCGACGAGTTGACCGCGTGGCTGAAGCAGCGCTTCGGCTACACGGGCACGTCGGCCGATGCGCTTGGCTACTTTCTCGCGTTGCCATCGACCCAGCAGGGTGTCTTTGTGCGCGAGGTCTACTTTCAGGAGTTGCTGCTGGGCGGGCGTGAGTACAACGACGCGAGCAGCCCGCGTTACGGCAGCTACCTGCGCGGACGCGAGGCCATCGCGACGCTGTTCCCGGCAGTGAATGCGCAGGCGCAGCCCATCGACTACAACGGTGCGATCACGATGTTCAGTAGCGTGACGGGGATGAACAACGTCAACGGTGTGAACATCCCGATCACCTCCGATGCCGGTGTGCGTACCAACTTCGGCGGCAACATCCAGATGCTGAACCCGGGCGGCCGAACGCTCGTGGGCGTGGAAGGCGTGACGCCGGGGGCGGCGGCCGGGGTGGTCACGCAGGGCGAGGGCGACATTCAGCTCTACAGCCGCGACAGCATTCTGCTTGGCCTGTCGCGGGTGATGACGACCTTCGGCGGGAACATTCAGGCATGGTCGGCCGACGGCGACATCAACGCGGGGCGTGGCGCCAAGACGACCGTGCTCTATATGCCGCCCAAGCGGGTGTACGACAACGTAGGCGATGTGACGCTCTCGCCGTCGGTACCGTCGAGCGGTGCCGGTATCGCAACGCTGGCCCCGTTGCCGGAAGTCCCGCCCGGCGACATCGATCTCGTCGCCCCGCTGGGCACCATCGACGCGGGCGAAGCCGGGATTCGCGTGTCGGGCAACGTCAATCTGGCAGCGCTGTCGGTCGTGAATGCCGCCAACGTGCAGGTGCAGGGCAAGTCGACGGGGCTTCCGGTGATTGCGGTGGTCAACGTCGGTGCGCTGACCAATGCCAGCGCCACGGCGTCGCAGGCCGCGACCGCTGCGCAGGACGCCGTGGCACGAGAGCGGGCGTTGCAGCGTCAGAACGCGCCGTCGATCTTCTCGGTGCGGATGCTGGGCACTCCTGACGCGGGCGCACCGGCAGCCAATCCTAAGGGGACGGCGATGTCACCGCAGGCGGGCACGAGCTATGACCCGGCCAGCGCGTTCCAATTGGTGGGCAACGGTGAGTTGACCGAAGCACAGAAAACGCAACTGACGCGGGAGGAAAAGGCACATCTGTGAGTGCAGGCGTGACGTTACAAAAAATAATCTGCGGATTTGCCCTTCGATATCCGTCTTGTCATTGAGGCTCGTAAGCAGCCGAAAGATTAGAGCGTTCATGGGTATCGGGGGCACACAATGTTCGCGCAGAAGACATTCGGGGAAAGTGGGGCACGGGAGACGCTGACGTGGAACTGAGCACAGTAAGCCATGTCGGCGTCGCCCTGGCAGAAGCACAGGAAGGTCGCTGGGTGGAGCAGACAAGCACGGCGACTCAGATGCTGCGCGAGTGCCTGGAGTCGAACTATGACCGGTTGCTGCGGCGCCTGTCGCGCCGTATCGGCTGCTCAGACACGGCCAGCGACAGCCTGCACGAGGCGTGGGTGAGGCTCGGCAGCGCCACGCTGCCCGACGCGGTGCAAAGCGCCGAGACCTACGTGTTTCGGATGGCTTACCACCTGGCGGTCGACCAGATGCGTGGGCGCAGCATGTGGGCGTCGCTCGCCGACGACAACGAAATGTTTGACGGACTGCCGGACCGTGGGCCGGGGCCTGAGGCGGTCGCGGGCGCTCGCTCGGAGCTGGCGGCGCTGGCCCGCGCGCTGGAGCAGATGCCGGGCCACCATCGCCGCGTGCTGGTGGAACTGAGGATCGACGATCTCACGCGCGAGGAGGTCGCGGCGCGTCACGGGCTGTCGTTGCGCAAGGTCGACACGCTGCTGCGCCAGACCCTCGACTACTGCGCCATCCAGACGGGGCGCGCCGCGTGTGGCGGCATTAGCGAATCGCGGCGCTCGGTCAAGCCGGCCGCCGCGCCGCAGACTTGCAAGCGGTAGCCGTCGCGCACCGGCAAGGGCACCGCCGGCGGTACGCTCAATGCATCGGCTCAGCCGGGGTTTCGTTCTCGAACGTGCGAAAGCGCCAGCCGAACCACACGGCCAGCATCCGGATGATGAAGCCTGCCGCGAAGCAGATGCCCGTTGCAAGGCCGTTCTCGACCCCCAGACGCAGCATGGCGACGTACATTGCGCCCGCGATACACGCCACGCTCGCATACATCTCCCGGCGCAACACCAGCGGTACCTGACCGCAGAGCAGGTCGCGCAGCATGCCGCCGCCAATCCCCGTGAGTACCCCCGCCAGCACGACGATGACCGGACTCGTGCTGACCGTCATGCCGATGTCGCAGCCCAGAATGGTGAAGGCGGCGAGCCCGATGGCGTCGACGGTGATGAAGGTCATGCGCAGCCGGTGCACGTGGCGCGCGATGATGGACGTGAGCGTCGCCGCCCCCAGCGTGAGCAGCAAATACTCCGGGTGAGCGATCCAGACCAGCGGATGGCGGCCGAACAGCACGTCGCGGATGGTGCCCCCGCCCAGCGCCGTCACCATGCCGATGAAGGCGAGTCCGAAGCGGTCCATGCCGCGCTGCATCCCCATGATCGCGCCTGACATCGCCTCGGTCACGATGGCGATCAGGTAGAGCGCGTAGAAGATCTCTGTTTTCATAATGTCCCTTCAAGTGCCGGGGGGAATATATCACTTCGTGCGATTTCCCCGGTTTTTGACCGGCCCGTCGGGGACGCGCAGGCGCGTGCGCTGTGATTTGTACAAGTTTTCACGAGGGTGGGGCGATGCGACACTGCTTCCAACGAAACGACGCCCGCACACCGATCTTCCGGGCGTCGGGGCGGTAAGCGCCCGTCGTCTTCCACACTACCAAGGAGTCCGTCATGCCCTACGTTCCCGGTCTGCTGTCCAACGTCATCGAGGGTCTGGTGGCCATTTTTCCCTTCATCGGTACCCATTGATGCGCGTTCTTTTTCAGTTTCACAGCCTGTTCGTCGTCATCGTTGGTGGGATTTCTTTGCTGCGGACTTTGGGCAGGATGGTCTGTAAGGCCGCCAAACGTCTTAAACTCTCAACCTTTTGTGCTCCGAACGGTGCCTCGGGGCGGTGATTCTGCCGGTTTCTTCGACCGGCAGACCAGCCGGCCGGCCAGTGGCAACGGATTTGCGCAGCGTTTTCTTCGACGTGCTTCTTTGATCGCCTACTTCGTTCCATGATCCAGTTCATTCGCCGCCGACGCTATCTTGTCGCCAGCCTCGTCGTGCTCGTCGTTCTCGTGGTGCTCGGTCTGCGCAGTCTCGCGACCCCCAAGCCGCCGCAGTACATCAGCGCCACGGTCGAGCGCAACGATCTCGAAAACACGGTCCTCGCCACCGGCACGCTTCAGGCGTTCCAGCAGGTCGACGTCGGCGCACAGGTCTCGGGGCAGTTGAAGTCGCTCAAGGTCAAGCTCGGCGACAAGGTCAAGAAGGGGCAATGGCTCGCGCAGATCGACCCGGTGCTGGCGCAGAACAGCCTGCGTCAGGCCGAGGCCGACGAACAGAACCTACAGGCGCAGAAGCGCGCCACCGCCGCGCAGCTCCGGCAGGCGGAACTGGCGTTTGTTCGTCAACAGCAGATGCTGCCCGACAATTCGACGTCACGTCAGGACTTCGAATCGGCTCAAGCCGCGCTCGACACCCAGCGCGCCACGCTCGCGGGGCTCGACGCGCAACTGCGCAAGGCCGGTGTCGCCATCGAATCGGCCAGGGCCAACGTCGGTTACACGCGCATCGACGCGCCCATCGACGGCGAGGTTGTCGCGATCGTCACGCAGGAAGGCCAGACCGTGATCGCCCAGCAGCAGGCGCCGGTGATTCTGAAGCTTGCCGATCTGGACACCATGACCGTGAAGGCGCAGGTCTCGGAGGCCGACGTGATCCGCATCGCCCCGGGGCAGACGGCGTATTTCACGATTCTGGGCGACCCGGACAAGCGCTACTACGGCAAGCTGCGCGCGATCGAACCCGCGCCGCAGAACTTTCTGGATACGCAGAGCACGTTGGGCGGCGGCGCCACGCGCAACAACACGGCCGTGTTCTACAACGCGCTGTTCGAGGTGCCGAATCCGGACCATCGCCTGCGCATCTCGATGACGGCTCAGGTCAACGTGCTGCTCGGCACCGCCAAGCAGGCGCTGAGCGTGCCGGTGGCGGCGCTCGGCAAGAAGGTCGGCGCCGACCGTTACGAAGTGCGCGTGTTGGGTGACGACGGCAAAGCGGTGACGCGTCAGGTCGTCACCGGTCTGAACAACAACGTGAAGGTCGAGGTGCGCGAGGGGCTCAAGGCAGGCGAGCGCGTCGTGATCGGTGAGGCCGGCGACACCATGCCGGCGGCCGATGCTTCGGTCAGCGCGGGTCAGTGACGGAACAGGAAAAGGAAGCCGAGGATGTCGAGCGCCATCGCCCAATCCCCCTTGAACGCCAGCCCGCACCCCATGCTCGAGCTCACAGGCATCACCCGGCGCTTTCCGTCGGGCGAGCGCGATGTCGTCGTGCTGCGCGATGTGAATCTCACCATCGAAGCGGGCGAGATCGTCGCCATCATGGGGGCATCGGGCTCGGGCAAGTCCACGCTGATGAACATTCTCGGGTGCCTCGATCACCCGAGTGAGGGCAGCTATCGCGTGGCGGGTCGCGAAACCCGCGATCTCGACGCCGACGCGCTGGCGCAATTGCGTCGCGAGCACTTCGGTTTCATCTTTCAGCGTTATCACCTGTTGCCGCATCTGGACGCCGCTTCCAACGTCGAGATGCCGTCGGTCTATACCGGCATGCCGCATGCGGCGCGTCGCGCGCGCTCGGAGAAGTTGCTCGGCCGGTTGGGACTCGCAGACCGTACCGGTCATCGGCCGAGCCAGTTATCGGGCGGCCAGCAGCAGCGCGTGAGTATTGCGCGCGCGCTGATGAACGGCGGCGAGGTGATCCTCGCCGACGAACCGACCGGCGCACTCGATACGCGCAGCGGCAAGGAAGTCATCCGCATTCTGAAGGAACTCAACGCGCTGGGGCACACGGTCATCATCGTGACCCACGACGAGAAGGTCGCCGCGCATGCGCGCCGCATCATCGAGATTCGCGACGGCGAGGTCGTGGCCGACCGGGCGAATACGCCGGTGGCCGACACGCCCGAAGCGGGGGCGGCCGAGCGGGCTGCTGAGGCAACTGAGGTCGGTGGAGCCAGTGAGGCAGGTGAGGTGGCGGCATCCGGCGCGCGCGTGACGTCCATCGTGCGATCGGTGGATCCCGCGGCCGCGCACGCCAGTCATGGCGGGGCGTTGCCGCCGCGCCTCTGGCATGGGGGCATCGGCCGGTTTGCCGAGGCCTTCCGCATGGCGTGGATTGCGCTGGTGTCGCACCGTCTGCGCACGTTCCTGACGATGCTCGGGATCATCATCGGCATCATGTCGGTCGTCTCGATCGTGGCGATCGGCGAGGGGGCGAAGCGCTACATGCTCGCCGAGATCGGCAGCATCGGCACGAACACGATCAACATCTATCCGGGTAAGGACTGGGGCGACAATCGCGCCACCACCATCCAGACGCTGGTGCCCGAGGACGTGATTGCGCTCTCGGAGCAGGTGTATGTCGATAGCGCTACGCCGGAGACGGCGCGCAGCTTGCTGCTGCGGTATCGCAACATCGATGCCAGCGCGACGGTGACGGGCGTGGGCGAGCATTTCTTCCAGGTGCGAGGCATGAAGATCGCGCAGGGCATTGCCTTCGGACCGGACGAGGTGCGTCGTCAGGCGCAGGTCGCGGTGATCGACCAGAACACGCGTCGCAAGCTGTTCGGCACGAATCCGAACCCGCTCGGCGAGGTGATCTTCGTGGGCAACCTGCCGTGCGTGGTGATTGGTGTGACGGCCGAGAAGAAAAGCGCCTTTGGCGACATGAAGAGCCTGAACGTCTGGGTGCCGTTCACCACGGCGTCTGGCCGGCTGTTCGGTCAGCGCAATGTCGACAGCATTACGGTGCGGGTGCGTGACGGTCAGCCGAGCAAAGCGGCCGAGAAGAGTCTCGAGACGCTCATGACGCAACGCCACGGGCGCAAGGACTTCTTCACCTACAACATGGACAGCGTGGTGAAGACGGTCGAGAAGACGAGCCAGTCGCTCACGTTGCTGCTCTCGCTGATTGCCGTGATTTCGCTCGTCGTGGGCGGAATCGGCGTGATGAACATCATGATCGTGTCGGTCACGGAGCGCACCCGGGAAATCGGTATCCGCATGGCGGTGGGGGCGCGGCAGAGCGACATCATGCAGCAGTTCCTGGTGGAGGCGGTGATGGTGTGTCTGATGGGCGGCGCCATCGGTATCGCGCTGTCCTTCGGGGCGAGCTTCATCTTCTCGCTGTTCGTCGCCAAATGGAAAATGGTGTTTTCGATGGGATCCGTGGTCACGGCTTTCCTGTGTTCGACGCTCATTGGCGTTGTATTCGGTTTCATGCCTGCGCGCAATGCGGCGCGGCTTGATCCGGTCGAAGCGCTTGCACGCGATTGAGGTACTGCCTGATGACTCGAATGATTCCTGCGATTCCCGCTACGCCTGCGATGCCTAAGACGCCTAAGACGCCTAAGACGCCTGAGATGCCTGAGATGCCTGAGATGCCTACAACGCCTGCGATGAGATTCCCGGCGCTGTCCCGCACGGTGCTCGCGCTCGCGAGCGCGGCCACGTTGCTGGCGGGGTGTGCGGGTGTGCGTCACGAGCCGCTGCCGGCCGTGCCGGTCCCGGCGCAGTGGACGGGGACGCCGGTCGCTTCCACGCCCGCCGCGGCGCCCGTCTCCCCGGCCGGCGCGATTGCGCCGGACTTCTGGCGCGCGTTCGGCGACCCTGTGCTCGACCGTCTGATTGCCGACGCGCTGGCCGTGAACAACGACCTCGCTGCGGCAGGTATCCGCGCATATCGCGCGCAGTTGCTGGCCGGGTTGGCGGACACCAATCTCACGCCGGGCGTGACGGTGCAAGGTCAGGGGAGCGTGTCGCGCCGGTTGGACAACCAGGCGATGACGCGCGCAAGCGGCCTGACGGCGACGGCGAGCTACGAGCTGGACCTGTGGGGAAAGCTTGCCGCGCAACGCGACGCTGCGCGCTGGGAGTTCGAAGCCACCGAGGCTGACCGCGAAACCGCGCGTCTGGCGGTGATCAGCCTGACGGCGCAGTACTACTGGCAGATCGGGTATTTGAATCAGGTGATCGCTTACGCGCAAAGCGATATCGCGTACGGCGAGCAGGTTCTCGCGCTGGTTCGCTCGCGCTTTGCTGCGGGCGCTGTTTCGGCGCTGGACGTGGCGCAAGCCGAACAGACGTTGTCGGATCAGCGCGCGGCGCTCACGCAACTGCTGCAACAACGCACCGAGAACCGTAATGCACTGGCGATTCTGTTCGACCGTCCGCCGGAGCAGGCGGCCGACGAGCCGTCGGCGTTGCCCACGCAGGCGTTGCCTGTCGTGCCGGCCGGGTTGCCTGCCGAGTTGCTGGGCCGTCGTCCCGATCTGCGGGCTGCGGAGCTGCGTCTGCGAAAAATGCTCGCCAATGTCGACGTGGCGCGCACGAGTTTCTATCCGACATTCACCCTGACCGGAACGCTGGGGACATCGAGCACGTCGCTCGAGCGTGTGCTGGCCAATCCGTTTGGGACGTTGGGGTTGGGGCTGGCGTTGCCGTTCTTGCAGTGGAACACCATGCAATTGCAGATTCAGGTGTCTCAGGCGGAATTCGACGAAGCTGCCGTGAACTTCCGCAAGAGTCTTTTCACGGCCCTGAGCGAAGTCGAGAATGCGCTCTCGGCGCGCGAGCAACTGGCGAAGGAGGGTGAACAGCGCGCCCTGTCGCTGGCGCAGGCGCAGCGCGCGGAGGCGCTCTTTCGCTCGCGGTATCTCGCCGGCGCCATCGACATTCAGCCATGGCTGTTGCAGCAAAAGAGCCTGCGCGACGCACAGACGGCAGATGCAAAGGTGCGGCTGAACCGGTTGAACAATCGTATGGCGCTGTACAAGGCGCTGGGCGGGGCGGGCAACTCGGCGGACGTCAATCCCCCCGTCTGAGCAAGACGAGCAAGACGGCGGGATGGTTCAGCCCCAAAGGGCGATGCGGGAAGATGAGTCAGAAAGCCAACAGGCCGGCAATGCCGGCCTGTTGGCTTTCTGACGGGGTCTGCGTCTGAGCGCGAGCGTCTCAGGCGGTGGCCTCGCCGGTCTCCAGCGATTTCGGCAGCGTGATCGTGAACGTGGTGCCCACACCGACCTGACTCGTCACTTCGATCGTGCCCTTATGGAACTCGATAGCGGCGTGAACCACGGCGAGACCGACACCGGAACCCTCCTCCAGTACCGCGTTGCTGCGTGAGCGGAACGACATCTGGAAAATCTCCTTGAGTTCGTCTTCCGGGATACCCGTGCCGTTGTCGCGCAAAACGACGCGCAAAGCCTGGCCCGCGTCGGACACGCCGATGTCGATGGCGGGCGCCACCATGGTGTACTTGGTGGCGTTGCTGATCAGGTTGATGAAGGCGTGGAACAGCACGTTGCTGTCGCCGATCATGCGGCTGTCGAGACCCTGAGCGGCTTGCACCGTGATCGTTGCGCCCGGGAACATGTCCGAGCCGACGCCGCGTACGTCCTCCAGCAGGGCGACGAGCGAGAGCTCGACGCGCTTGCCGAACTTTGGATCGTCGAGCGATGCGCTTTGCGCGGCGTCCAGCCAGTTCTGGATCAGGTTATTGAGCTTGGCGACAGCCTCGCGAATCTTCGTATAGCGCGGGCTCGAATCCGTTTCTTCGTTGCGCGGGCTCAGCAGGCGTTGCGCGTGACCGTCGATCACGTTGAGCAATGTGCGGAACTCGTGCGTGGCCATCGAGCGGAAGGTCTTCTGGAAGTTGTTGAGGCGTTCTTCGTTGGCCAGCGCGCGTTGCAGGATCGTGTTCTTGGCCGTGGCGAGCTTCTGGTTGCGCACGAGCGACGACGTGCTCTCCTGGAACTTCGCGAGCGAGCGTGAGAGCGTGCCGATTTCGTCGCCGCGCGACAGCCACGGCAGGCGCAGCTTTTCCTTGCCCGTCACGGCGCTGCCGGACAGCCGGATCAGGCGCGTGAGCGGCTTCAGGATGACCGCATCCACATAAATCAGGCAGAGCAGCGTGACGACGATCATCGCGGCGATCAGGCCGTCGATTTGCAGCAGACGGTTGCGCGCCGCCTTGTTCTTGGCCTCGACTTCCTTGATCAGCGCCTCTGTGCTGCGAAACACCAGCGAACCGAAGGTGCTGTTCGCCTGCGTGTACTTATTGTTCGATTCACCGCGATAAAGCTTCGCGGCGTCATTCAGCTTGCCGGCCTGGGCGAGCTGAAACACCTGATTCGAGGCGCGCCGGTATTGGGCCCATTGCGTCTGGAATTTCGAGAAGGCCAGACGGAATTCGTCGTGGACGAGCACCTTCTGATAGCGCTCCGAGGCCGTTTTGATCTTGTCGTCGAACTCGGCGGCGGCGGCGCGAATATCGGCGAGGGCCTTGGGCGACATCGGGGCCAGGGCTTCCGACTCGACGGTGCGGAAGTCCGAGATGTAGTCGTTGAGTTCCTCGAGCACGGCGAGGTGTTCGATCTGGGTGCGTTCGGCCTCGATGGCGCGGCGCTGGGAGGCGTCGACTTCGCGGTGCACCACAACGCCCACCGCGATCATGGCGATGAGGCAGAGGGCGAGCAGGAGATACATCCTGCGCCGGATCGGGAGTTGCTTGCTGGATGAGGAAGACGCTTTAGCCATGCGGGCGATCCGTCGCGAAAATGAGAGCTGAGGCTGAGATCTGAGGCGATCAAAGCTGAATGATATTGAGCAGTGCGGCGCGTACCACGGCTTCGGTGCGCGTGGCGACATTGAGCTTCTCGCGGGCGTTGTCGATGTGAAAATCCACCGTGCGTTTGCCCAGATCGAGAATGATCGAGATTTCGGCCGATGTCTTGCCGCGTGCCGACCATTGCAGCACTTCCACTTCCCGCTTGGTCAGGCCGAAGGGCAGCGGCGCGCCATCGGGCATGTCCTCGTGTTCGGTGTATTTGCGAATGACGGTATCGAGCACGTCGAAGTCGACCGGCTTGAGCATGTACTCGTCGGCGCCGGTGCTGTGCCCGCGCATGATCGATTCCTTGTCGGCGTTGCCCGTCAGGAAGATGAAGGGGATCTTGCGTTCGCCCTGGATGATGCTGCGCGCGCTTTCCAGAAACTCGAAGCCGGTCATGCCCGGCACATTGACGTCGCACAGGATGACATCCGGCATGAACGACGCAAGCGTCGCCAGTGCGGTCGTAAAGTCGTGCGCCACTTTGACGGCGTAACCCCGATCCGTCAAATCCTCTCGAATCAGGTCGGCCGAATCGCGGTCGTCTTCAATGCAAAAAACTTTTGTGGGAGATGACATCCCTCTGGCCCCGATTTTTTATATGGAATAGTGAAATCCTACTAAAAAATCACCGTACGACGAAATTTCCCCTAATGCCACATTGGTGACATATCGGTTCTGCCCCTGGGGCTCGCCGCGTGACGGAAAGAAAAAGGACCGCTCGGAGCGGTCCTTTCTTCGTTGTCGTCATGGTGATTCAGAAGGGCAACGACAGAAAGTGACCGAATTTTTCGTACAGTTCCGTGGCGGCGCGGAAGAGGACTGCGGGCATGTTGATTCTCCTCGAATCGTGGATTTGAAAGGGGATCGGCGGAAGATGGCCGAATTTGCCAATCAGTAGCCGAAGAAGTGGCCGACGGTTATGGCGCACTGCATGCCGGTCTCGACGCAGGTGTCGTCGGTCAGCAGGCGCTCGATGAGGTCGTAGAGGTGGCTCATGATGTCGTTCTCCGGGTTCTGGTCAGGTTGAGCGGCGGTTCAGCCGAAGATCGGGGCGATGACGCCGACGAGGCCGAGGAGGGCGGGAAAGCCGTAGGTGATGATGGCGGGCATGTTGTTTCTCCTTGATTCGGTGTGTCGTGGTTTCGGGTTTCGGCTGCCGCTGTGTTGCGTCAGTCGGTGAGTGAAGTATCGTCACCGGCCCTCGCTGGCGAAACTGTGATTAGTACAAGTCGGGCCGATTTCCCCGGAATCGGCAGTGTGAAAAATAAAATAATCATTATTTAACAGTGACTTGCAGGAGGTTTTGCCGAAACCCCGTATAAATCGCAGTGACGATTTTTTGAGTACTCCGTACCATGCGCTTCGCATTACAGATCATTACAAAAGTCAGGCATGGATACGGAGTACTGAATGAGGACGATTCGGATGACCAGCGTCGCGTTTGCGGCGCTCTGCACCATGGCGTCGGCCGCGCAGGCCTATACGTCCATCAACATCAAGGACAGTGATGGCTCGCCGTTCATAGAGGCGCGGCTGTTTTCCCCGACGGACGGTCCCTATGCCCCCGGCGTCAACGGTCAGCCGGGAGAGACTTCGGCGGGCACGCTGTCGCCGCTGCAAACCGACCAGATGCGCGCTGCATTGAACTACTGGGCGGGAATCATCAAGGTGACGCCGGGGCGCGCTCCGGCCATCATCAATGTCGGCGTGATCACGGATGCAAACGCGTTCGCGCTGAGTCCGAACGTATTCGCACCGAGGGATCCGGACGCGGTCGGCAACCTGAATCCGACGCTGGTACAGGCTGCGCTGCAAAATATCAATCTCGGCGGCCCGACGTATGAGGGCGCACATGGCCAGATCACGTTGGGCAATATGGATTTCTCGACGGCGCCGTATGCGCCGTCGCAGATTCCACTCAATTCGAAAGCGGATCTGACGGCAGTGATGGCTCATGAGGTCGCCCATGCGCTGGGGGTCTCGGCCAACGTGCTCGAGAAAGAGTTGCAGGGAGGGGGCCATTACAACTGGTTCGCGAGCGTCCTCGACAGTTGGTCTGCGCACCTGTACGACGACAACGGTCGCCCCGCCCAGGCGGGACAACTGATCCTCACCCCGGAAAACAAGAACGATTACGACGCCAGCGCGTTCGACATTCGCCTGGACAAGGGTTATTTCAGCGGCGATCACGTCAGGGAGGTGCTGGCTGGGGCGATGAACGGCGCTGTTCCGGTGAAGGCAATGTCCTACCCGGACGGCGAGCAACCGCGCTACGACGGGCCGATTCTTTCGCATATTGAGCTTAAGAACAGCCTGATGAGCCACCAGTCCTACCGCAATTACACGGGGTTCATGGAGGTGGAACTGGCCATGTTGCAAGACATCGGCTACGACATTGACCGGCGCAACTTCTTTGGCCGCTCGATCTACAACGACGGCCTGACCGTCGTGAACGACAACCCGTTCTTCGGCCGCAATGCAGACGGCACCGATTACGTGCCGAACACCTACAACACGGCCACGCAAGGCCTCGGTCTGCATATCTACGGCAGCGGGAATACGGTGTCGCAGCGCGCCGACCTGCTCACCGCCGGTGCCGGCGGTGCGGGCATTCGCGTCGATGGCGCCGCCAACCATGTGACGGTCCTGCCGGGCACGCGCATCTACGCAGACGGTGCTAACGGGCGTGGTGTGATGTTCACGTACGGCAAGGACCATACGTTCGTGCAGCGCGGTGACGTGCAGGCACTCGGTGATAACGGCATTGCGGCCAGCTTCGACTTCGGCCATAACGCGCTGGGCGATTACGGCAGTACGGGCAAAAACGGTGACTATCGCGGTTCTTACATCTACGTGGCTTATGACTCGAACAACCAGCCCCTGCCATTGCTCGACGAACTCAATGGTCCTCTGGTCAGCCGCGCGGACATCACCGGTCGTCTTGCGGGCAAGTACGCGTCGCTGTACATGTCGGAGAACGGTTACGTCGGGCAAATCAATATCATGCGCGGGGCGGCGCTTTACGGCGACATCGTGTCGAAGTACGCCGAGCGCGACAGCAGCGGTGCGCTGCTGCTGACCCATCTGAGCTTCGGTTTGACGCCCGATGCGAACGGCGTTGCCACGACGACGCCGGATGCCACGTTCAATCTGCGCTATGACGGCAACATCGTCGGCAGCAATCTGGCGCTGACGATGGCGGGCGGCACGACCCAGATCAACGGCGATCACACGGTGCACGACGTGGCGGTCAACAATGGCGCTACCCTGACCGGCAACAGTCGTTACAAACTCGATCCGGCAGGTGGCTTCGTCAACGCGGGCACGGTCGCTCCGTCGCTGGTGGGCGGCTTCATCGGCATTGACGGTAACTACCAGCAGACAAGCACTGGCCGTCTCGTCTCGTCGTTGGCGGCGGATGGCACTTTCAGCAAGCTGCTGGTGAGCGGCAACGCGGCGCTTGACGGCACGCTTGCGATTGCGCCGCAGCGCGGCTGGTACGCCAGCGGCCTGACGGTCTCGTCGGACCAGTGGCTGAACGCATCGAGCATCAGCGGCGCGTTCGCCAACGTGACGACGCTGCTCTCATCGCCGACGCTGCTGGCCACTGCGACGTCGCTTGGCGGCAACACCTATCGCGTGGCGGTGACGCGTACGGCGAATGCTTATTCCCAGTACGGCACCGACGGCAACAGCCAGCGGGTCGGCGCGGCGCTCGACACGATCGCGGGGAGTGCTGGCACGGACTTGCAGCCGTTGGTCGCGGCGCTGGACTTCTCGGCGGCGGACGGCAGCGGCATTGCCAGGACGTTGCCGCAACTCACCCCGGCCGCGTATGGGGCGATGTTCACCGGCGGTTTGTTGCGTGAGCGTCAGATTACCGACCTGGTTGCGGCGGCAGTGGGCGCCGATGGCGTGACGGGCGGTGGTGGCGGTGGTGGTGGCGGCGATAGTGCCGGCGATCGCGAGATCAAGGGCAACTGGCGCGCATTCGCGATGCCGTTCGGCAGCGGGTACTGGCGTGGGCGCGATGGCGACATGGCGGGGGCGAGCGGCAACACGTACGGCGTGGTGTTTGGCGTTGAGAAGGTGGCGGGTGAGGGGCGCGACTGGGCGTTCGGCGCGCATGGTTCGATCAGTGGTCAGTCGACGCGTCTGGACGGTCAGACGCCTGGCTCCGGCAGGACCACGGCGCTCGATGTTGGTGTGCATGCGCGCTATGCGCCGGATCTGAGTGCAGGGCCGCATGCGTTTGCGTCAGTGCGTGTCGGTGTTGAAGATGGCCGCGTTGACCGCACGATTGCTGTGAACGGGTATTCGGCCACACCGCGCGGAACGTGGACGGGGGCGACGGCGTCGGCCACCGTCGGCGGCGGTTGGCGTTGGCAGTTGAATAGCGTGACGAGTGCGGGGCCGGTCGCGGCGCTCGACTACACGGCCTTGTATCGTCCGAGCCTGACTGAGGGCAATGCGGACGGTGTGAGTTTGCACGTGGATGGCAAAACGTTCAATTCGCTGCGCAGCCGTCTTGGCGGTGAGGTGCGTTTCGAGTTGCCGATGATGACGGGCAATACGTTGACGGCGAGTTTGCAGGCCACGTGGAACCATGAGTTGACGGGCGGCGCGGTAACGCAGAGCGCGTACTTCGCAGGATATCCGGGGGCGGCCTTCACGACGCGAAGTGAGGTGGTGGGTCGAGACAGTCTTGGGTTGCAGGCGGGGGTGTCGTACCGGCTGGCGCAGCGTTTGGTGTTGGGGGCTGCGGTCTCGAGCAACATCTACAAGGCGGGCAATGCGGATGTGGCGGGATCGGTGTCGGCGACGTGGCGATTCTGAGCGCAGGAGATAGCCAAGCGGGGAAGTGCCAGGGCGTGTGATGCCGGATCGGGGACCCCTTCTGCTGCGAGTTGGGTCATTGTCTGAGTGGCGGAAGGGGTCCCCGGTCTGGCGCCGCTGAGGTAGTAAGTAGGGAAACGGATTGATAAAAAGGAGGTTATCAGTCCAAGAGAAGCACACAAGAAAAAGTACAAGAAAAAGCGCAAGAAGCACCAGTAACAGGGACGTCAGAGAGGTTCCGCCCTGCGTCATTATGTCGCGATGTATGGAATATGCGTATGCGTAGCATTCGTCACGCAAATAGTGTATCCATACATAGAGGCTAAAGATGTCCATGCATAACGTCTCACTCCCGCCGAGGGGAGAGGCAGACACGACACCCGGCGCGCGTTGGCGAACGTGGTGTGCGCGGGGCGCAGCGGCGATGGCGATGGTGCCCATGAGCGGTTGCACGCTGGAGTTGCTCGACCCGAAGGGCAGCGTTGGCGAACAGGAAAAGCACCTGATTCTGATCGCGCTGGGCGTCATGCTGCTTGTCGTCATCCCGGTGATCGTGCTCACGCTCGTGTTCTTCTGGCGCTACCGCGAGACCAACACCGCAGCGACCTACTCGCCCAAATGGGCGCACTCGACGAAGATCGAAGTCGTCGTGTGGAGCATTCCTGTGGTCATCGTCGTGGCGCTTGCCGTCATGATCTGGGAGACGACGCACAAGCTCGATCCCTACCGTCCCATTGAGCCCATCGCGTCCGACAAGCCGCCAGTGCGTGTCGAAGTCGTGGCACTCAACTGGAAGTGGCTTTTCATCTACCCGGACTACCACGTTGCCACCGTGAACCGGCTGGTGTTGCCGGTCGATACGCCGGTCGAGTTCAAGCTCACGGCCGAGTCGTTGATGAACGCCTTCTTCATCCCGCAGCTTGGCAGCATGGTCTATGCCATGTCGGGTATGGAGACCAAGTTGCACCTGATCGCCAACCAGACCGGCATTTATGCCGGGATGTCGTCGGCCTACAGCGGGGCAGGCTTTTCCGACATGCACTTCAACGCGCATGTGACCTCGCGCGGCGACTTCGACGAATGGGTCAGGCAAGCGCAGGCGGTGCCCGACACGCTTGACGCACCGACCTACGTCAAGCTCGAACAGCCGGGCACCGGTGCGCCTGTGCCGATCTACGCCAACGTCATGCCGGGCCTGTTCGACGCCATCGTCGGCAAATACATGGGCCCCATGGATGGCAGCGCACAGGGGATGCGCGTTGCTGGCAACACCATCGACGACATCATTGCCGCCGCCAATTGCCGCGTGGACGGCCAACTGGACAGCCGCGCGCTTCTCGCGCAGCGTCCCGAGCGCGATGTCGGTGCACAGCCTGCTGCGCTGCGCGCGCTCACGGAGTAAGTCATGTTCGGAAAACTCGATCTCGACGCCATTCCGCTGCACGAGCCCATCATCATGGGCACGCTCGCCGTGGTGCTGATGGGTGGCGCAGCGCTTCTCGGCGCTATCACGTACTACCGGAAGTGGGGCTACCTCTGGACAGAGTGGATCACCTCCGTCGACCACAAGCGCATTGGCGTGATGTACATCGTGCTGGCGCTCATCATGCTGCTGCGCGGCTTTGCCGACGCCATCATGATGCGCGCACAGCAGGCCGTGGCTGCCGGCGGCGAAGCGGGGTACCTGCCGCCGCATCACTACGATCAGATCTTCACGGCGCATGGCGTCATCATGATCTTCTTCGTGGCCACGCCGCTCGTGCTTGGCCTGATGAACGTGATCGTGCCGTTGCAGATCGGCGCGCGTGACGTAGCGTTCCCGTTCGTGAACTCGCTGTCGTTCTGGCTCTCCGCCATGGGCGCCGTGCTGGTCATGATGTCGATGTTCGTGGGCGACTTTGCCGCCACCGGCTGGGTGGCGTATCCGCCGCTCTCCGAGCTGGGTTACAGCCCGACCGTCGGCGTGGACTATTACATCTGGTCGCTACAGATATCCGGTCTGGGTACCACGCTCACCGGCATCAACTTCATCGTCACCATCCTGCGCATGCGTGCGCCCGGCATGAACCTGATGAAGATGCCCGTGTTCACATGGACAGCGCTCATCACCAACATCCTCATCGTGGCCGTGTTCCCGGTGCTGACCGCCACGCTCGCGCTGCTCACCGCCGATCGTTATCTGGGCATGCACTTCTTCACGAACGAGTTGGGCGGCAACGCCATGATGTACGTGAACCTCATCTGGATCTGGGGCCACCCCGAGGTGTACATCCTGATCCTGCCGGCATTCGGCGCGTTCTCCGAAATCATCGCCACGTTCTCGCGCAAGCCCCTGTTCGGCTACAAGTCCATGGTCTACGCCACCTCGTCGATCGGCATTCTGTCGTTCTTCGTGTGGCTGCACCACTTCTTCACCATGGGCTCCGGGGCGAACGTCAATGCGTTCTTCGGGATCATGACCACCATCATCTCGATCCCGACCGGTGTGAAGCTGTTCAACTGGCTGTTCACCATGTATCAGGGCCGCATTCGATACCACTCGTCCACGCTCTGGACCATCGGCTTCATGGTGACGTTTGCCATCGGCGGCATGACCGGCGTGCTGCTCGCCGTGCCGGGCGCCGACTTCGTGCTGCACAACTCGCTGTTCCTCGTGGCCCACTTCCACAACGTCATCATCGGCGGGGTGGTGTTCGGGTGTCTTGCCGGCATCACGTTCTGGTTCCCGAAGGTGTTCGGTTTCACGCTCAACGAGCGCTGGGGCAAGATCTCGTTCACCTGCTGGCTGGTGGGCTTCTATCTGGCCTTCATGCCGCTGTACGTGCTCGGCTTCAAGGGCATGACGCGCCGCATGAACCACTACGTGCAGGCCGACTGGCAGCCGTATCTGATCGTTGCCGCCGTCGGCGCGGCTGTGATCGGCCTGGGCATCCTGTCGTTCATCGTGCAACTCGTCGTGAGCATTCGTGACCGCAAGGCCAACCGCGACCTCACGGGCGACCCGTGGGACGCGCGCAGCCTGGAGTGGGCAACGTCGTCGCCCGCGCCGTTCTACAACTTCGCGCACGTGCCGCACATCGACTCGCTCGAGCAGCACTGGGACGACAAGGAGCGCGGCCTGGCGTGGCGCGAGCCAAAGCATTACGAAGACATCCATATGCCGCGCAACACCGGCACCGGGTTCCTCGTCTCGGTCTTCAGCGGTGTGATGTGCTTCGCGCTCGTGTGGCACATCTGGTGGCTGGCCGGCGCGAGCCTGATCGCCACGCTCGCCGTCTTCCTGTGGCGCACCTACGACCGCGACGTCGATTACTACGTGCCGGCGGCCGAAGTGGAGCGTATCGAAAACGCCCGCTTTGCCGACCTGCGTGCAGCGCTTCCTGCGCGTCAATCCCTGCAAAAGGCCGCCTGATGTCCCCGGCATCCCTTCATCCCCATCACGGGCACGGCGCTGCGGCGCCGGCCAACGATCACGCTCATCACGACACCGGCGTCACCACGACGCTCGGCTTCTGGATCTACCTGATGAGCGACTGTCTCATCTTCTGCGTGCTGTTCGCCACCTTCGGCGTGCTCGTGCAGAACACGGCCGGCGGGCCGACCGGGCGCGAGCTGTTCGAGCTGCCGTTCGTGCTCGGCGAGACCCTGCTGTTGCTGCTCTCGAGCTTCACGTTCGGTCTCGCGTCGCTGTCGATGCGTCCGGGCAACGAGGCCACCGTCCAGCGCTGGCTGTGGGTGACGTTCGCGCTCGGGGCGGCCTTCGTCTGCATGGAAGTCTATGAGTTCTCGGCATTGCTCCATGAAGGTGCTGGCCCGGGGCGCAGCGCGTTCCTGTCGGCGTTCTTCACGCTGGTGGGCACGCACGGACTTCACGTGAGCTGCGGTCTGTTGTGGCTCGTGGTGATGATCCACCAGATCGGCCGCTTCGGCTTCGACGCCGTGGTGCGCCGTCGCCTGCAATGTCTCAGCCTGTTCTGGCACTTTCTGGACCTTGTCTGGATCTGTGTCTTCACCTTCGTCTATCTGCGGGAGTTCGTATGACGCGCGCTCAAGTCCACGACCATGCGGCGTATGCCTCGCAAAGTCACCTGCGTGACTACGTCATCGGCTTCTTCCTCTCGCTGGTGCTCACGTTCGCGTCGTTCGGCGCGGTCATGCTCAAGGTGGTGCCGGCGGGCATGGGATTGGCGACCATCGTGGTGCTGTGCGTGGCGCAACTGGTCGTGCAACTGGTGTACTTCCTGCACATCGGGGCGAAGCGCAGCCAGCGTCAGAACTCGGCCATCTTCCTGTGTACGGCAGGGTTGATCGCGATCATCGTTGCGGGTTCGCTCTGGGTGATGCATAACGCCAACACCAACATGATGCCCACGCACATGTCCATCGACCGGGCCAAGCTGCGCGACTGACCATGGACCGCCTCAAATGCATGGAGGTGTTCGTGCAGGTCGTGCGCGCCGGCAGTCTGTCGGCCGGCGCGGCGGCTTGCGGCATGTCGGCGGTCACGGCGGCGCGTCACGTGCAGGCGCTCGAGGCGCGTCTCGGGCAGCCGCTGCTGCGGCGTACCGGGCGGGCTCAGGTGCCGACCGCACTCGGCCAGCGGTACTTCACCGAGTGCGCGGAAGTGTTGGCGCGCGTGGAGAATGCCGATGCGCTGGGCGATGCCGGTGCCGGGGTGCCGATGTCGACGGCAATGTCGCGGCCCGTCGGTCAGCTTCGCGTGAGCGCGCCGACGACCGTGGGCTCGCATCTGCTCATGCCGATCTTTGCCGAGTACCTGCAATTGCACCCGGACGTCGCCCTCGATCTCGCGCTCAAGGACCGCGCCGTCGACCTCGAGGAAGAGGGGATTCACGCCGCCTTTCAGTCGGGCGGGAACCCGGAGCCCGGGCTCGTCGCGCACGCCTTGCGTGGTGTCACACGGGTGGCGTGCGCGTCGCCGGGCTATCTGGCGCGGCGCGGGGTGCCCCGGCAGCCGGCCGATCTGGCCGGGCACGATTGTCTGGGCTTTCGCTACGACGACGTGCTGGGCCGTTGGCTGTTTACCGAAGCGGGTGCGAGCGGCGGTGCGGTTCGCGACGCCCGGCTCATCGCCCACAATCCGCTCGCGCAGTTGCAGGCAGCGGTGCACGGCATGGGCATTGCGCTGCTGCCGGAGTATCTGCTCGCGCCCGAAGTGGCAGCGGGGCGGCTGGTGCGTGTGCTCGAAGCGGATGCACAACTGAGCGAGCCGATGCATCTCGTGCATCTTGCCGGGCGCTATGTGTCGTCGAAGCTGGAGGATTTCGTGCGTCATATGGTGGCGAAACTCGGGCCGGAGGCTTGTCCGGTCGCGTCATCCGTCTGATTTCTGCCTGATGTTCGCCGGCTTGCGGGCCGCTTCTCGCGGCTGCGGCACGTCGCGACGTCACTTCGGCTAAGATGCAGCCATCGACGTCGTGGCCGATGCGATATCTCCGAGAGCGAGGCCGTTCGAGCCCGCCATCCCGTTGAGTTGGTAATGATCCTATGTGGCGAAGCATTGCGACGCCTGATCGCCTGTGCACTTGCAGGCGCGGGTGTCGTGTGGACGGCGACGGCGCTCGCTCAGCCGCCGCAATACAAGAACGATGCCGAGTTGATGGGCGCGGCGATTGCCTCGCCCGAAGGGGTGGGGCAGGTGCTGGCGCGGCTCGTGCAGAAGTGCGGCCTTTATGGTGAGTCGACCCGGGCGCACGGTAATTCGGCGTTGCGCGCGTGGCAAACGCGTCACCGCGACTATCTCGCCGAAGGCCGGCGTGTGCGTGCCGAATTGCAGGCTACCTATACCGACACGCAGGCACGTCAACGTTTCGACGACCTGTTGCAGACGCAGTTGCCCATGCTGGTCGAGCGTCAGTTCGTCGTGTACGCGCGCAGCATCGACGATCAGCCGACCGAGGCCGAGAAAGCCGACTTGTGCGACGAGTATTTCACCGCCGTCGACGATCTTCAGTTCGATCTCAAAGTGAACGACCCGGCACTCGCCGAGTTTTTCGACCGGCGCATCGCGGCGCGGGGGCAGACGAACGGTCTGGGGGCCGCGCAGGATGCTGTGGCCCCGGCCTCGTCAGCCCCTTCGACCCCTTCGACCACATCTGCGCCACAAGCCCCGTTGACTTCACCGGCGAGCGCGCCCGCCGTCGAGTAGACGCGAGTGCCGCGCTGCGGGGTTCGGGGGCGGTGTGCGGCGTACGGCGTATAGCGCACGTTGCCGGGCTACGATGCGATGGCCGCATTTCCCTCGTCGGGCCGCTCCCCCGTGAGCAGGTAGCGCATGAGATCGGCCACGGGACGAATGCGCTCGCCGAACGGCAGCGGGTCGCGCCCGCGAAAGAAGAGTCCGCGCGCCACGTCGCCCCGCACGGCCTGCGCGAGCTTCAGATCGATGCAGAATTGACCGATGCGCGCCACGCCGTCGCGAAGCCCGCAAGCCTGCAAGCAATCGAATCCCTCCAGACATTGCCGCACTTTCGCCTTCGCTTGCAGGGCCGACTCACGCGAGAGGTATTTCCTGAGCCACGGCGTTAGCACGGCCCGCGCCGGGAGTCCGGCCACGCTGGTGAACTCGGCGATGTCTTCCGGTCGCGCGCTCGCGAGCACCGCCTTGAAGGCCGGGTGCGCATCCGATTCCTCGGTGACGGCAAATGCCGTTCCCAACTGCACGCCTGCCGCGCCCTTGTCGAGCCAATGCCGGACCTGCTCATGACGATGGATGCCACCGGCCACGATCAGCGGCACGCTGGCCCAGTCGATGCCGAGCGACGCATAGATCTCGCGGCATTCCGCCAGCACGCGTTCGAACGAGAACCGTGCGTCGCTCAGATCCTCGATGCGCGACGCTCCCAGGTGCCCGCCCGCGTGCGCCGGATGCTCGATGACGATGGCGTCGGGCAGGCGTCCCTTCTTCATCCACTTGCGCAGCACGAGGCTCACGCCCCGGGCGTCCGACAGAATCGGAATGAGCGCGACATGCGGATGCGCTGCGGTGAGTTCCGGCAGATCGAGCGGGAGTCCCGCGCCCATGACGATGGCGTCGGCGCCGCTCTCGCAGGCCTGACGCACCAGCGAGGCGTGCGCGCTCACGGCTTTCATGACGTTGACGGCCACGAGCCCGTTGCCGTCGGCAATGGCCTTGGCTGCGCGAACTTCGCGATCCAGTGCGATCAGATTGACCGCCTCGATGGCCGCCTTGTCGCGCGTGCCTTCGACTTGGGCGAGCAGGTCGGGGTGATGATGACGCAGATCGATGCTCGCGATCGTGCCCAACCCGTTGTGCCGCGCCACCGTGCCCGCCAGCCGGTGCGCGGAGATGCCGATTCCCATGCCTCCTTGCACCACCGGCACCAGCCGGCGGCCGGCCAGCGTCAACCATTGCTCGTTCATGTCAGTTCCGTTCGTCGAAGTTGGCTCACTCGCGTGAATGCGCGACGATGGCCTCGCGCACGCGAGAAGGCAGTCTCGCATCTGCCCGGCGAACGGTTCTTGCGATGGGTCAAACGCCGGGGCGCTCAGGCGGTGCTGTCCGTGCGGCATGACGTCGCAGTGCCCGGCACCGTGCCGAGTGCGATGCCGCCGACGATCAGCACGAGGGCGATCCAGACGTCCAGTCCGAGCGACTCGCGCAGGATGAGGGCCGACGCCAGCGTGCCGACCACCGGCACGCCGAGCAGGCCAAGCGAAGTGACTCCGGCCGGCAACTGACGCGTGACCACGCCGGCGAGCCAATAGGCGATGCCGCCGCCTATGACGCCACCATAGGCCAGCAAACCGGAAAACCCGGCCCAGCCGACGATGCGCGGGGTGCCGTCGGCGAGCAGCGCGAGCGTGCACATCACGCTGCTGGCGAGAAGCAATTGCCATGGGCTGAGTTCGAAAGGGCCATTGACCCAGCGATGTGCGCGCATATGCACGATGGCTACCGCCCAGACGAAGGCCGCCGCCAGCACCAGCGCATTGCCGAGCACGGCGTTGCGGTCGTGCCAGTCGAACGCGAGCGGGTTGAACATCACCGCCAGACCGAGCAGGCCGCAGGCGAGTCCGAGCACGCGGCGCGGCGTGAGCGCTTCGCCCAGCCACACACGGGCCGCCGGCATCACCCAGAGGGGCGTGGTGTAGGCAAGAACGGCGGAGCGTCCGGCGCTGACGTATTGCAGGCTCAGCGCGACGAGCAGGGAGAAGGCCGTCATGTGCAGCAGGCCGACGCTCAGGATGACGGGCAGATCGCCCCGGCGCGGCAGCACGAGACGGCGAGTCACGGCGCAGATGACGAATAGCGTCGTCATGCCGACGACCGAGCGCAGCGCCGCGCTCCACCATGGCGAGACATGCGCGAGCAACGCCTTGCTCACCGGCCAGTTCACGCCCCAGCCCACGATGACGATGGTGAACAGCACACCGGCATGGGATCGCACGGCAGCACGATTCGAGGCAAGACGTTGCAAGCTGGCAGGCAGGTTCACGCGCACAGACTCCCGGAAGTCGCGGATGAGCGTTCTGCGAGCGGCGGAACGCTATCTCGTCACGTTAGGGCAGCCGTGGAGGGCAGAGAAGCGCCAGAAGCGAGCGAATCGTTGGTGCCACGGTGCGCCGAGGTCCCGGTGGCGGACTCGCCGCAGCACGACTCGACACAGCCAGGGATGGTGTGCCGAACGCGTGGTGTCGCGCTGAGTGACGGGCCTCGCGGCGTTTTGAACCCCCGTCCTAGCCAACGATGAACACGGTGCCATCAGGTGCCGCATAAATCACCAGACCATACGTGCCGATCTTCAATGCACACTGCCATGCCGCCGCAAAATCGGAATGGCGAGCAATGTGGGCGTGTCGCCTGGGATTTCCAAATATCAGCCCGCCGTTGGTTGCCGTTGAATGGATGACGAAGGCGCCCTTCGCACATTGCCATACGGCAAATCCCGCAAATGCCACCTGACCAGGTGGGCGTATCACTTTAATCCGACGGCCAGCGCTTCCCGTGTTGCTTTTGCCTGGGCCGTTTCTGATTTTTTTCGCCCAATTCACGACGTTTCCGTAGCACGCCTGCCTCGACATGAGAACTCCATTTCCGGTGTTGACGGTGAACGATTCTCGGGGGGGAGCGCCAGGCATCGCGGTGCAGGTCACGAAGATCGAGATTCTTTGTCGCTGCCTGTACGGCTCAGCCCACGTTGCAAGTCGCACCGTAATGACGCGGCCATTTCGACGTTGCCTCGACGCAAGCGCAATTATTTCTTGGTCATTTCATGTGAGCATCCGTGATAACCACTGAGGTTAGATGCGTATAGGAATGTCACTTATGTTTAGGTCGATCAAACAATCCGCACTGATGATGAAATCCGACAGCAATCTAATTAGCCTGATAGAAAATTTCCCGGTCCCGGCGAGCCTTAAAGAATCCGATGCCGGACGATATGTGATTAACAACGTTCACAATCTCAGGCAGTTTGGTGTTGGAGATTGGAGAGATATCGCGGGATTGAAAATTCAGGACATTGCGTTTCCCAAGACGGAATTAGGCAGGCGGTATGCGAGATCGGTGGAAGCACTTGACGTCGCCACACGAGAAGCGAAATCTCCCTTTACCCGAAGGAGTCGTTTTGTCGACTACTGCGGAAATGTACAAATGGATGAGATGACAAAATTCCCGATATTTGGATCCAACGGTAATGTTATCGGCATCGTTACCTATCGTCGGGACGTGACAAGAACACTTCCGCCAATTCGCATTTACCAGCTTCACAGATATTTCCATCCGGTTGCCGAAGCGATCAAGCGGTCATTGGTTTTCTTTGGTGTTGAGACGCATTTCCTGTTTCCGCCTACGGAAGCGCAGATTCGCACATTCCTGCTCAGATCTGAGCTTTACTCCAACAAGGAAATAGCCAGATTCATGGGGGTCTCTGACAGAACCGTCGAGTGTCATTGCGCCGCCCTGCGAAACAAGATTGTGGGTGGAGATCTTGCGAACGTCATACTTATCCTCAAGAGAAATATCTCATGCGACGAAAATTCAACCCAATACTGAAAATCGCATTAACGGCAAATACGATCGAATGGTTTGAGTTCTCGCTCACCGCATTTATGGCGTTGGAAATCGGCCGACTTTTCTTTCCGACCGCGAGCGACAAGACTGCACTGATGCTTAGTTTTCTGGTGTTTGCGAGCAGTTACCTGGCTCGCCCCTTGGGCAGCATATTTTTTGGAATTATGGGGAATCGGCGCGGCACAGGTTCGGCGCTAAAACTGAGCCTGCTTGGGATGGCGATCCCTGCATCGCTGATCGCGTTCTTGCCGACTTATCAGACAGCGGGGTATGTGGCGACAGCTTTGTTATTGCTGATGAAACTGATGCAAGGTTTTTGTGCGGGCGGGGAGACGCCACTAACGGGCTACTACGTGTCGCTAAGCGCAGATGGCAGGAATCGAGGGCTTTACTGTTCGCTCGCTGCCGGTAGCGCCTTCATTGGCATGTTGCTGGCATCCGGAACAATCTTCGCGTTGCCGTACGTGGCCAATTGGCTGCGTTTGGCAGATTCGCCCGTATCCGCGTATGTGCCTGACACGTGGCGATGGCCGTTTCTGCTTTGCATCCCGTTGTCGATCCTGGTCTATTTTCTGCGCTCATCGATCGCAGTCGATCGGAAACCGCCAACGCTTGTCGCTTCTCGCTCGCGCACGGCAACGCCGCTGGTGCAAGCCTTCATCCTGGTTGGATTCCTGGAGATCGCCATCTATGCGTTGTTCGTGTGGATGCCCAGCTATTTGCATACCTACCTGGGGGTATCCAAGTCGGACGCTCGCTTGTCAAACGTCGCAGCGCTACTGATCATGTTCGTCTCGATCGTGGTGTCAGGCTACGTCTCGCGCTTCATAGACGCCGCAACGCTCGCCATCATCGGCATCGTTTCTTTGGCGCTTAGCATCTACCCGCTGTTCTACGTTTTACCGCAGGGCGATTTCGTGACGCTGATGGCAGTTCAGGCGGCCTTCGGCATCATGACGGGATGCCTGTGCGGCGTAATTTTTGTCGTTATCCCCGACCTGTTCAAGCGTACGTGGGGAGACTTCGGCATGGCCGTGACTTACTCATTCGCTACGGCACTTTTGGGCGGAACTGCGCCAGTCGTGTGCGCCTATCTCATCAAAGTCACGGGCCTTCTGAGCGCACCGGCAATCTACATTGCCGCAAGCGGCTTGTTGGCGGCACCTGTGGCCTATGCCGTCGTCCGGGCGAATCGTCACCCAATACCCCGTCTTCCGAGCGATAGCGCCGCTAGCTCGTATGCTTCTCAAACCGGATGATGACGTCAATGGAACAGTTCACTCGGCTCCCGCTGACTTATCTGATTACGCCCGAACCGCCCCGAAACGAGCCGCTGGACGTCTTTATCGCGCAATTGGACTGTGCATTGAGGGCGGGCGTGCGTTTGGTGCAGCTACGCGCGAAGACCGTGACGTCTGCCCAGTACGCCCGGTTGGCCGAGAAAGCCCTGGCGAGCTGTCGACGCTACGATGCGCGGCTGTTGCTCAATGCGCCGGTAGAGACGGCCGAGGCACTGCAAGCTGATGGCATCCACCTCACGAGCACACGGTTGATGGCGTGCAAGACGCGGCCGGTGCCGAGCGGGCAACTCGTGTCAGCCGCCTGTCATGACGCAAGCCAAGTCAGGCATGCCAGCGAGATAGGGGTCGACCTGCTGACCATTTCCCCCGTTCTTCCCACGGCGACCCATACCACGGCTGTCCCCCTCGGCTGGTCTCGCTTTCGTGAACTGGTGGCGCTGACGCCTGTGCCGGTCTATGCATTGGGCGGAATGTCGCTTGGCACGCTCGCACAGGCTCGTGAAGCGGGGGCACAGGGCATTGCCGCGATTCGCGCACTGTGGGGT
>NZ_JAELTP010000304.1 GCF_016428915.1 Pandoraea sp. ASV26
CTTGTGATCTGCCCTCGCTTCGCTCGGTTCGGGGTTGTAACAGCACCGTGTAAACCAAAACTCATATTTGTTGTATATTAGCATCTCCAATTATTTCAACCAAAGCATAAAAGTAACGGCAGGTGTATAGAGGCGTACATAGCAAATGTACAAAAGGCATTTCAGACCTTTCAACTCAAAATGCAGCTGACAGTTATAAATACCGCATACTCAATTGTCCAAAACACCGTGATATATGCCCATCTTTACCAAAACGCCCGAAACAAAAAACCATTGCCAAATCATCTCCTCTTTCACTCATCATCATCATCATCATCACCACGTCTACTTGAAACCGTGCGAGAGCCATCATTGATCAGCAGCCATTTGATCAGCAACCACCGGAAGATGGCGAGCGAACAAGGGCAACGCACAAGGGCCACGGGCGGGCGGGCAAGGCTTCCTAAAAGATGGTGGGAGGAGCCTCACCTCACGACCCGCGAGAGCCTCATGAT
>NZ_JAELTP010000305.1 GCF_016428915.1 Pandoraea sp. ASV26
ACCTAGAGTCGTCTGGAAGGATTCGTAGCCCTCATCGTCTAATTTTTTATTTAGCTTGGATATCTTTTCCTTTGGAGCGCTTTGCCGCAGAATTGTAATTGAGCAGCCGCCACCGCCCGCGCCGGTAAGTTTGGTCCATCCCAGATCTTGATAATCAACCAGCTCACGAACGCGTTCCAGTCTGGGGTGCGAGACACCTAGTGATACAAGCAGTCCATGGTTAATGTTCATCAACTCTCCGACCCTCTTGAGAGATTCATCATCTTCCTCGTCAAAGTCTTCATCATCAAAGACCTCGCCAGCAGTGCTTGTCACCTTGTCCATGGATTCGAGAATGGCTCCGACAAGCTTGGGGTGTGCTGCCTTGAGCTTGCCAACCTTGGCAACCTCTTGCGCGGTCGACTTGGGTGACTTGGTATCAATGAGGAGAAGTGGTAGCTCTGGGAAATCCCAAAGCGGTCGAACAGCCGATGGTCTGTCTCTTATACACA
>NZ_JAELTP010000306.1 GCF_016428915.1 Pandoraea sp. ASV26
CTTGCGCTCCTTTTAACGGCTGGAAGGGGAAGAAAAAAGACTTAACTAAACTGGGACTTTTGTGAGTTGTAGTCAAGGGAACGCTCAAGGGTTATGATGCGTTGATGAATCTTGTGTTGGACGAGGTACAAGAAACCGTTCGCGGTAAGAAAGGATTTAATTCCTAAGACATCGGAGACGCGTGCTAATTGCTACAATTTGCAGACGAAGATGGAAACGAATCGTCAAGACCGCTTGGCTTGGTCGTTGCGCGAGGAACGCTACTTGTCCTCGTTAGTCCCGTTGACGGAAGCGAGGAGATTGCCAATCCATTTGTACAGCCTGATGACGAATAAAAACAATAAGGAAATACGACGACAACAATTGTAATGCTGAGGAAAAAAGGAAAAAAATCTGGTACCAGTTCGGTTCCTTTGGCGCGCGGGGATAGACTGCGGATGGGTAAAACGATGGACCGAAAAGTCGCTTGGTTTGGGCTACGACCATACAT
>NZ_JAELTP010000307.1 GCF_016428915.1 Pandoraea sp. ASV26
GATGAAAAGAGATGCTATGAGCAGCATCGTCGCTCTCAGGCTGCCGTGGCAAGGCGCAAGTTCCGATCATGCGACACTTGCCTGGTTCAACAGCCCCGGTATCAGAGTTGCCACGGGTTGCCACGCGACATGCGCTCAAGGCGCCTAGTTGGTGGCCGAGTGAAACATTCAGGTCAAGAATGCTTCTTCCAAATACCGGGCTATTCAATTTCGGAGTCGCTCAAGACTGTCGCTCTCCGTTGAGGTTATCTCGTGTCGTTGACTGTGGCTTCTTCGACATACGCCACGCTGACTGAATCCCGGTGTGGCTGGTGGAGATGTGGCTCATCTTGCTTACATAACGACCATAATGTGGTAGTGACGAATAAACGCTTTAATACCAAGACTTCCTGTAGCCAAAATGGAAATGACATGGAAGAAAGGGTAGCTGATTGAGTATTTGCTTAACATCTGGTAATAAAGAGGAGCAGAAAGAAGTTCTGCTACGAT
>NZ_JAELTP010000308.1 GCF_016428915.1 Pandoraea sp. ASV26
GATAAGAGAGAGGTCTGGCGGTTTTGCATGAGATATCCACCGATTCCGTCTGCGCAAAGATTGTTAGCACGCAAGTTGCCGCTCAACCGCGCCTCGGCTTTTTGTCCAAGGAGCCAACGTACTGTGGATACCGACGTCTGATCCGGCTTTGATTGAGGGTAGCGATCTGGTCTTGACATAGCCCATGATGCCACCGCCAGCCGTCAAGGCGGCGAGGACGAAGGAGGTATATTCAAGCTGCTGGGATGCCTTTGGTCATGCTTGTCAGTGACGAGTTCAAGGATGGTGGTGCTGTAATTAGTTGGCTGGAACGAACCATTGTAGCGGGCGGTTGTAGACTCGTGAGATTCTGAAGTAGTTGTTAGCTCAACGATAATCGCGCTACATTCATCCAGACCTCTAGAGAAACAAACCTTTTCTTGTCGTCTATTTTGTTTGGAAGCAAATCCGAGCTCCTTCGGCACAAGTGCGCGGACTGATGACATGGG
>NZ_JAELTP010000309.1 GCF_016428915.1 Pandoraea sp. ASV26
CCCCAGTCGAGCTTGGTGCGCTTCTGGTCGAGCTTCTTCTGGAGCTGCTGGACACGGCCCTTTTCAATTTCGTTGGCACGGAACTGCTTGAGGTTGTAGGCGAGGCCGACGAACTTCCACATCTGAATGGCCCACTTGGTAGGGTCATACTGCCACCACTCAATGGCGTTGCGGTAGTCCGAGGGGAACTCGTGGTGGAAGTTGTGGTATCCCTCGCCGAGGGTGACGAGAGCGGTGACGACGTGGTCACGAGGGGAGTTGCGGTCGTCGAACGGCTGGTCACCAAGCCAGTGGGCGAGCGAGTTGACGCAGAAAGTAGCCTGCTGGACGAAGCAGACACGGAGGATACCGGCATAAACGAAGCCGCCGAGCCAGTCATTCCAGCCAAGGCCGCAGACAACGGTGGGCAGGAGGAGAGCGAAAGTGATAACACACTTGAGGAAGTTGGTGTGCTGCCAGACGACGACGGCGTCCTCGTTGAGGT
>NZ_JAELTP010000310.1 GCF_016428915.1 Pandoraea sp. ASV26
GGAAAACCATCACCGGACCCGAACTATCGGATGCGAGGGACTTTCACCAGCTTACGAGTACGTCCCGACGAGGTGTGGCCGCGTTGAACAAGAGGCCGACTAGGAATGGGATGAGTCGCATATCCGTCTTGCCGGTGGACAAAGATAGTGAGGATGAAAACGGAACAAATGGGAATCACGCTAGTAATGAACGGGATGGGAATGACAGTGACCATGAACAGACAAATGGGCACACGCAGCAGCAACATGACTTACCCATTGTCTGCCAACACTGCGCCGCCATTGGCTTCTCGCGCCTCCTCGACTGGAAACCAGGCCAGCCCCGGCCCTGGGTATCCCTCACTCATACGCTCTCCGACACCACTTCGTGTCCCTACTGCACCTTTTTTCAGGCCATGATTGGCCATGTCCCGTCCATGGATGCCAGTCGCGGTGCGGGAGGGGATTCAGAAACGCCCTCTGTCAGCGCGACGGACGCGGGGAG
>NZ_JAELTP010000311.1 GCF_016428915.1 Pandoraea sp. ASV26
CGTCAGTGTTGTAGCCTCACACGAATCTCCATATCTGTGGCATTTTCGCAGGATTTTTGCGGGTAAAAAGGGTTGAATCATGAGCATCCATCACCTTGAAGAGTTATCCAGCGGCTCCAGGGATAGCATCTTCTTGCACATCCGCTGGAACTATGCACGCCTCGTTATACAACTCGAGCGATCTCATTCACATTCCGCTGCTCATCCGATTGAGAACTCATTTATTGAGAGATATAACGCTGCATGCGACAGCGACGATTTCGAAGAAGCAGAGGCTCTCTCTGATGAAATCCTACATGCCGTTGTTGAGACGGGTCGACCGATATTTGATCGAATTGCTCCACCGCCGACCTCTTCTTCGCACGACCTTCATACGCTTCTCTTCCCCAAAGAATACACCTTTCATTATCGAACCTTGAACGGCGAAGCAGAACTGGTTGAACATGGCATGCACACTAACGGAGCTGTCTCTTATACACATC